>PMZQ01000053.1:67594-92222 GCA_003170155.1 Actinomycetota bacterium | reverse complement strand
AGAGACGACCTGCGGCTCGGGCGAGAGCTGGAAAAACGGTGAGAGGTGTATTTTGCTTTCGTCCGAAGACTCGTTTCGGAATAGCGCCTCGAGATCGAGGCGACCGGAAGTAAAAATAGGAGGAGAGATGAAGCGGTTCTTCGTCGTGTCGATGCTAGTGCTGGGTCTGACCGCAGGACTCACTGCCTGCGGAAGCAAATCGAGCAGCGGCTCGAGCAAGTCGAGCACCGGCCCGAAGTTCGCGCTCGCCTCCGGTGGCACCTACGCAGCGCGGGTAGAGAGCGCTCGGGCGGCACAAGATCTCTGCACGAACAACCAGGCCGACATCGAGAGTCAGCTCAAGGGGCTCGGTGTGAAGAGCGGCACCGGCGAGGTCGTCGCCCTCGAGTACGGCACAGGAGTCCCGCAGATGCCGACAGCGCTATACGCTCTGACCGCGGGCCAATCCTCTGTTGTTTCGACCAACCTCACCCTTTGCGGCGTGATAGTTAAGTAGCGCGGTCGCCGTGCCCCACCGATGCTGCCGCAAGGATCTCGGTGAGCGTCGCACGCGGTCGGCTGTCTAGTCAGGCTCTGGTTCGCCGAACTCGTAACGCACGATCGCTCGCTTGACCGCACCTACCTCATCGAGGCGCTCGACCGGGCGATCGTGCGGCGCCTCTCGCAGCAGCTCGGGACTCTCGGCCGCCTCGGCGGCGATCCGGCGCATCGCCTCCACAAACGCGTCGAGAGTCTCCAGCGACTCGGTCTCGGTCGGCTCGATCATCAGCGCCTCGGGCACGACCAGCGGAAAGTAGATCGTGGGCGGGTGGATGCCGTAGTCCATCAGTCTCTTCGCCACATCCAGCGCCGAGATCCCCTGCTCGCGCTTGAGCTTGCAGGCCGAGAGCACGAACTCGTGCATGCAGAGGCGGTCGTAGCGGAGCTCGTAGACGTCCTTCAGGCGGGCAAGCAGGTAGTTGGCGTTGAGGACGGCCGCCTCTGACATCTCCTTCAGAGCGGGGCCGTAGACGCGGATGAAGGCGTAGGCCTTGACGAATACGCCGAACGGACCGAGGAAGCCCCGCACCCGGCCGACCGACTTGGGCCGCTCGGAGTCAAGCGCGAAGGTTCCATCATCGCGGCGCACGATCGCCGGGGCGGGCAAAAACGGCTCCAGCTCGCGGCGCACCGCCACCGGGCCGGCACCGGGGCCTCCACCGCCGTGCGGGGTCGAGAAGGTCTTGTGCAGGTTGAAGTGGACGATGTCGAAGCCCATGTCGCCGGGGCGTGAGATGCCGCAGACGGCGTTCAGATTGGCGCCGTCGTAGTAAAGAAGCGCTCCGGCCTCGTGGAAGATGCGTGCCACCTCTGTTATCCCCTCCTCGAACAGACCCAGTGTCGAGGGGTTGGTGAGCATCAACGCCGCGGTGTCGGAGCCGACCACACGACGCAGATCGTCGAGGTCGAGATTGCCGCGCGCGTCGGTCTTGACCGGCTGCAGCTCGAAGCCGGCCATGGTGACGCTGGCCGGGTTGGTGCCGTGCGCCGTGTCGGGGACGACCACCTTGCGTCGCGTCTCGAGCTCGCCCCGGTCCTGGAAATAGGCGCGCACCAGCATCAAACCGGTCAACTCCCCCTGTGCGCCGGCCGCGGGCTGGAGCGAGACGGCATCGAGGCCGGCGATCTCCGCCAGAGCTTCCTGAAGCCGGAAGCAGAGCTCGAGCGCGCCCTGCGCGTCCTCGGGCGACTGGTGCGGGTGCAGGTCGGCGAAGCCGGGCAGGGCTGCCAGGCGCTCGTTCAGGCGCGGGTTGTACTTCATCGTGCAGGAGCCGAGCGGGTAGAAGCCCGAGTCGACGCCGAAGTTGCGCTCGGCGAGCGCCGAGAAGTGCCGGGCGAGGTCGGGCTCGGCCAGCTCGGGCAGGCGCGGCGCTTCGGCTCGCGCCAGCGCGGCCGGCAGCTCGGCTCGCGGCAGCTCGTAGCGGGGTAGCGAGGAGGCGCTGCGACCGGGCCTGGACTTCTCGAAGATCAGGGGCTCCTCGCGCCAGTTGCTCATGCGAGCACCTCCCCTAACACCTCGGACAGCCGCTCGATATCGGCGGGCGAGCGCTTCTCGGTCACGGCGACAAGTAGGACGTCCTCCATCCCAGCGTAGTCGCGCCCGAGCGGATAGCCGGGGTTGACTCCCCTCTTCTTCGCCTCGCGCACAACCTCTTCGGCCGGCCGGCCCAGCCGGACGGCGATCTCCTTGAAGCCGGGCGCCGCGAAGGCGGGCGGCAGACCGAGCTTCTTCTTCACCAGCTCCGAGAGACCCATGCAGGTCTCCCCCAGCTCGCGCAGTCCCTTCGGGCCGAGCCAGGAGAGGTAGACGAGCCCGGCCAGCGCGCAGAGCGACTGGTTGGTGGTGATGTTCGAGGTCGCCTTCTCGCGCCGGATGTGTTGCTCGCGCGTCTGGAAGGTGAGGACGAAACCGCGACGGCCGCGGCGGTCGGTCGTCTCGCCGACGATGCGACCGGGCATACGCCTGATCAGCTCCTTCTTCGCCGCCAGGAAGCCGAAATGCGGGCCACCGAAGGAGAGGTGGTTGCCGGCCGCTTGACCTTCGCCGATCGCGATCTGGCAGCCGTAGTTTCC
This sequence comes from Actinomycetota bacterium, assembly GCA_003170155.1. Taxonomy (GTDB): domain Bacteria; phylum Actinomycetota; class Thermoleophilia; order Gaiellales; family Gaiellaceae; genus Fen-549. The sequence goes on along the minus strand of PMZQ01000053.1, from coordinate 89,609 downwards.
GGGCGCTTCGAGCACGCCGAGCGAGAGCGGATCGACATGCGCCACCGCCAGCGCGCCCGCGTCGGACGCGGCCCGAGCGAGATCGGGCGCCGGCTCCAGGCAACCGAAGAAGTTCGGCTGCTGGAAGATCGCCGCCGCCGCTCCCTCCGCTTCGACCCGGAAGCGCCCGGGGTCGGTAACGCCGCCTGCGTGCGGCACCTCGACTACTTCGAGCCCAAAACCGGGCGCATAGGTCTTCACGACCTGCCTGACCTGAGGATTGACCGCCTCGGCTATCGCGATCTTCCTGCGCCCGGTCGCGTGCGCGGCCATGAAGCAGGCGTCGGCAGCCACCGTGGCGCCGTCGTAACCCGAGGCGTTCGCCACCTCCATTCCTGTCAACTCGCAGATCACGGTCTGGTATTCGAAGATCGCCTGCAGTACGCCCTGGCTCAGCTCGGGCTGGTAGGGCGTGTAGGCGGTCAGAAACTCGGGCCGGGAAATGACCGCGTCGACGATCGCCGGCACGTAGTGGTCGTAGACGCCGGCGCCAAGGAAAGAGAGCTCGCGCCCGGTGTGGACGTTGCGCCCGGCCAGTTCCGTCAGCTCGCGCTCCACCTCGACCTCGGAGGCGGGCGCGGGAAGCGCCAGCTCGCGCCGTAAACGCACCTGCTCGGGGATGTCGGCGAAAAGCCCCTCGACCGAAGAAACCCCGACCGCCTTCAGCATCGCCTCCTTGTCGGCTTCGGTCAGCGCCAGGTAACCACCCATCCTGCGCTACTCCTCGGCCACGAGCTGCTTGTAAGCCTCTGCATCGAGTAGAGCGTCGGCCTCGCTCGGATCGGAGAGCTGCACACGAACGAGCCAACCTTCGCCGTAGGGATCGGCGTTCACCGTCTCGGGATCGGCCTTCACCTTCTCGTTGACGGCAACGACCTTGCCCGAGATCGGAGCGATCAGGTCGGAGACCGCCTTGACCGACTCGACCTCGCCGTAGGAGCCGTCCTTATCGATCGCCGCTCCTATTTGCGGCGGCTGGAAGAAGACGAGCTCACCGAGCATGTCCTGCGCCTTCCAGGTGATCCCGAATACGGCCTCGCCGCCTTCGATCCTGACCCAGTCGTGCTCACGGTGGTACTTCAGATCGGCCGGGTAGTTCTCTGCAGCGGCCACGGCTCACCACTCTCCTTGTCTGTCTGTGTATTTCCTGGAACTGGTGACGATCGGTTTCGTCACGACCTTTGCCCAGAGCGGCCGCCCGCGCACGTCGATCGTCAGCATCGACCACGGCTCGCTCTTCCTCGCCGGGACGTATCCCATGCCGATGCCCTTGTCGAGCATCGGCGAGTGCGTGCCCGACGTTACCCGACCTTCTGGAACAATCGGCATTCCTTGGCGCGGGATCCCCGGTTCGTCCATTACGAAGGCGGCCAGGCGCAGGGCGGGACCCTCGGCCTTGATCTCGCGCAACCGCTCGACGCCCGTGAACTCCTTCTCGAGCACGCAGGCCCAGCCCAGCCCGGCCGAGATCGGGTCGGTCTCGGACGTGATGTCCTGACCGTGTAGCGGCAGGCAGGCCTCGAGGCGCAGCGTGTCGCGCGCACCGAGACCGCAGGGCACGGCTCCGGCGGCGAGCACGGCGTCCCAGAGCTCGGTCGCCCGCTCGACGGCGCAGATCAGCTCGCAGCCCGGCTCGCCCGTGTAGCCAGTTCGAGCGCAGAGACAGGGCACGCCGAAGAGCTCGATCTCGGCAAATGTGAAGGAGTCGGCCGGCGCCAGGCCAAGGCGCTCGAGCGCGCGTGGGCCCTGCACGGCAACGATCGCGCGCTCTTCGGAGACGTCGCACAGCCGAACGCCCGCGAGCAGGCGCTCGCTCAACCAGGCGACATCGGTCTCACGGTTGGAGGCGTTCACGACCAGCAGGTAGCTCGTCTCGCCGCGGCGATAGACGATCAGGTCGTCGACGATGCCGCCCGACTCGTTCGTCAGCAGCGTGTACAGCGCGGTTCCGGGCCGGGCGCGATCGAGGTCGTTCGAGAGCAGGCGCTGGAGTGCCCGATGCGCGTCGAGCCCGTCGATCTCGAGCACGCCCATATGCGAGACGTCGAAGGCGCCGCTGTCGGTGCGCACCGCCTTATGCTCCGCGATCAAGCTCTCGTAGAGGACCGGCATCCCGTAGCCGGCAAACGGAACCATGCGAGCTCCGAGAGCAAGGTGGCGTTCATACAACGGCGTTCGCTTCAACTCCGGCATGCCTTGCCGATGCTATCCGTCCTGGCGGCGGAGCCGCGTGATCGGCTCTGGCTAATCGGAGAGCTGAGGGGCTGGCGCGTATTCCGGTAGAGATGTGCGTCCGAGGAGGCCAAGCCGTGGATGCCAGCCTGTGAAGGCGCACTGGTAGTGCCGAGAGCAGCCCTGCGGGTACCGGCGCCGCGGATCGGTCGCCGCGGATGTACTGGCCTGGCGGAATAGCCTCTTAGTCGTCGCGCAGGAACGAGGGGATCTCGAGGACCTCCTCGGGGACTTCGAATGACTCGATCGCACTCTCGTGCGGTCGCTCGGCGCCCTTCCTGGCGGCACGCCAGCGCCGGTGCTCGCCGCCGGCCCCGAAGCCGGTCGCGATCACGGTCACGCGCACGTCTCCGGCGAGCGACTCGTCGATGACGGCGCCGAAGATCACGTTCGCGTTCTGATCAGCGATACTCGTGACGAGCTCGGCGGCCTCGTTGACCTCGAACAGGCCGATGTCCGAGCCGCCGGTGATGTTGAGCAGGATGCCCGTCGCGCCTTCAATCGAGGCGTCGAGGAGCGGCGAAGAGACCGCCAGCTGCGCGGCATCGGAGGCGCGTTTCGGCCCCGAGCCCAGACCAATTCCCATCACCGCGGTGCCGGCGTCGCGCATGATCGTTCGCACGTCGGCGAAATCGAGGTTGACCAAACCCGGAATCGTGATCAGGTCGGTGATGCCCTGGACACCCTGGCGAAGTATGTCGTCGGCCATACGGAAGGCGTCGACCACGGTCGTCTGTTTTTCCACCACCTCGAGCAAGCGGTCGTTCTCGACCACGATCAGCGTGTCGACCCGGTCTCGAAGCTCCTCGATGCCGTTCATCGCCTGCTCGGCGCGCTTGCGTCCCTCGAAGGTGAACGGCTTCGTAACTACTCCGACCGTCAGCGCTCCCAGCTCGAGCGCGATCTCGGCCACGACCGGGGCTGCACCCGTACCGGTTCCGCCGCCCTCGCCGGCCGTGACGAAGACCATGTCGGCGCCCTTGAGCGCCTCTTTCAACTCGTCGCGGCTCTCTTCGGCGGCCGCTTTACCGACTTCCGGATTGGCTCCAGCACCGAGTCCTCGCGTTGCCTTGGCACCGATGTGGATCTTCACGTCGCCGTCGCACATCAGGAGCGCCTGGGCATCGGTGTTCACCGCTATGAACTCGACGCCCGCGATCCCCGCATCCACCATCCGGTTGACCGCGTTCGAGCCGCCGCCGCCAACGCCGACGACCTTGATCACCGCTAGATAGCTGCTCGATTGGTCTCTCATCTGGAAAAGCTCGGCTCAGAATAGGTTTCGACTGGTGGCCAAGCCGCTCTGGACAGGCAGCGTACGCGCCCTCTCCGCGGCTGTCAATGCGGCATTCCGCCTTCCGTCAAGAGCCAACTCTAACTCTCTACCTTCGACTTTAGGGTCACTTGCTCACCGGCCGACTCGGAACGCTCACGTCGAGATAGGTGACCGACCCGGCCGTAGGCGGACCGAGATCGGGCAGAATCCTCTTCACCACCGCCAGCTTCAGCGCCGCCTGAGAGGCATCCCCGAAGCGCAGCTCGATGCCCGAACTGGTCACCAGCGTCAAATCTCCGTTCAAGGCGATCACGTTCGTAAGTCGCAGCTCGCGCCCGGCACGCCCAAGCGAAGCGAGCAGCTCGATCGCAGTTCTCACCCCGGTGTCGTCGACCGACGCTCCCTGCGTAACCTCCACCGAGGCGGGCACCCAGATGCGAGGGAGACCAGCGCTCCGGCCAAGCGGGTACGGGCGCACTACCTTGTCAGTGGCGGCGATCAACCAAGCTTCCGAGCCCCGCCTGAGGATGGCAACAGGGAACTCCCGCCCGACGAAGACACGCAGGGTATTGGGGAAGTCGCGGTCGATCCTCACTGTTCGCACTTCCGGAATGCCAAGAATCGCGCGCTCGATCGCGGGCCGGTCCAGTCCCACCAGACTGTGGCCGCGGAACGGTGCGACGGCCGTGTCGATCTTCCTGATCAGCGCCGGCGGTGCTCCCTCGACCTCTACGGCTCTGACCGCAAAGAGTGAGCTTTCGCGTGCGAGGAGATAGAGCCCGACCGCGATCGCAAGCGCGGCGAAGAGAAGCGCGATCGTCCGTCCCGACGGCACGAGAACATGTAGCGTTGCGCGCCTTTTACGGCGACGTTTGAGCGGCACGACTACGCGCGCCGTCTTTGCGCGGGCTGCGGTGGCCACGGCGCCTAGTTCGCGGCAAGTGAGAGCGCTCCTACTCGAGAGAAGCCAGCGAGATCGTCCCCACCAGTCGCACCTCGGGCTCGAGCACGACGCCGAAGCGCTCGAGAACACGGCGGCGAGCGAGATCCATCAGAGCGATCGCATCGGCCGTCGTGGCGCCGCCGGTGTTCTCGATGAAGTTGGCGTGCTCGGGCGAGATTCTGGCTCCCCGGATCTGCTCGCCCTTGAGTTCGCAGGCGTCGATCATGCGCCCTGCGCCGAGCTCGTGCTCGGGGTTCTTAAAGACGCTGCCAAAGGTGTTGATTCCGATCGGCTGCCCGGCCTTGCGCTGCTCTTTCTTGGCGCGGATCCCTTGCTCGATCTCTGCCTGGGTGCTCGGGTGGAGCTTGAACTCGGCTCGCACGACGATCTGTCCCGGCTCGAGATCGGAGCCGCGGTAGCGAAGACCAAGCTCCGCGGGACCGAGCCAACGCTGCCCGACCGCATCCACGACCAGCGCCCTTGTCAGCACGGCTCCGAAGTCGCTTCCCCAGGCGCCCGCGTTCATGCAGACGCCGCCGCCGACGGTGCCCGGAATGGAGGCCGCGAACTCCAACCCTGAGAGCCCGGCCGCGCGAGCCGCGTGCGCGATCAATGCGTCGGCCGCGCCGCCTCCTGCGATCAGACTCTCGCCATCGACCCGAGCCGATGCCAGCTCGCCTTCGAGCCGGAGTGCGAGTACTCCGACGCCCTCGTCGGCGACGAGTAGGTTGGAGCCGAAACCGAGCGGGAGCAGCGGCAACTCACGTTCCGCCGCCCAGGCAAGCGCCTGCATCACATCCTCCTCGCTGCGCGTCCTTGCGAAACCGCGCGCCGGGCCGCCGCTGCCGAAGGTCGTGAAGAGCGCGAGTGGGACTCCTTCCTCGATCTTCACGAGAGCGCCGCCAGGAGCATCGGCCCCGCCTTCTCCACGTCGCCGGCGCCGACGGTGAAGACCAGGTCACCCGCTCTGACCCAGCCCGCGAGAAAGCGAACTGCGTCCTCGAGGGTCGGCGTCCAGGCGAGCGGCATCCCTGGCCTGATCTCGGCTAGGGCATCGACGACCAGCTTGCCGCTGATGCCGGCGACCGGCTCCTCGCGGGCGGCGTAGATCTCGCTGACGCAGACCGCGTCGGCCGCCGCCAGCGCCGCGGCGAACTCGCGCGCCAGATAGCGCGTACGAGAGTAGAGATGCGGTTGGAAGACAACGGCCAGGCGCCCCTCCCCCGCCTCGGCGCGCGCGGCGACAAGCGTGGCCGCGACCTCGACCGGGTGGTGCCCGTAATCGTCGAAGACGCGTACTCCGCGCACCTCGCCGCGCAACTCGAAGCGCCTGCCGGCGCCCCGGTACTCGACGATCGCCTTCTCGGCCGCTGCGCGGTCGATCCCCGCCAGCTCCAGGGCAGCCAGTGCGGCGGCGGCGTTATACCGGTTGTGCTCGCCAGGCAGCTCTAGCGGCAGGTCGACCGGCTCCAGCTCCTCGACGCGCACCACCTTGGGCACCCGGGCGAGCCACTCCTCGAACAGCTGCTCGACCTCGGCCAGAGAGGCATAGGTCGTGTGATGGTCGAGGTCGACGTTGAGCAGCACCGCGATCTCGGGTCTCAGGGCCGCGACCGAGCGGTCGGACTCATCCCCCTCCACCACCAGCCAGCCCGAGCCGGCGCGGGCGTTGCCGCCGAGCTGCGCGATCTCGCCGCCGACGATGAAGGCCGGGTCTAGGCCAAGGCGATCGAGAGTGAACGCGATCATCCCGGTGGTCGTGGTCTTGCCGTGCGCCCCGGAAACGACGATCGATTTCCGCAGCGAGACGATCTCGGCGAGAAGGTCGGCGCGCGGCCGTCCCTCGATTCGATTGGCGAACGCGGTCGAGACGTAGCGCTCCCACTCGGCGCCGGGCTGGGTGGGCTCGGGTGCGATCTCGACGGCGATCCCAGCCGCACGCACGTTCTCGAGATAAGGCGTCTTCGCCTTGTCCCAGCCGGACACGTCCGCCCCCCACGCCTTCGCGATCACGGCGTAGGCGCTCATGCCGGCGCCACCGATCCCGGCCAGCCAGATCCGCCTGCCTCGCAATGGAGCCGTTTCACGGGCTTCTGTCATCTCACCGTTTTCGCCTCGGTCACTGCTTGCCGCCGTCTGCGGGCGAGCGCGATCAGTTCCTCGGCGATCTCGTCGGCGGCCTTGGGGCGCGCGAGCGCAAGCATCGCCTTCGACATCGTCTCGAGCCGGGCCTTGTCGTTCAACAGCTCGAGTAGGAGATCAGGTACACGCTCGAGCTCGCTCTCCGGCACGGCGATCGCGCCGCCGCCGTCCGCGAAGTAGCGGGCGTTCTTGGCCTGGTGATCGGCCGTCGCGTAGGGAAAGGGAACCAGCACCGCCGGCTTGCCCGCGGCTGCCAGCTCCCAGATCGAGCCGCCGGCCCGTGCCAGTCCGAGGTCGCAGGCGGCGAGAGCTGTTCCAAACTCGTTCGTGAACCCGAGCAGTACGTAGTCCGGCCGCTTGACCCGATCGACGAGTGAGGGATAGTTGCGTTCGCCGGTGAAATGGAGGATGGCCGGCCCGCTCGCGCCGAAGCGCTCGAGCACGAGCTCGTTGAGTGCCCGGGCGCCCTGGCTTCCTCCGAAGACGAGCAGCACCGGTCCGTCTGCCGGCAGGCCGAAGCGCTTGCGTGCGCGCGAGCGCTCGGGCAAGCGCGAGCGCTCGGGAAGAGGGCGGCCGCTGACGCGATACTTGCGGCCCGCCCGTCCTTCTATCGGAAAGGACAGAAAGACGCGGCGCGCGAACGGCACGGCGAGCCGATTGGCCAGACCCAGGTGCGCATCGGCCTCGCTCAGCGCCGCCGGAATTCGCGCCAGCCAGGCCGCCAGCACCATCGGCCCGGCCACATAGCCGCCGGCTCCGAAGACGACATCCGGCCGCCGGCGCCTGAGGATCCGTAGACAGGCAAACGGCGCCACCAGGGCTCGAGCGAGGCCGCGCACGAGCTTGAGACCCGGTCGTCTGGAGAACCCGGAGATGCGGAACGAGTCGAAGACGAAACCCGCCTCGGGCACGAGCTCGGCCTCGACACGGTCGGGCGAGCCGGCGAAGCTGACCTCGGCGCCGCGGCTCTGAAGCGCCTCAGCGACGGCCAGCGCGGGCAGCAGATGCCCGGCGGTTCCGCCGGCTGCGATCAGACACCTCAGAGGTCGCTGCTCTGCCATGGTTCACCGCGATGTTAAGCAGGATGCCTACAGCCATGAGGGAGACAACCAGACTCGAGCCCCCGTAGGAGACAAAGGGAAGCGTGATTCCGGTCAGGGGAGCGAGCCCCAGCACGGCCGCTAGGTTGATCGCCGCCTGACCACAGATCATCGCCGTCAACGAGGCCGCGACGGTCTTGCCGAATGGATCGCGGCAGGCAAGCGCGATCCTGAGTCCCGCCCAGGCGAAGGTCGCATAACAGCAGACGAGGATGACGATCCCGATCAGGCCCATCTCCTCCCCGACCACCGACGCGATCATGTCGGTATGCGCCTCCGGGAGGTAGTGGATCTTCTGTACACCCTCACCGAGTCCGCGCCCGAAGATGTGGCCCGAGCCGAACGCGATCAACGACTGCACGTTCTGATATCCGCTTCCGTTGAGGAAGCTGGTCAGGCGAGCACGCTGATAGGGCTGGTAGAGCGCGGCCAAGAACCCCAGCGCGCAGACGAGGCCGAACGCGCGACCGAGCAGGCGGAACGGGACTCCGGTCACCAGGAGAGCGGCTGTGACCATGACCAAGATCGAGATCACGGTGCCGAGGTCGGGCTGAAGCGCGATCAGGCCGCAGGCGATTCCGACCATGAAGCCGATCGGCTTTGCCAGCTCACCGAGAGTCTGCGGACGAGCGCGGCGCACGAGTCGAGCCGGAATCCAGAGGGCGAGCGCCAGCTTGAGCAGCTCGGACGGCTGCACGGTGACCGGCCCCAACGACAGCCATCGTCGCGCTCCCTTCACCTCGACTCCGATGACGAGAACGGCCAGGCAGAGGCCTAACGCAGCGACGAGCAGCGTTGGCGCCAAAGTCCGCAGATACCGGTAGTCGAAGCGCGTCAAGGAGATCATCGCAACCAGGCCGACACAGGCCGAGACGGCCTGGCGAACCAGGTAGGCGCTGGCGCTGCCGCCGCCGAGTGTCGCCGTCGCCGAGGTGGCGCTGAACACCATCACCAGCCCGAAGGCGACGAGCGCAAGCGTCGTCAGCACCGTCAGCTGGAACTCGAGCTGCATTTTCGGCGCGCGGGATTGTGCTGGGCGAGGGCTCGGAGACCGCGCCGGTGCGGACGCCAACCGGATCGGTACCTCGCTGAGGCGTGACGTCGGGCGCTCCGGGCGCGGCGCCGTCTGTGCTCGTCTCGGACCGCGCCGCTGCGCTGTGCCGCGAACCGCGGTCGTCTGCTCGTACTGGCCTCTCGTCACTCTTGGACGGTTCGACCGCGCGAGCGCGCTTCCTACCGGGAGCGGTTCGGACGGAGCGCGCGCATGGCGATGAAGATCAGGAAAATGCCAAGCTCAGGAGGCGCGCTTCAGTTCCTCGACGAGAGCTCGAAAATCCTCGCCACGCTGCTCGAAGTTGTCGAACTGGTCGAAGCTGGCGCAGGCCGGCGACAGCAGCACTATCTCGCCCGTGCGAGCGTTTTGGGCTGCCAGCGAGACTGCCTGCTCGAGCGTCCCGCAGTGCTCGAAACGGACTTCCGCTCGAGTCAGCGAAGCGGCGATCTCTTCGGCTGTCTCCCCGATCAGATAGGCGCAAGCAGCGTGGCCGCGCAGCTCCTCGGCGAAGGCGTCGAACGACTCGCCCTTGCCGCGACCGCCGAGCACGATGTGCAGTGGCTGGGAATAGGAGGCGACCGCCCGCCGGGCGGCTGCGGTGTTGGTGGCCTTGGAGTCGTTCACGTAGCGGACTCCCGCCACCTCGCCCACCGGCTCGAGCCGGTGCGGGACGCCCGGAAAGGTGCGTAGCGCTTCGGCGATCGCCTCCTCGGCGATGCCGACTGCCCTCGCAGCCTGAGTGGCGGCGGCGGCGTTCTCGCGGTTGTGGGCGCCGGGGATCAAAGGCTCTGCCGGAAGCGGGTCGTGCGCGTCGAACTCGAGCCGGCGGCCCCGACCGGGCACTTCGCCCAGTCCGCGCGGCAGCACGGCCGCGTCCTCCGGAAGCTGGTTCTCGAAGATGCGCAGCTTGGCATCGCGGTAGGCCTCGAGCGAGCCGTGGCGATCGAGATGGTCGGGTTCGACGTTCAGGAGCACGGCAACGCGTAAGCGCAGGCGATCGATGTCCTCGAGCTGAAAGCTGGAGAGCTCACAGACGATCCATGCCTCGGGATCGAGCCGGCCGTCGAGATCGCAGATCGCTCGCCCGACGTTCCCCGCAACCTCGACCTTGCGATCGGCAGCGCGAAAGACGGCGCCCAGGAGCTCGGTCGTCGTAGTCTTGCCGTTTGTCCCCGTGACGCCGACGAGCGGGTTGGAAAAGAGGCGCGAAGCCAGCTCGACCTCGCTCCAGACGGAGATCCTCCGCTTGTGGGCGGCCCGTACGAGCATCGCCTCGGCCGGCACTCCCGGACTCTTCACGAGCACCCCGACCCCGTCGAGCAGGCGCTCGCTTTCGGTACCGAGCCTGATCTCGACGCCGATGCCGGCCAGCTCGCTCACATTTACGTCGGTCGAGCGGTCGACCGCGACGACCTGCACACCGCGCCGTGCCAGCGCCAGCGCCGCCGCCCCACCCGAGCGGGCGAGTCCAAGCACGAGCGCGCGTGCGGGTAGCTCGCTCATTTACCCGGAGGGACGCGAAAGTGAAAACCGATGAAGTTTCGATAGTAGAGCGCGAAGGCGCAGGCGCAGAGAACTCCGCAGAGGATCCAGAAGCGAACCATGATCTTCGTCTCCGACCAGGCCTTCATTTCGAAGTGGTGGTGGATCGGCGCCATCAGAAAGACACGTCGCCCGAAAAAGCGAAAGCTGAAGACCTGAATCATCACCGAGAGCGCCTCGATCAGGAAGATCCCCGCGATCAAGAGCAGCAGCAACTCCGTCTTGGTCATGATCGCGAACCCGGCCAGTGCGCCACCGATTCCCATCGAGCCGGTGTCGCCCATGAACACCTCAGCCGGGAAGGCGTTGTACCAGAGGAATCCGATCAGGCCTCCGATCAGCGCGGCAGCCAGAATCGCCAGATCGATCAGGCGGGGCTCGCGCAACCCCGGGTTGGAGCTGGAGCGAACGTAGGCGATCACCGCGATCGCCATGAAAGTGAAGGTGGCGATGATGCCGGTGCCGGCGGCGAGCCCGTCTAGCCCGTCGGTGAGATTGACACCGTTGGCCGCACCCGCGATGACGAAGAAGAGCAGCACGTACCAGACGACTCCGAGCTGAATGCGGGTGTCGGTGAACGGCACTGCAATCCAGGTCGGTTGGCCAACGTGGTGAGTGAGGTAGCCGGCGCCGACGGTGATCAGGATCAGCAGCACCATCTTCCAGCGCCCCGCGAGCCCGAGCGAGCGGCGCTGGCGCAGCTTCATCAGATCGTCGAGAAACCCTATTCCGGCGCAGCCGAGCATGATGAAGAGGACGGTCAGAGCCTGGGTCGTGTCCTCGCTGAAGATGAGAAACGCGATCACGGCGGCCACCAGGAAGAGCACGCCCCCCATCACTGGAGTGCCCTGCTTGACTACGTGCCCGGCCGGTCCCTCCTCGCGGATGTGCTGACCGAGGTCGTGTTTGCGCAGGAAGGCGATGAAGCGAGGGCCCGCGAAGATCGAGATCCCAAGCGCCGTGATCCCGGCCATGATCACGCGCACCATCGGATTGGGAAAACTCAGATTGACTCCGGCGAAGGTCGTGGCGAGACCGGCGCTCACTCGGCGAACGCCTCCTCGAGAGCCCTGGCGACGCGTTCCAGCCCGACAACCCGCGAGCCCTTGACGAGCACGCAGTCACCGGGACGGACGATCTCCGCCGCGACGGAGGCAGCCTTCTCGGCATCGGGCGCCCACTCGCGCACGGGCACCTCGCCGGCTTCCTCCAGATAGGCGCGGGCGGGCTCACCGACCGCGAGCACGGCCGCGACTCCGAGCTCGCCCGCTCTGCGTCCCAGCTCGCGGTGGTAGCGATCGCTCTCGATTCCCAGCTCGGCCATCATTCCGAGCACCGCGACGCGCCTGCGCCCGGCCGCAATTTGGGCCTGGTGCTCGAGTGCGGCTTCGAGCGAAGTGGGGTTCGCGTTGTACGAGTCGTTGATCAGAAGCCCTCCGCCAGACAGCGCCGTTTCCTCTCCGCGCCAGCGAGAGAGCCTAATCGTACGCGCACCTTCCTGCGCGCCNNCCCGCGCCATCTCGCCGTCGGGCTCGAACGAGACCACCGAGGAGGAGCCGCCCGGCCCGAACCTGCGCAGGTCGACGCTCTCGGGAAGAAAGGGCTCGAGCAGGGGCTCGCCGGCCGGAACGATCCCGACCCCACCCGGCTCGAGTCCCAGCAGCACCTCGGCCTTGGCCTGGGCGACGCGCTCGATCGTCCCCAGCAACTCGAGGTGCACCGGCCCGATGCCCGTGATCAGACCGATGTGAGGTCGCACGAAGCGGCAGGCCTCTTCGATCTGACCGAGGCCGCGCATGCCGATCTCGACTATCGCGATCTCCGTGTCCTTCTCGATGCGGCAGAGCGTGAGTGGAATGCCGAGCTCGTTGTTGAAGCTCGCCTCGGCCGCGACGACGCGGGCATGAGGATCGCAGAGCGCGCCCAGTATGTCCTTGGTCGACGTCTTGCCGGTCGAGCCCGTGATCGCAACGACGCGCGCGTCCGAGCGCTCGCGCACCGCTCTGCCAAGCGCGGCCAGCGCCTGCTCGGCGTCGGCCGGAACCAGCACCGCGGCCGCGCCGAGCTCGAGAGCTCGAGCGGCGAACTCGGCGCCGCGGCCGATAGCTACGAAGAGGTCGCCGCGCGTGACGCGGCGCGAGTCGATGACAACACCAGTTACCTCCGTGGCGCCGAGCGTCACCTGGAGCTCGCCCTCGCAGAGCCGCGCGACCTGATCGAGCCCGATCGGGATCATCGCTTCGCTCTCAGCTCTTCGAGCAGCTCTCCGGCAACCTCGCGGTCGTCGAACGGGAGCACCTGCCCTGCGATCTCCTGGCCCTGCTCGTGGCCCTTGCCGGCGATCACGACAACCTCGCCCGGCCGCGCCTCGGAAAGCGCCTGTCCGATCGCCGTGCGCCGGTCGAGCTCGACCTCCACCGAGGCCTCGCCGATCCCTTCGAGGATCTGATCGACGATCGTCTGCGGCTCCTCGCTGCGCGGGTTGTCCGAGGTGACAATGGCTAGATCGCTCAGCCCGGCGGCGATCTCTCCCATCAGCGGTCTCTTCTCGCGGTCGCGGTCGCCGCCGCAGCCGAAGACGCAGATCAGCCTTCCTCGCGTGAGCTCGCGGGCCGCTCGGAGCACGCGCTCGAGCGCATCGGGGGTGTGGGCATAGTCGACGACGACCGCGAACTCCTGACCGCGATCGACCGTCTCGAAGCGGCCCGGCACGCCCACGAGCGCCGCCACGCCAGTCTCGATCGCCCCGTCCTCGATGCCGAGCAACCGCGCCAGCGCCACCGCGGTGAGCAGGTTCTCGGCGTTGAAAGCCCCGCAAAGCGAGCTTCGTAGCTCCAGCTCGCCGATTCGAATCCGCGTTCCACCGCTGCCCTGTTCGATCTCGTCAGCGTGCAGGTCGGCATCGCTCGAGCGTCCGAAGGTGAGCACCTGCTCCTGACCGAGCGTACGCAAGTCGGCGGCGAGGCGACGGCCCCAGGGATCGTCGATGTTGATCGCCGCGGGCGTCTCTTCGCCCAGGAGGAAGATTCGCCGCTTGGCCGTGAAGTAACGCTCCATCGTCTCGTGGAAATCGAGGTGGTCATGGCTGAGGTTGGTGAATGCGAGCGCCGAGAAGTGAACCCGGTCGAGCCGGTGCAGCTCGATCGCGTGCGATGAGGCCTCCATCACGCAGCTTCGGTCGCCGCCGTCGATCATCGCTCGGAAGAGCCGCTGCAGATCGATCGCCTCGGGCGTTGTCCGGACCATCTTCCGTGCCTCTCCTCCAACCCGACTCTCGACCGTCCCCAGCAGCCCCGGACACCGGCCGGCGGCGACAAGGATCTCGTAGACGAGAAAGCAGGTCGTTGTCTTGCCGTTGGTGCCGGTGACGCCGGCAACCGTCAGCTCCTTCGTCGGCTGTCCGAAGAAGGCGTCGGCAGCCACTGCCATGGATGCACGAGCCGAGTCGACTATGAGCTGGGGAACCTCCAACTCGAGCGGCCGCTCGACGACCAGGGCAACGGCTCCGCGCTCGAGTGCCGCTGGAGCGAAGTCGTGCCCGTCGGCACGCATGCCCGGAACACAGAAAAAGAGCGAGCCGTCGCTGACCGCCTGCGCGTCGTAAGCGAGGTCTCGTACCTCGACCGGAGCGCGCCCTCTGACGTCGACCGGGTCGAGCGCCGCGATCAAACGCTCCAGATCCATCGCCGGGCGAGTCTACCAATGCTCCGACGCCCGCTCGTGATCGTCTCTACTCGATCTCAGCCCGCGTGATCGGGTGGAATCTCGAGGTAGCGCAGGCAGTCGAGCGCGATCTCCGTGAAAGCGGGTGCGGCGACGTCGCCGCCATAGATCGAGCGATGGGGATCGTCGACGGTGACGAGAATCACGAGCCGAGGCTTCGACGCGGGCACGATGCCAACGAAGGAGGCCACGTACTCGTTGGTGTATCCGCCGGTCTTGGGATCGGGCTTAGCGGCCGTTCCGGTCTTGCCTGCCACCGAGTAACCGCTGATCTTCGCCTTGGCACCCGTCCCCTCGTCGACGACGTTGCGCAGAAGATGCATCAGCTCTCCCGCTACGTAAGGCGTCACGACACGACGTTTCTTGGGCGCCGTTGTCGCCTTACCGTTGATCCGCGAGACCAGCCGCGGCTGCACCCAGACACCGCCGTTGGCGATCGCCGCGTAGGCCGCCACCAACTGGATAGGAGTGACAGCGATGCCCTGGCCGATCGGGATCGTGCCGGCGTCCGATCCGTACCACTTGTCGGGCGGCGCGACGATACCGGCACTCTCACGTGGGAAGTCGATGCCCGTCGGTTTGCCGAAACCGAAGGCGCTGATCCAGCGGGCGAGACGCTCCTTGCCCAGTAACTCCGAGATCGTGATCGCGCCGATGTTCGAGGAGCGGGCGAGAATCTGGGACACGGACATGCGCTCGGTGCCGCGCGGGTGGGCATCGTGGATCGTCTTGTCGCCGACCGTGATCGAGTAGGGCAGGGTGAACTCGGTCTGCGGCGTGACGACGCCGTCGGAGAGCGCGCCGGCGACCGTGACCAGCTTGAAGGTCGAGCCGGGCTCGTAGGTATCGGTGACCGCCCGGTTGGGCAGGTACGACGCCGGCACCACGGGAACGCTGTTGGCGTCGTATCCGGGAGCGGTGGCCATCGCCAGCACGTCGCCGGAGTGCGGGTCGATAACGACTGCCGTCGCCGAGTGAGCCTGCTGATCGATCAGCGTCTGCTTGAGGATCTGCTGTACATCGAGCTGAATCACGTTGTCGAGCGTGAGCGTCAGATCGGCGCCCGGCTTTTCGTCTCTCGTGTTCTGCACGTCAATGATCTGGCCGGACGGATCCCTGACGACTGTCTGCTTGCCGCTCTGCCCGCTCAGCTTCTTGTCGTAGAACGACTCGAGCCCGGTGATGCCACGGTTGTCTATACCCGCATAACCGACCACCTGAGAGGCGAGTGCTCCTTGTGGGTAGATCCGTTTCGGATCGCTGACGTAGCTGAAGCCGGGGAGCTTGAGCCGCTCGAGCGCCCTGGCCTGATCGGCGGGAGCCTGCCTCTCGACGTAGGCGAAGCCGCTGGAGCGTGCCGAGAGGGCTTTGAGTAGGGCGGTCTCACCTGCGGTGTCGAATCCCAGAATCTGAGCGGCCTGACTCGATTCTCGCGCCGGCGAGCCGAGCTTCTGCACCAGCGTCGGGTCGGCGGAGATGGTGATCGTCTCACTGTCGTTCGTCGCCAGCTCTACGCCGTTGCGGTCGAGAATGGAGCCCCGATTCGACGGAATCGGGACCGTCCCGATCTGCTGAGCTTGCGCGCGCTTAGCGAGCGACGCACCCTCTACCACCTGAACCCAGGCTGCTTTCGCCAGCGCGACGGCCAACGCCAGCGCGAGCACGACCCCGAGTAGGCGGATACGGCGGTTCGCTGCCCGCTGGCTCACTTTCCGTCCGTGCCGAGCCTTACGTACGTCGTCTGGCCGGGTGCCATGAGGACGAGACCCTGCGCTTTGGCGCGGCCCTCGATGTTCACAGACGATGTCGCTTGGGAGAGCTGGGAGCGCAGCCCTTGAGTTTGATCGATCAACTGTACGCGCTGGTTGCCGAGGTTCTCGAGCTGCATGTTCTGGCGCAGTGCGGCGACATTGACCGCCACCACTCCGGTCATGAGGACGGCGAGAGCAACGATCCAGATGACCCCGCCGCGCACGCTGCGCTGAGCTTTCCGCTTCCTGTGCTCAGGCGCCGTTCGCGGCGCCTGCGGCACGTACGGTCTGACGGGCCTGGTGGCGATTCGTGCCGGTACGGCGCTCACAGCTTCACCGCCACACGCAGACGCGCCGAGGCGGCACGTGGATTGAGGGCCAGCTCATGCGAACTCGGGCGGATCGCCTTGCGCGCGAGTGGGCGCAGCTCGGCCTCGCGGCCACAGTTGCAGATCGGGAAGTCCGGCGGGCAGATGCAACCGTGCTCCTTCGCCCGCAGGAAGCGCTTGGCGATTCGGTCCTCGAGCGAGTGGAAGCTGATCACGGCCAGGCGACCTCCGGGCCGGAGCAGCTCGAGCGCGAAGGGAAGAGCATCGGCGAGCGACTGGAGCTCGTCGTTGACGGCGATACGAAGAGCCTGGAAGACGCGCCTGGCCGGATGGCCGTCGCCGAAGCGGGCCGGAGCCGGGATGGCGCCTCGGATCGTCTCGACGAGCTCGAAGGTGCGGGTGATCTCCGCCTTGCGCCGCCGTTCCACGATCGCCCGAGCGATCGACTTGGCATAGCGTTCCTCGCCGAAACGACGGAAGATCTTCTCCAACTCCTTGGCGCTGGCGTCGTTGACGAGATCGCTGGCCGAGTACTCCTCGGTGGGATCCATGCGCATATCGAGCGGCGCATCCACCGCGTAGGAGAAGCCACGTTCGGGGCGGTCGATCTGCATGCTCGAGACGCCGAGATCGAAGAGGACGGCGTCGGCCCTGACGCCATTGGAGGCCAGGCGCTCGAGCACGTCGGCAAAGTCGCCGTGCAGCAGGCGAGCCTGAACTCCGGCCTGGCGCCGGAAGCTCTCGAAATAGGGACGCACAGCAGGGTCGCGGTCGATGGCGATCAGCTTTCCCTCGCCGCGCAGGTCGGCGGCAAGCAGGCGCGCATGTCCGCCCGCGCCGAAGGTCGTGTCGACCGCCGTCTCGCCAGGATGGACGGCAAGCAGCTCCCGTACCTCATCGGCCAGTACGGGAACGTGGTCAGTCGTGTTGGGCTGCAAGGCGTTCGGCAGCATCTTCAACGTTCTCCTCGACTTGTTTCATGTACTCCCGCCAGGCCGCGCGATCCCAGACCTCGAGATGATCCAGGACGCCGACCACCAGGACCTCGCGCTCGATTCCGACCTTCTGCATCAACGCCTGCGGCACCATCACCCTTCCCTGCTTGTCGGGAACCGCCTCGACGGTGCCCGAGAAGTAGAAACGGCGCATGTCCCTGCTCTCGCGCGAGAGGGGGTCGAGCTTGGCGAGGCGAGACTCGATCGACTGCGAGAACTCGTCAGGCGTGAAGACGCTCAGGCAGTCGTCGATGCCGCGCGTGATCACGAGCCCGTCTGCAAAGCGAGACCTGAACCGGGCTGGAAGCGTCAGCCGGTTCTTCTCGTCAAGAGTGTGCTCGTACTCGCCAGAAAGCATCGGATCGACCGTTTGTATGGTCCACGTGGACCCACTTTAAACCACAGTGCCCCACTTTGCAACCCTGATTAACCACAACGGTCGATCGGCCACCCACTCTTTTGGCGGGCGGTACCGGAGGTAGTTCTCCGCGCGTGTGCGAAATCCGGCTTGAGCCGAACACCCGGGTTTCGGCCCGGCAAAACCCGAACCGTTAGCCGATCAGCTCGTACTGGCGTTCGTAGGGGCCGTTACCGGTGAGAACCGTGGCGCCACAGCGAGCGGCTAGCTCGACAGCCTCTTCGACCGACATCCCGGCGGCAAGCCCGTAGGTGAGCCCGGCGGCGAAGCAGTCGCCACAGCCGTAGCTGTCGACGATCGGGCCCGGAAGCTCGACCGGCTGGTAGCGACCGCCGGGCTCGAGTGTGCCGCCGTGTGCCCCCTCGGTGTGGACGACGAGGCGAGGTGGCGGATCGAGGTCGCCGTGCTGGTAGCGCTCACCCGGATCGGAGGCGCTACCGACGATCGCGTCGAGCTCGACACCGGCCTCCTTCAGGACGCCGAGCGAACGAGACGCGGCCACGAGCACTCGAGCCTTGCGAGCCCGGCGCACGGCCGCAGCGTCGCCGCTGACGAAGTAGACGCCGTCGGCGCCTTCGAGCTCGCTCCAGGGCAGATCGGGATCGCCGCCCTGCAGGGTCAGCCTCTCCCCCACGACGGTGATCGTCCGCTCGCCCTCGTCGTCGACGAAGGTGACCCCGTAGCGTTGTGGCTGCTCGATCTCGTGTGCAGCCAAGCGCACGCGCTTCTGCTCCAGCCGCTCACGCGCCTGACGGCCGCGCGCGTCCGATCCGAAGGTGGTGAAGAAGATCGCCTCGCCCGCGAGATTGGCGAGCTGAACCGCTGCGACGGCGCCACCACCGGCCGCATCTCCCCAGCCGCGACTCGCGTGCACGATCTCGCCCTGCTCCGGCACGCGCTCGACGTGCAGGAAATCGATCCATTCCACATGTCCGACGACGGCGAGACGCACGCCGTAGAGCCTATCTCGTTAGGAAGGCGCGGCCGAGTCGCCGCGAATCGGCCGCATCGGTCGTGCGGACCTGGCGAGATCGGCTCCGAGTCTCTCATCTCTACGATAAAGCCACACGATCGGACCGCCGAGAAAGGGAACGACCCTCGATCGTGACCGACCACAAGAGATGATCTCCGCTATCCGACTAGACAGACGTGGCTTCTGGATCGCCGTCGCTGCCCTGGCCGGCTCCCTGGCGATGCAGGCAGCGATCTTCACCGCCGCGGCGCTGGGACTGAGCTCCGTTCCCGACGACGGTAACGCCTCGGTCTTGCTCTCACAGCATCCCCACCTGGGCGATCTGATCGCGGTCGCCGGAACCAACTGTGTCTGGCTGGTGGCGATCGGGATGCTCGCCTGGCCGATCGCCCGCCTCTGGAGCTGGGGAATCCACGACACCTGGGATCGCCCGAGCGTGAACATCGTCGCCCGCTTTCTCTACCCGCTGGTTGCCGTCTGCTTGCTCGTCACGCTCTGCTGGTTCTTCTCCCGACAGGCGCAGATGCTCGACGATCGTCTCGTCTCGCACTGGGCGCTCTTGGCGATGCTCCCCCACGGTACGCTCGAGTTCAGTGCCCTGCTCCTACCGCTCGCAGCCGCGGCGAGCTGCATGTTCGTGCCGGCCGAAAAGCCCGGGCGCCTACTCTTGAAGAGCCTCGCGGTGGCGCTACCGCTGCTCGTCTGCGCCGCACTCGTCGAGGTCTACCTGGCCCCGCATCTGCTCTTGCCTCTACGCGCCTGAGCGCCCCGGGACGAGACGGTGCCCGGCGTTTCCCCAGAGCCGACCGCGGCGCTACAGTGAGCTAGATGGCAATCGCACTCCCAGAGCCCTCGATCGAGACCGGCAGATCCCGCCGCGCGTTTGTCGACACCCCACTCGGCACGCTCGTCGTCGAGGCCTCCGAGCGAGGATTGACGTACGTCGCCCTCGCCCGCTCCGGCGACCACGGGCCCGACTCCGAGCCGGCGCCGGGCAGCATCCTCGCCGAAGCCATGCGCCAGCTCGAGGAGTACTTCGCCGGCGGCCGCCACGAGTTCGATCTCCCTGTCGACCTACAGATGGGCAAGTTCGAGCGCACCATGATGGAGGCGCTGGCCCGTGTCCCCTACGGCACCACGGTCAGCTACGGCGAGCTCGCCACCATGGCCGGTCACCCCGGCGCCGCCCGTGCCGCCGGCAACGTGATGCGCGGCAACCAGCTGATGATCGTGCGACCCTGCCACCGCGTGATCGGTGCTGACGGCTCGCTGCGCGGCTACGGCGGACTCGGCGCCGGGCTCGAGCACAAGCGCTGGCTGCTCGAGCTCGAGGGCGCGATCTCCTAGGGCGCCAGATAAACGGAGCTCCTAGCCGTCCAGCAGCCGGTACCCCACGCCCCACTCATTGATCACGAAGGGACCGGCGCTGGAACGGGCGAGCTTGCGGCGCAAGCGCGAGGCGTGGGAGTCAACCGTGCGGGTGCGACCGAGTGAGCGGAAGCCCCAGACCTCGCGTAAGAGCTCTTCTTTCGAGAAGACGCGGTGGGGCGCCGAGGCGAGCTTGGCCAGCAGTTCGAACTCCTTGGCCGAAAGGAGCACACGCTCGCCGAGAACGGTTACCCGGCGCGTCTGACGGTCGAGCTCGATCTCGCCGGCTACGAGGCGCTCGCGCGAGTCGGGCGCTGTGCGGCGGAGCACGGCGCGGATGCGGGCCACGAGCTCCTCGTGGTGGAAGGGGTGCGCCAGGTAGTCGTCGCAGCCGCGCTCGAAGGCCTGCACGCGCTCGATCGTGTCGGATCCGGCGCCGCCGAGCACGATCACCGGTACCTCGCGGTTCCAGCACCGACCGGGCTCGCCCTCGCGCAGGCGGCGGCAGAGTTCGGCGGCGGAAGAGTCGGGAAGCTCGTTACCGACCAGGACGAGATCGGGTGAGGACTGCTCGGCCAGGCTCAGGGCCTCGCTGCCGGCGCCGGCTCCGACGACGGCGAAGCCGGCCACCGAGAGCTGGCGCTCGAGCAGCCCGCGAATCTGCGGCTCCGGCTCGGCGAGAAGGACTGCTGCGTTCATAGGAAAGACGCTAACAGGCGAGGGATTGCCCGAACAGTGTCTCTTTCCGCCCACTTTGCAGCCGATTTGTGACGGACTTTCCCCAGCCGTCCGGGATGGCCGGGGCAGTTAGGGACCGGGCCTTGAACTTCTTCTAGAAAGGAAGATCGGCGGCTGGGTGCGTGACGGCACCACGTTTCTCCGCCCTCCCCCGAGCCACCCACCCGCGGGGCCGTTCAAAACTACCGTCCCGTCAAGCCATAAAGCACTCCTCGATGTGCCATAAGCGTGTCAATCGTCGCGCGACCGAGCGCAGTCGAACGCCGACATACTTCGTATCTAGATGAGCGGTCACAACCGGCCGGAGCGAATAACGCCCCAGAGCAGCCAGACCCCGAGCACGCCCGAAAGCAGAAAGCCGCCGACGGAGATGACGTTGATGCCGAGCAGTTTCGGGCCTCCGTGGGCGAAGATCCCGATCAGGCTCGACCCGATCAAACCGCCGACCACGATCAGCGCCATCACGAGACGGTTGAAAGCGACCGAGACCTGGTGGATCGCGTCCTCCAGCCCCTTGTGCACGAAGCCGATCTCGAGCCGTCCCTCGCGAGTTTGCGTCATCACGCCGTGCAGGAGCGTGGGCAACTCACGCCCGACCCGCACGAACTCGACACCGTCGCGGCGGGCGCGCCGCAGCGCCCGCTCGGGGCTGAAGCGCTCGCGCACGAGATCGCGGGCGTAGGGCTTCGCGATCTCGAAGACATTGAAGTCGGGAGTAAGCTCCACTCCCACCGCCGCCAGCGTCGCCAGCGCCTTGTCGAGGATCAGGAAACGGGTCGGCAGCCTCAGGTTGAGCGAGTAGATCATCGAGAAGGTCTCGCGGATCACCTGCAGGGGATCGATCTCGGCCAGGCCCGCTCCGTAGTAGCGGTAGTAGCTCTCGTGCAGCTCGAGCGCGAACTCCTGCTCGCGCTCGGGAGGGCAGCGTACACCGAGGTCGTAGAGCCTCTGCGGCAGGGCGTCGACATTCTCGGTGGCGGCGTCGATGAAGAGACGGGTGAGTCTGCCCATGTCCTCGTCGGAGAGGCGCCCGACCAGTCCGAAGTCGACGAGTCCGATCTCGTCCGGATTCCCGAGCANNCGATCGTCGCGCGAGAGCTTTTCGTCGAGGTCGGCCAGCTTGGTTCCTTCCAGGAACTCGAGCGTGAGCACGTGTGCCCGGGTGTAGGTCCAGTAGACGTGCGGGACGCGAACGTGCGGGTCGGCGGCGAACTGACGCCGGAGTATGTCGGCATTCCGCCCTTCCTGGTGATAGTCGAGCTCGCGGCGGATCGAGCGCGCGAACTCGTCCACGATCGCACCCACATCGACGAAGTCGAGCGCCCGCACTCGCTCCTTGATGATGCGGGCGAGCTGGTAGAGGAGCGCCAGATCGGCCTCGATCTGCTCGGG
>PMZQ01000053.1:60719-67487 GCA_003170155.1 Actinomycetota bacterium | reverse complement strand
ATGTCCGGACGCATCGATAGCAGCTGCCCGAACTTGACGAAGGTCGGACCCAGTTCCTCGAGCATGGCGCGCAGGTGGCGACCCCGTTCGGAGATTGCGGCCACCTCCTCCAGACGCAGGCGCCGGTGCCCCGGAATCAGATCGCTCAGGTGGTGGCGGGTAAGCAGATAGCCGAAGCCGTGACGCACCGCCACCTGGGCGATCTCGGAGAGACGGCCCAGATTGCTTGCTCGGGAACGCGGCGCCATTGAGGAAGTGTGACAGGAAGGGTGCGGCGACCGAAAAGCGCGAAGAGTTTGTCTCGGAATGAAGACCCGTCGACTGGGTGTGATCGGTGGATGCGAGGCTAGGACGCAGTGTCGCGTTCGTAGCCGGAAGCTACGGGCCCTAAGACAACGCATCGCGCCGCCGAGCGCGGCCAGGCGATGGAGTGCTTCGTTTCGAGACGAGCTCCAGGCTCAGATCGTCGCTTCCGGCCACTTCGAGCGTGTGGACCTAGCGGGATAGACCCTTACGCCCGGGCATTCGCGGCGACGCGATCAGCGACTCGGCTCGTAGGTAGGCGATACCCACGGCCGGGAGATCGCTCAGCCGCTCCAGACAGACATAGCGGGGCCGCCACTCGGGCAGGAACTTGCGGCTGAACGAGTTGAGCCTCTCGATCTGGAAGAAGGAGTCGAGTCCGAGTAACACTCGCCGCACCAGTCGATGCAGGAACCCGCTCTGCGAGTCGCCGTGGAGCATGTCCCGGAAGGCGCAGAAATTGAGCGAGAACTCGCGCACACCGGCCTCGCGCGCCCAGGCGAGCGTCTCCACGATCAAGAACTCGGATATTCCCCCGGGGCATCCCGGCAAGCGCCTCTGACTCGAGAGCGAGTAGCCTCCGCCGGCCGAGCCGGGAACGAGATGGAGAAAGGCGATCGGCTCGCCGCCGCAGTCGAGCGCGAGCGCGAAGACGCTTCCGGCGGCGAAGAGGTCGTCAATCGCCATCGAGAAACCCCGCTCGCGGCGACCCGCCAGCCAGGCGCTCGAGACCTCTCCGAGTTGCGCGCGCCGCTCCTCGTCCATCTCCGCCGCTCTCTCGATCAGAAAGCTCACGCCGTCGCGCTCGGCGATCTTGCGCGCGGACTGCCGGACTTTCCTGATCGCACGGCCCTCGGTCGAGAAGACCTCTGGCCGGACAACAGCCTCGTCGCCGATCTTGATCACCCGCAACATCCCCAGCTCTCGATAGAGGCCGAGCCAAGCTGGGCCGGCGCCGACGACGGCTACGCGCCATCCGTGGTCGCGGGCCCTTCGAACGAAATCTCCGAGCAGTTCGCGGAACTCGCTCTCCTCCCCCACCGGATCGCCACTGATCAGCGCCGAGCTGCCGACCAGACGATAGGCGAGGAAAGAGTTGCCGCTGTCCGAGAAGTAGTAGCTCTTGTCGCGCCTGAGCGTGAAGAAGGCGAGGCTGTCCCGACCGAAGCTCTCGACCAGTTCCCGGGCGCGGTGCCGCTCCTCCAGCGACTGGCGAACGTGCTCGGGGAAAGGCCCGAGCCAGAGCATCAGGGCCCGCAAGCCGAAGAACACCGCCGTAATGGTGATCAGGTTTCCGACGCGATCGGGTATATCGCGCGTGCTCAGCACCACCGCGATCCCAACCACACCCGCGAACGCCAGCAGGGCACCGAGAACCGGGCGTCGAACCGCGGGATCGCCGGGTGCGTCGAAGTGGGAGCGGTAACGCAGCAGCCCGATCACGAGCAGCAAGCTTATGATCGCCTCCTCGAAGTCGAGTCCCTTCGCCAGATGAGCGAGCGCGACTCCGCTGACGGCGAAGAGTGCCAGCTGCCAGGCACGGCGGCGGCCTCTGGCCAGCGAGCGTGAGAGCAGCAGCAGCGCAAGGCCGAAGGCGAGCGTGAGCAAACGCGCGATCTCGGGAAAGCCGGGTGGAAGCACGCCCCTGATCAGCCTGGAGCGATCAGCGAACTCCGGAGTCAGACCGGAGACGATCGCGACCACACCCACCAGCGCGGCCGCCGCAGCCAGCAGGGACTCGACTCGCACTCGCGGAAGCCGTTTGGGAGTCATGTCCTCAGAGTACGCCCTAACCGGCTCTGGAGCGCTCTGATGAAAAACCCGCCGTCCGGGTTCACGCCGGGTCGGACTCTCTCTCCAGAAGCTGCAACCGGTGCTCGAGCTGCGCCACTCGCAAATCCAGCTCGTCGGCCTCCTCGCGACCGACCAGACCGAGTTCGCACGCGAGAGAGCCGATCCACGAGGTCGTCTGGCCGCTCATTCGAGCTCCCTCCTCGCGCCAGTGCTCGACCTGCTCGCGCAGGAAGGCGCGTGCCTCCTCACTCGTGGCTATGCCGCCGCGGGTGGCGATCGCCTCGGCCAGCGCATCGATCCTCTCGGCGGTAAGGGCGACCGTGCCCACGGCCGCCAGCGCAAGCTCGCTCGCGAGCTGACGAGAGCCGCTAGCGGGGCCGGCCATGTGGCCTCGAGCGCCTTCTCCTCTGCCGGCGCCGTTCTCGCTTCTCTGCTGCTGCTTCGCCCTCGTACCTGCCGTACACGGACGGTTGCTCGCCAGCCGCCGCCAGCGCCGGCTGCGGAACCTTCCCGCTCGCCGACTCGTCGCGACCGCCGTGGTAACCGATTCCATGTAGGCGGCGCCTGTACTCCGGCTCCCGCTCCTTCCAGATCGTCAGGAGCGGCGCCGCCACGAAGATCGAGGAGTAGGCACCCGACGTGATTCCGACCAGCAGCGCGAAGGCGAAGTCCTTGAGCGTGTCGCCGCCGGCGATGAAGAGCGCCCCGACCGGAAGCAGGGTGATGAAGGTCGTGGCCAGGGAGCGGCGGATCGTCTCCCAGATCGAGACGTTGACGATGCGGGCGAACGGCGCCTGCCTCATCAACGGCACATTCTCACGGATGCGGTCGAAGATGATGATCGTGTCGTAGATCGAGTAGCCGAGCACGGTCAGCACAGCGGCGACCGTAGAGGTCGTCACCTCGCGGGCCGTCAGCGCGTAGACCCCGACCGTGATCACGATGTCGTGCAGCACCGCGATGATCACGGGTGCCGCGAACTTGAAGTCGAAGCGCATCGTCATGTAGCCCGTGATCAGCAGGAAGGAGACGATGATCGCCAGAATCGCGCTGCGGGCGATCTGGCGACCGAAGCTGGCCGAGACGTTCTGCTCACTACTGCCGGTGATCTGAAACTTGTCAGTCAGCTGATTCGTGAGCCTGGTCTGAAGAGCCCGACTGGGCGTGCGAACGCGGATCTCAAAGCTCTTGTAGCTTTCGGAACCGCCGACGGTCGCCTTGCTACTTCGACCGACTATGAAGGCGCTCGACTCGCCGGTCACCTTGGTCACGAGGCTGCGCACGTCGCTCAACTGGGTCGGCTTCGGCGTGTTGAAGACGATCTGCGTGCCGCCCTTGAAGTCGATGCCGAGGTTGAGGCCTCTGGTGCCGAGCGCCACCGCGCTGACCAGAACCACCACTCCCGAAAGCGCCAGCCACAGATAGCGCTTGCGCATGAAGTCGATCTGCAGCCAGCGTCCGCGCTGAGCGCCCTTGGCGCCCATGAAGCTCGGATTGCCGAACCAGTGGAAGTTGGAGAGCAGGCCGAGCATGGCGCGCGTGCCGGCGACGGCGGTGATCAGCGAAATGCCGGTGCCGAGCAGCAGCATCAGCGCAAAGCCTTTGACCCCAGCCGTGGCGACCAGGAAGAGGACGGCGGCGGTGATCGCGGTGACGACGTTGGCGTCGAGGATGGTGTGGAAGCCGCGCTGGTAGCCCGTGACAACAGCGGCTTTCACCGATTTGCCCGCACGGGACTCCTCCTTGATGCGCTCGAAGATAACAACGTTGGCGTCGGCCGCCACGCCGATCGTGAGGATCATGCCCGCGAAGCCCGGCAGGGTCAGAGTGACGTTGAAGAGCAGGATCACCCCGTAGAGGAAGAAGGCGTAAATGCCGAGCCCGATCACCGCGACGAGACCGAGGAAGCGGTAGAGCAAGAGCAGGAAGACGACCACCAGCGCCAGGCCCACGATCGCCGCAACCAGCGCCTGGTGCAACGAGTCCTTACCCAGAGTGGCCGAGATCTGGGTGTTCTCGATCGGCTTGAAGGTCACCGGCAAGGCGCCGGTCTGCAGCACCGTGGCGATGTCCTTGGCATCGTTGATCGAGCCGATCCCCTCGATGATCGCGCCGGTCACCGAGGGATCGATGCCTTGGCTGAGCGAGCTGTCTTTGGGATCGATCTGCGGGAATGTGATCAGCTGGCCGTCGAGCACGATCGCGTTGTGCTGGGTGCCGTACACCTGGCCGCGGTAGTACTCGGCCTTGGTGATCCGATGGAAGGCCTTGTTTCCCGCACTCGTGAAGCTGAGATCGACGATCGCACCGCCGCCCGAGCCGAAGTCGGCCCGGATTCCGCTCGCGTTTAGGTCCTTGCCCGTCAGCGCAGGTGGCAGCTTGAACAGGTACCAGAAGGTCTGCCCCGCCTTTGGTTGGTAGGGCAGCCCAGGGCATACACCGCTGGTCTTCTTGTCGCAGGAGACGACCATCATCGACTTCGGAACGCCGAGGCGAATACCGCTCTTCCTCTGCAAAGGAGTCGGGTTGAGGATGAGCTTGTGCTTGGCGGTGAAGAAGTAGTAACTGGAAACTCCCCTCGCCTTCACCTGTCCCTGGATGGCCTTGAGCAAGGGGTAGAGGGTGTAGGGCTTCGCCTGGAAGCTGGACACCGACGGGGAAACCAAGTCCGCTTCGAGATCGAAGATTTTGAGCTGTGCGGTCTTGCCGATTACCTGCAAGGCCCGCTCCTGGTTGCTCACGCCCGGCAGGTCGATGACGATCTGGTTCGAGCCCTGAGTGCGGATGTCCGGCTCGGCGACACCGAGCGCGTCGACGCGCCGGCGCATGATGTTCACCGAGCGCGTCATGTCGTCTACGGTCACCTTGCGTCCGCCGGTGGGCTCGGCTTGCAGCACCACCTGGAGGCCACCCTTGAGATCTAGCCCGAGCGCCGGCGACTTGTAGAGCGGCGACTGCGGCGCGGCGAAGAGGAAGACTCCGGCCAGCGTGGCCAGAATCAGCAGGAGCAGGATGATGTGGGGACGGCGGGACGACATTTGACGGTGCAGCTTAGCTTGACGAATCCCGGTCCGAGTCCACGTCTGCGCCTGGTCCGTCTCCGCTGCCAGGTTCCTGCGACGGTGCCAGTACAGCCGCCACTGCACCCCGGGCCAGCGTGACCACGGTCTCGGGCGCGATCTCGAGCCGGACGGTGTCCTCGACAAGCTCGCGCACGACGCCGTAGAAGCCGCCCACCGTCATCACGCGATCACCCGGTTCGAGATCGGCTTCGATCTCGGCGTGCCGGCGGTTGATCCGCCTTTGCGGCAGCACCACGAGCAGCCAGATAATGCCGACAAAGGCCACAACGCTGACCACGTAGTAGAAGAGCATGCCCAAGACATTACTTCCGCCACCGGCGCGCGTGGAACGAACTCTTCGCGTAATCGTGGCCGCGAGCCTTACAGCGCCAGAGACGACGCGCCGGGGAGCTTTACGACGACGCGGAGGCGAGGCGAGCTAGAGCTTCTCTCTTGAAGCCGCTAAAGCGGCCCTGTTCGATCGCCACGCGCGCCTCGCCGACAAGCCTGATCAGAAAGCGCAGGTTGTGCAGGCTGAGCAGCCGCAGGCCGAGCAACTCCTGCTGATTGACGAGGTGGCGCAGGTAGGCGCGGCTGAAACGGCCGCAAGCCGGGCAGTCGCAGTCCTCCTCGAGCGGGCGCGGATCACGGGCGAAGCGAGCGTTGCGGAGGTTGAGCCTTCCCTCCCAGGTCAGCACCGAGCCGTTTCGGGCCGTGCGCGTGGGCAGCACGCAGTCGAACATATCGATCCCGCGCTCGATTACCTCGAGCACGCCCTCCGGATCGCCGATGCCCATGAAGTAGCGCGCCTTCTCGCGTGGTAAGAGCTGCGCCGAGAAGGCCGTCGCCGCGAGCAGCTCGAGCCGCTCCTCCCCCACGCTCAGGCCCCCGAGCGCGTAGCCGTCGAAGTCGAGCTCGACCAACTCGGAGGCCGAGCGGCGCCTGAGCTCCTCGCTCGTGCCACCCTGGACGATGCCGAAAACGAGCTGCCCGTCGGCCCGAGGCGCCTGCCGCTGCCGCCGCGCCCACAGTGTCGTCAGCTCGACCGCTCGCTCCAGCTCGCTGCGCGGGGCGCCTGCCGGCGGGCAGACGTCCAGGCACATGGCGATGTCCGAGCCGAGCTTGCGCTGGATCTCGGCCGAGAGCTCGGGCGCGAAGCGCGCCGCCTGGCCGTCATAGACCGAACGGAAGGTGACGCCGTCCTCGTCCACGGCCAGCAGCGTGTCCCTGAGCGAGAAGACCTGGAAGCCACCGGAGTCGGTCAGGAGCGGCCCCTGCCAGCCCATGAATCCGTGCAACCCACCCAGCTCGGCGATCAAGTCCTCGCCGGGCCGGAAGTGCAGGTGGTAACTGTTCGAGAGCACGATCTCCGCGCCGAGTGCCCGCAGCTCCTCGGGGTCGACGCTCTTCACGCTCGCCTTGGTACCAACCGGCATGAACACGGGTGTTCGCACCTCGCCGTGCGCCGTCCTGAGCACGCCCGCCCGGGCCTCGCCCTCGCTCGCCACCAGCTCGAATACCGTCTGCTTTGCCGTCATGTCTCCTTACTCCAACGACCCCCAGGGGGTCCGGTCGCGACCCCTGAGCGAAGGCTATCGGGGAAAGAGGC
>PMZQ01000053.1:1820-60590 GCA_003170155.1 Actinomycetota bacterium | reverse complement strand
CTCAGGCGGCGAAATGCTTCGCCGAATCCGAGTTCTCAGAGCACGAGCATCGCGTCGCCGAAGGAGTAGAAGCGGTAGCGCTCGGCGATCGCCAGCTGGTACAGCTCACGCGTTTGCTCGACCCCGGCGAACGCCATCACGAGCGCGAGCAGGGTCGAGCGCGGCAGGTGGAAGTTGGTCAGGAGCGCGTTCACGCGCTCGAACTCGAAGGGCGGCTGCACGAACAGCTCCGTCCGGCCCCGGAGCGGAAAGCCGCGGGCGAGGGTCTCGAGCACGCGCACACTCGTCGTCCCCACCGCCAGCACACGCTCGGCGACCTTGATTCGCTCCCAGCTGGCCGGGCTCACTTCGTAGCGCTCGCCGTGCAGCTGGTGGCAATCGAGATCGTCCACCGCCACGGGGCGGAAGGTGTCGAGCCCGATATGCAGGGTGACGCGCTCGACATCGAGGCGCTCGAGCAGCTCGGGCGTGAAGTGGAGACCGGCGGTCGGCGCCGCCGCCGAGCCGAGCTGCTCGGCGAAGACCGTCTGGTAGCGCTCCGCGTCGTCGAGCTTCTCGTGGATGTAGGGCGGCAGCGGCACCTCGCCCGCAGGCTCGCCCTCGAGCGCGATCCGCCAGCGTCCTTCTCCTAGCTCCTCCAGGAACTCGACCGGCCCCAGCCGCTGCCCGGCGCGAAGCTTGCGGGAAGGACGCGCGAGAGCCTCCCACTCCCCCGCGCCAAGCGCCTCGAGCAGGAGTACCTCGACCTGCCCGCCGGTCGCTTTCCGCAGCCGCAGCCGCGCGGGAACGACGCGGGTGTCGTTGACCACGACCAGCTCGCCATGCAGCTCCGCGGGGAGGTCGCTGAAGCGACGTTGGCGGATCTCTCCGCTCGCCCGCTCGAACACGAGCAGCTTCGACTCGTCGCGGCGATCGAGCGGCCGCTGGGCGATCAGCTCGGACGGGAGCTCGTAGTCCAGGTCGCGTAGAAGCATCCGCCGCCAACGTTAGCCTTCATTTCCATGGAAGATGCACTGGCACGAGCACGTGAACGCCTCGAGCGAGCAGGTCAGAATCTCCTCGATCCCGCCCAGACGAAGGCGGCTTTCGAGCACGCGAGGGCACAGATGGAGGCATTGGCGCAAATGGGCGCCGAGCTCGAGAGCCTGCTGCCCGAGCAGATCGGGCTGGCCGTACGCGAGGGCCTGCAGGCTGAAGCGGTACCGGTCGCCCGCCAGCTTGCCGAGCTACGCGGCCTGGCCAACCAGCTCATCCGCCGCCTCGACCAACTCGAGCAGGTGCTCGAGACCGAGCGCTTCGCCCGGGTCGAGGATCTCGGTCTGCTCGTCGATCTGATCGCCGGGGGTTGGTGTGGCGTTGACACGCGGCTGGCGCGGATCGAGCAGAGCCTGAGCGAGCGCGAGGCCACGGTCTATCAGCTCGAGCAGGTCGAGCGAGAGACCGCCTAGGTAGAGCTATCGCGGCGCCATCGGCCGGCCGGGCAGCCCGATGCACGATCAGCGCGCCCTCGCGTCCCGTTCGACCCCCGGCATCCACACCTCGACCACCTCGGCCGCACGTTCGTAGCGGGGTAGGCTCTCGATATCGACCGCTTTTCGTCACTTAATCGGCGCAGCCGGCTGTTGATTTCGCTATTTACCTCTGTGGCTTTACTACCCTTGCCTGAAAAGATCCGACTGAGAGGTTGCAATGCCCATCGCTGATCCCAAGACCTATGCCCAGATGCTCGACGCCGCCAGGGCCGGCAAGTTCGCCTACCCCGCGATCAACGTCTCCTCTTCGGAGTCCCTGAACGCCGCCCTGCGCGGATTCGTCGAGGCCAAGTCCGACGGCATCGTGCAGGTCTCGACCGGCGGTGGCGAATTCGCCTCCGGTGCGACCGTCAAGGACGGCGTCCTGGGTGCGATCGCCTTGGCCGAGTTCGCCCACATCGTCGCCGAGCGCTGCCCGGTCAACATCGCCCTACACACCGACCACTGCCACCCCGAGAAGGTCGATACCTTCCTGAGGCCGCTGCTGGCCGCCTCGCGCGAGCGGGTTGCCGCCGGCAAGGGACCGCTCTTCCAGAGCCACATGTACGACGGCTCGCCGCTGCCGCTGGCCGAGAACATGCGTGTCGCCAAGGAGCTACTGGCCGAGTGCGCCGAGCTCGACATCATCCTCGAGGTCGAGGCTGGCGTCGTCGGCGGTGAGGAGGACGGCGTCTCGAACGAGGGCGTCGCGCGCGAGAAGCTCTACACGACTCCCGAGGACATGCTCGCCGTCGCCGATGCGCTCGGCACCGGCGAGAAGGGNNATCCTGCGCGACGGCCAGGCGGCGGTCGAGGAGAAGTACGGCGAGGCCGGTCGCTTCCTGCTCGTCTTCCACGGCGGCTCCGGCTCGGCGCTCGAGGAGATCCGCGAGACGCTCGACTACGGCGTCGTCAAGATGAACGTCGACACCGACACCCAGTACGCGCTCACCCGCGCGATCGCCGATCACATGTTCAAGAACTACGACGGCGTGCTCAAGGTGGACGGCGATGTCGGCGTCAAGAAGGTCTACGACCCGCGCGCGTGGGGGAAGGCCGGCGAGGCCTCTATGGCCGCGCGCGTAGTTGAGGCCTGCGAGGACCTGCGCTCGACGGGCACGTCTTTGCGCAAGTAGCGAATCTGCAGACTCGCTTATTGCGAAAGCCCCGGCGACGGCCGGGGCTTTCCTTTGTTCAAGACACTAGGAGGCTCGCGCCGCCCGGGCTGGCTCGTCGAGAATCACGTCTTCGGTCGCGAGCGGGCCGCGGGCTCCGATCTCCGTCCCTGCGCAAAGACAAACGGCCCGGACGGGAGCGTCTGCGACAGCATTCGACGCTGCGCTACACTCGCGCCGCTAGTGGTCGTTGCGGCAAATACGTCTATCGCCCGGCACCTTACTCGTCGGAGTAACCACTAAATGGAGCGCCGAAAGCTGTTCACACGCATGCGCCGCCCCAAAGACGCCGGCTCGCTCGCGAGCGAAGAGCCGGAGCAAGGTCCGCAATCTCCAGACGACGGGACGGCCGGGGAGATCGAGCCCTCGCCGGAGTTTCCGCCGACCGAGATCGGCGCGGACGAGCTTCTCGCGCCGATAGCCGAGAAGCCGCAGAGCCGAAAAAAAAAGCGGCGAGCAAGCACTCGGGCGATACGTCCTCCCGCCGCCAATCTCTCGCTCGTACGCCGCGAGCGCAGAGCACTCGTGCGCGAGCGCGAGCGGCGAATACGCGACCTCGGCGGGCTCCTGCTCGAGATGTACCGGCGTGACCAGTTCCGCGAGGATCTGATCGTCGAACACTGCGCCCAGACCATGGGCGTCGAGAATCGCATCCAAGAGCTCGAGACAATCCTCTCGCGCGGAAACTCGCGCCGTAGCGCCTCTGGCCCGCACTGCGCCTGCGGCACGCCCCTTTTCTTCGGCGCTCGCTTCTGCGCGAGCTGTGGCCGCCCGACCGATCTCGGCAACACCGGAGAGCTGTGCGCCAGCTGCCTGGAGCCACTCGCCCAGGGAGCCAGCTTCTGCGCCAGCTGCGGAGCCGCGGTGAGCGGTACCGCCAGCCAGGAAAAGCCAGGCGAGCAAACGATCTCTCACTCCACCCCGGCGGCGGAAGAAGCCGAGGAAGACACCGCCGAGCGCGAGGGCGGCGAGAGTTGAGCCCCGGCGCCGAGGAGCCTGCGGGCGAAGAGGCGCGTTCCGACGTCCGAAGCCTTTGCCCGCGCTGTGGCGCGGTCTGCGAGCCCTACCAGGAGTACTGCCTCTCCTGCGGCGAGCGACTCTTCGAAGTGGGAGCGGTCTCAGCCGGTCTCGCGGAACGCTGGCGACACGCCCTCTCTTTTCCAGGCGGAGGCTGGCGCTGGTCGGTTCTGGTCGCATTGGCGATCGCAGTACTGGCCGCGACCGTCGCCATCCTGGCCACGCAGAGCAACCAGACCAAGACCCTGACGGAGCTCGGGCCAACCGTTCATCCAACCACGGCCAACACCGCAACGCTCACCGATCAAACGGTTACGGGCACGACGACGACGGGCACGACGACGAGCC
This sequence comes from Actinomycetota bacterium, assembly GCA_003170155.1. Classification (GTDB taxonomy): domain Bacteria; phylum Actinomycetota; class Thermoleophilia; order Gaiellales; family Gaiellaceae; genus Fen-549. The sequence continues at coordinate 56,539 of PMZQ01000053.1, read as the reverse complement.
AAAAGCCGCCCAAACCGCCGATCGACGCCACCGGCCTGATCGCCTGGCCGGGTCCCCCGGCTTACACGATCGTGCTCGCGTCGTTACCGGTCTCGAGCGGCAAGGGTAGCGCCAGGCAGAAAGCACTCGAGGCCCTGAACGCCGGCCTAGGCGATGTCGGCGTGCTCAAGTCGTCGGACTATTCCAGCCTTCACCCGGGCTACTACGTCGTCTTCAGCGGAATCTTCGACAGCCAGAACGCCGCCATGAAGCGTATCCCCGCAGCGAGTAAGGCTGGTTTCGTTAAGCCGTACGCGAAGCGCGTGGCTTCCTGAGCGGCTTTCTTCGCGATTTTTTGTCACAGCTCGGAAAAGCGGCTACACTGTTGTCGCGCCGCGGAAGCCGAGTAGGGCTTTGGCCAGTTCGCCGCCTGGCGTGGGGCCTCGCTCCGAATTAGAGGAGAACATTCGAGTCGCATGGATAAGCAAAGCACGCAGCTTGTGAGCTGCATGTACCAGTACTCACGGGCGATCTATCGCTCGATCAAGGATCTCGTCGATCCTTATGCTGCCCCCGATCAGCAAATCGAGTTCAAGCGCTCCGTACTCGACGCCTGTGAGCAGACGATGGTGCGCCTGGCCACCGATCCGCACTACTTCGCCAAGCCGGATCGAGCTCTCTTTCAGGACATTCGACGCTACTACCCGATCACCGTGCAGGCTCAGGTCGGTTGGGCGGTGGAGAAGGGCGTCAACGCGGCCGGCGAGTTCATTCAGAAGCAGATCGAGGCCGGTGCTCTCGACGGCGGTATCGCACGCTGCAAGGCGACAACCCGCAAGGGTAAGGCCTGCCAGCGCACACCGCTTCCCGAGCGCGATTACTGCCCCTCACACCAGCACCTCGAACGGGCCAAAGTCGCGGCCTGACAACTCGTTTTCGCCTTAAAACGGAGACCCAAGCGCCTCTGACGCCTGGTCGTTTTTGCCAACCCGGCGCCGAGACGAAGTGTCGAGCGCACGAGTTCTCCAATCCGATCCCGCTAGCTGTAAGCTCGCGGAGCGATGTCTCATGACGCCGACAAGCTGATACGCCAGCTCTCGCTGGTCGCATTCTTGATGGCCGAACGCCGTCCGGTCACGGCCCGCGACGTGAAGTCCAACGTCGAGGGTTACTCCGAGATGTCGGACGAGGCCTTCGCCCGCCGTTACTACGCCGATCGCTCCGAGCTGACCTCGCTGGGAGTGCCGTTGCGCTCGCAGCGGGACGAGTTCACAGGCGAAGAGCTCTACACGCTGCGCTCCGAGCAGTACTTCCTGCCACCACTCGAGCTGACCAACGACGAGCTGGCCGCACTGCAGACGTCCTTCTACCTGCTCGAGGGCAAGTTCGCCTACGCTGAGCCGCTCAGACTCGCGCTCCAGAACCTGGCCCTGGGACGGCCCGGCTTCAATGAGCCCCCGACCGCCACCGCCGTCCGCGTCGAGGTGCTCGACCCCGACTACTCGCCCGAGACGCCGGGACGGCTCGGCAAGCTCGAGGCCGCAATTTCCAAGCAGCGCACAGTCAAGTTCAACTACTGGTCGATCTCACGTGACGAGCACTCCGAGCGGATCGTCAACCCCTACGGTCTTCTCTCCGACAACGGTCTCTGGTACGTGGTCGGCCACGACCTGGAGCGCGATGCGATGCGCACCTTCCGCGTCTCGCGCATCCGCAGCGACATCCGCTTCGCCACGCGCAAGGAGCGTGATTTCCGCGTTCCGCCCGACTTCCACATCGAGGACTACCGCGGTCGCGCGCCCTGGCAGATCGGCCCCTTGTTGGGCGAGGCGAAGATCCGGGTCGGGCGCGAGACCGCCTGGTGGGTCGAGCGCGCCTACGAAAGCTCGGGCCGAGTCGAGAACGGGGTTTTCACGACCGAGTACTCCTCGCTCCGTCTGCTCGCCTCGTGGATTCTGCGTCAGGACGGCCGAGCGGTGCCGATCGAGCCCGTGGAGCTGTGCGAGGAAGTTACGCGCGCCCTCAGCCTGGTCGAGGAACGCCACACTGCCGCGCAATTCGTGCCGGCGCCGGAGCGAAGCGAGCCGGGCGAGAGCTCGCAACTCCCCGACCACCTCTCGGGGCCGGTCGCCCCGGAACGATTCGCGCTCCTGCAGGCCCTGCTCGCTCACCTTCTCGCCGCCTGCGGCGACCGAAGCGAGGCCGTGATCCCGGCCCGCGAGATAGTCGAGCGCCTGCGCATCCCCTTCGACGAGCTCGAGGAGCATCTGTCACTGCTCAACCTCGTCAACTTCGGCGGCGGCTGCTACACCGTCTACGCCGAGCTCGACGGCGAGTCGGTACGCGTCGACAAGGAGCTTTTCGGCGACACCTTCCGGGCTTCGCCGCGCCTAACGCCGCTCGAGGCCCGCGCAATCCGGCTCGCGCTCGAGTTCGTCGGCCCGATGATCGCCGCCGACGCACACACGCCGCTCGAGCGCGTGCGCCGCAAGCTCGAGGAGACCTTCGGCCAGTTCGAGCTCCAGCAGACGCCCGAGACCCAGGGCAGCGAGGCCGAAGAAGACCTGATCGCGCGCTTCGCCGAGGGAATCCGCCTGCGTCAACTGGTCGAGCTCGAGTATCTGAAGGAAGGCGACGAGCAGCCCTCGCTACGCCTGACCGAGCCGTACGTTCTCGAGCGCAAGCTGCCCCACTGGTATGTGCACACCTGGGACCGCACGACCGGCGGCGAGCGCAGCTTTCGTCTCGACCGTATGCGCCGGGCAAAGCTCACGGGCGAGCGCTTCGAGCCGCGTCCAGGATTCAAGCCACGCGGGCTCCGTGACGCGCGCCAGGCGCGTATCTGGTACTCGCCCCTGGTCGCCCGCTGGCGGCTGGAGCGCGGCGGTGCCTGCGCACTCACCGACGGTGCCGTTCTCGCCGAGACGGCGGTGGGAAGCCCGGAATGGCTAGTGGGAGAGATCCTCTCCAACCTGGGCGAGGCGATCGTGCTCGAACCCGGCGACCTGCGCGACCTGGTTGCCACCAGGGCCCGTGAGCTGGCCATCGCGCTGGCTTAGGCGGGCGCCGTCTCGCGGCCGAGACGCTCGCGCAGCCCACGAAGAGCCCAGTGGGCATGCTCGGCGAGCAGCTCGTCGTCGTCGCTGATGTAGCGCTCGAGCAGCGGTTCGTGCTCGAGCGTGCCCGTGCTCGCAAGCGCAACGAGCGCGTTCCGGCGCAGAAAACGAGGATCGCGGCGCGGAATGTAGAGGTGCCGGTAGCGCTCGAGCAGCTCCTCGTCGCTCGCCGTCAACCAGTCCTCCAGCGAGACGAGCGACTCGCCGCCGGTGGCCACATCGGCGCGCCGCTTCTCCACGCCGCGATTCCAGGGGCAGGCCTGCTGACAGATATCGCAGCCGTACACCGTTGCGCCCAGCTCCGTTCGGATCGATTCGGGAATCGCCGTTCGTGCTTGCGTCCAGTAGGACAGACACAAGCGCGCATCGAGCACGCCGGCCCGAACAAGCGCACCGGTCGGGCAGGCATCGAGACAGAGCCGGCAGGAGCCGCAATCGCGCTCGAGCGGTTCGGTCGCCTCGAGCTCGAGCTCGCTCACAAGCGTCCCGAGCACGATCCAAGAGCCGAGGCGTGGCGCGATCACGAGCGTGTTCTTACCGTAGAAACCGATTCCGGCACGCACGGCCGCCTCCCGATCGACATGCTCGTTCGCGTCTACGAGCACGCGCCAGGCCCCACCAATTCTCTCGCCGAGCGCCTCGAGCGCTGTGCGGAGCTCGGCGTAGCGGTCGCGCCAGGCGTGGCGGGCGAGTCGCCCCTCCCCCGCTCCCGGCTCCGGCCCGGGCTCCCAGTAAGCAAGCGCCGCCGAGACGATGCTCCGCGCTCCCTCGAGCAGACGCTCCGGATGACAGGAGAGCTCGGGGCGCGTCGTGGTGAAACGCATATCCGCGAATAGCCCCTGTGCGCGACGCTCGGCGATAGCATTCTCGACGCGCTCGTAGGGCTCGGCCGGCGCCGCGCCAACCGCGTCCAATCCCAGCCCACTGGCGATCTCGCGGAGCCGGTCGGCGTTCATTAACGCATTGTGACGAGTGCGAGCCGTCTCGCCGGGACATGGCCGGGCAGGACGAAAAGCGCAAGCACCGCAATCACGAAGATGTTGGGGCCGATCCCATTAGGGATGCGCAGTCGAAGATGTTGAGCGGTGGACGCCAGGGATCGGACGAGCCGTGAAGGCGCACTCGTAGTGCGTCACGCGGATCGGATCGGCCGGTGCGTTGCGGCCTAGAACCCGAAACCGAGCAGGAGCTTGGCGTCCTCCGACAGCCGCTCGGGCGTCCAGGGAGGATCCCAGGTCAGCTGCAGATCGACCTTCTCGACGCCCGGCAGCTCGCGGATGGCTTCCAGGATCTGCTCCTGGATCAGCGGCCCCGCCGGACAGCCCATCGAGGTCAGGCTGTAGCTGACAGTGATCTCGCCGGCGGCGATCTGAACGTCATAAAGGAGTCCGAGCTCGACGATGTCGAGCCCCAGCTCGGGGTCGAAGACCTGCCGCAGCGCCTCGGTGACATCGTCAACGGTCAGCACGCGTTCAGTGTATCCCCGGCGAGCCGTTGAGGATCGCGCTCCCTGCTCTCTGGGCCAATAGTCGCCTTGCGGGCGGTGTCCTTCCACTTCTCGCGGAAATCACGAGCGAAGCGAGTAGATACCCGCGAAGCCGCCGCGATCGGTATGACGAGCGCGGCTCACATCGCGCCTGTCCTCAACACAAGCCGAACACCGGAGGGCAAAGACGGCAAGTCGAGAGCGCTCGACGGAGCAGACGAGTTACCAACGCCGCAGGCGCTGTGACTCGTTCGACCAGTCTCGCCAGAGAAAGTCGCCAGACTTTCTCTGGGTATTAAGCGCTGCCGAGGAGGCGTACCCTCATCGTTCACCTTCGGTAGCGGGTTCTACCTAGCGGCGGCGTCTGTCTACCGAATTGAGCACCCGAGCCAGACTGAAGTCCGGCACGGGATTCCGTTGGCGCCGCTCGGAGGTGGTTTGGGTCAGGCGCTGCCGAGGAGGCGAACCTCCTCGCGGCGCTCGCGGGCGAAGAAGTGGACACTGTCGATGAAGCGCACCCAGTTGCAACGCGTACACATGACCAAGGTGTGGGTACGAGCGCTGTCGGCGAGGAAACGAACGCCCCGCAAGAGGTCGCCGTTGGAGACTCCTGTGGCGGTGAAGATCACCTCTCCGGGCGCCAGATCGGTGGTAGTGAAGATGCGCTCGATGTCGTCGATGCCCGTCGCCTTGGCCTGCTCGATCTCGCGTCTGGAGACCGGCCACAGCTGAGCTTGGAGCTCGCCGCCGAGGCAGCGCAGAGCCGCCGCCGTGAGCACGGCCTGGCGCGTGCCGCCGATGCCTATCGCCAGGTGATCGTTGGTGCCGCGAATCGCCGCCGAGATCGAGGCGGTCACGTCGCCGTCAGGAATCAGCTTGATGCGCGCACCGGAGTGGCGGATCTCGTCGATCAGATCGTGATGACGAGGCCGATCGAGCACGATCGTCGTGATGTCATTGGGGTTGCGTCCGAACGCCTTTGCGATCGTGACGATGTTCTCGCCCACGGGCTTGCGTAGATCGATCCGATCGCGCACGCGCGGTCCGACCGCCATCCGGCGCATGTACATGTCGGGCAACGTCACGAACGCGCCGGGCTCTCCGATCGCGATCATCGACATCGCGCCCGAGCCACCGCGGGCAACCACTTCCCGCCCCTCGAGCGGATCGAGGGCGAGATCGACCGGGACGCCACCGGCGCCGATCCGCTGCCCGGCCGCAAGCGGCCCTTCGTCAGCTGCACCAACGACTATGCGCCCGTCGATCGGAAGATCGTCGAGCGAGCTCCGCATGGCGGTGAAGGCCGCCTCCTCGGCTCCCTCGCGGTCGGCCCGGCCCAGCCAGCGAGCGCTCGCGAGAGCCGCCGCCTCGGTTGCACGGGCGTAGTGTGAGCAACTGCAAACGGCGCCCGTCGTCTCGGCGACGGGCTCGCTCTTCTTCTTGGGAGTCTGCGTCTTCGGAGGGTTCATTTCACCTTCTGTAAACGCTCGGCTCCTTCGAGCACGAGCTCGATTACGGCGCCGACCGTACGATCGACGTTCTCATTCTCTATCACCGGGACGCCCGACTTGCGAGCCCGTTTGAGCAGGAAGTCCTGTACCTGGCGGATCTCGCCGAGGTTCTGAAGATACTTCTCAACCGGACGGACGCCCTCAGTCGCGAGATCGCGGACGAAGAAGTTCGATGCGTGAACTTCCTCGTTGTAGACGACGAGGAGCGACTGGACGACGAGTGCTCCCTCGATCTCCGAGGGCAGCATCCCGGGCACGAGGTGCACGCCCTCGAGCACCATCGACCAGCCCTCTTCGATCGCGCGCTCGATCGAGGCACGAACGCCCACGAGCACGTTCTTCGTCTGCTGGAGGAAGCCGCGGATAAGCGGATCGCCCTCCTCGCGCTCGGCCTCCGGTAGCGCTTCCCAGGCCTTGAAGCTGGAGTGATGGATCGTGGGCATGAACTCTTCCGAGAAGAACGCGCGCATCGTCTGACGGATGAAGTCGGTCGAGGAGAGGCGTGTGATCCCGAGCCGGTGCGCCGACTCGGCGGCGATCGTCGTCTTGCCGGTGCCCGTGGCGCCGCCGATGAGCAAGATCACCGGCAGGTCCAGCTGATCGAGATCGCGGTAACGACGCAGGCGCTCGACGGCTTCGTGCCCTTCGACCGGTCCGAGGATCTCGACCGCCAGCTCGTGTAGGCGCTCCAACTCGACCGTGCGCTCGTCTCGCTTCGCCAGGTCGATCTCCACCTGCCGTGCCAACTCGTAGGCGCGGACACCTCCGACTCCGACTGCGATCAGCGCGCGCGCCATCAGACCCTTCGAATAAGGAAGGCTCTCGTCGCCGAGCGGGAAAGGATTGTGACGGTGCTGGGTCATCCGACTGGCTCCTTCGCTCTCGCCTGCTCCCCGAGCCGCAGGAGCGCGCTATCGAGATCGGGCTCGCCGGCAAGCGTGAAGAGCTCGTTGTCGACTACGGCGACCTCGCAACCGCGGGCCATCGCCTCCTTCACGACGACGTCGACCGCCGCCGCCTTCAGCTCGACGAGGAACAGCTCGGCCTCGATTGTCTCCAGCTCGGAGCGCAGTTCCTTGCGCCGGGCAAGATTGCCCGAGACGTGAACCACCTCGGCGCCGTAAGCACTCTCGAGGTGCTCGGCAAGTGAAGGCAGCGCCAGCTCCGGAGCGGTGGTGAAAAGCGCCGTCTTCTTCCCCGCCACCGGGACGAGCGGGCGCGGTTTCATCGTGGTCGCGATCACCGGCAGCTCGGGACGGAGCGAGGCAAGCGCCCCGCGCAGCTGATCGAGCCTCTCGCCGGGCTCGGCGAAGGTGAGCACGACCAGATCGGAGACGAGGATGCGATAGGTGTTCAAATAGCCGCAGGCGAGCTCGGCGTCCTGGTGAGCACTGACGACGAGTACTCGCCGGTCGGTTGCGATCGGGGGTAGCGCGGCACCGCTTCCCTCGAAGACGACCAGATCCGGGTGGCGCTCGAGTGCCATCTCGGCGGCCTCGGCGACATTCGAATAACCCACTGCTCCGGCCAAACCGCCACCACAGCGCCTAGCTCCGACGCTGACGATCTCGCCCAGCACCGCGTCCTCGAGATAGTCGGAGGCGGCATGCCTTCCCATGCGTGCCAGTTCGAGCAGCTCCTCGATGCTCGGCGGCGTCTCTCGCAGCTCGGGCTCCGGCGGCCCGCCGCGTCCCATCGCCACAACGACGACCTCGAAGTGCTGCGCGCAGATACGCGCGAGCTGGATCACCAGCGCCGTCTTACCAACCCGTTTACCGGTCCCGATCACGCTCACGCTGGGCAAGTCGAACGGCTCGAGCGCCGGCGGATCGAAGCGAAAGTCGGCGCCGGCGTAAGGCAGCCCGAGCGCGAGCACGCGACTGGCGATCGCCAAGCGCTCACGCGGGCCGAGCACCGGCTCGTCGGAGAGATCGACGACGATCTCGGGCGAGTAGGACTCGATCCCCTGCTCGATCGAGTCAATCAGAGGAACGCCGTACACAGCGTCGTCCTGCTCGGAGCCGAGCCGGAGCTTCTCCCCTCCACCCACGTTCACGCAGCAGGCGAACTCGTAGGGCAGGGCGGAGAGCGCGTCACGAACGACCGGCGGGTAGTGCTCTCCGTCGATCAAGGCCAGCGCGCGCACTAGCGAATCGTCACCTCGCCTTCGATCGAGGCCGTGTACTTGCGGAACTCGAGCGTATCGGTCTCGAACTCGATGATCTTCTCGGTTCCGTGGAAGGGGTGCTTGCGATAAACCTCGATCCTGTTTCCGCTGAACTCGATTACGTTGTAACAGGGTCTCGTGTTTCCGCGCAGGCGTAGCGAGGAGACCGTTCCGGCGTTGACGACAAAGACGCTCTCGAGTTTCCAGGCGTAGGGAACATGTTTGTGCCCGGCCAGGACGAGATTGACTCCGGCGCGCTGCAGGCATTCGAGCGCATCGCCGGCGTCGTTCACCACGTTGCGCTCCCTGCCGGTGCCGGGCACCGGAAGCAGGTGATGGTGAAGCACGAAGATGCGCAGCGAGGCGGGGCGCGCGAACTGCTCCTCGATCCAGCGGTAACGACCGCGCCCGATCTGCCCGTAGTCGAGATCGGGAACGGTCGAGTCGACAGCGACGATGCTTACGCTACCGACGTGCAGAACGGAGCTGCGCTCGCCGAAGAGTTGCTCGAAGTGGATATAGCCGACGTTGCGCGCGTCATGGTTGCCGGGGATGACGACCAGGTTCGGACAGTTGATGCGGTCGAGGTAGGCCTTGGCCTGGGCGTACTCGCCCTTGAAGCCAAAGGTCGTCAGGTCGCCCGAGCAGACGACAACGTCCGGCGCCAGGTCGTTGATCTCGGAAACGGCACGCTCAAGCAGGTTGGGGACGAAGTGCACCCCGCCACAGTGCAGATCCGAGATCTGGGCGATACGAAAAACGCGACCGTCGTCCCGGCCGGGCATGGTCGAATTGTATTCCGTGGACACCATTCCGCGAAACTTACTCCCGAACCGGGCGAGCAACTATCAGCCCGGACGGGGCGTCCGACCCTCCTGCTAGGCTTGCGCGCAGATGGACATAGAAAACCCCGATTTCCAGGCATATCGTGGCTCAACACCCCCTCGTTTCGCCAATCAGGCGGAGGTCGAGTGCGCCCGGATCCTCGACTACCACCGAATCCCCTGGGAGTACGAGCCGACCTCGTTTGTGCTCGAGCAGGACGAGATGGGCCGGGTGAGCGAGGCCTTCACGCCCGACTTCTACCTTCCCGAGCAGGGTCTCTACGTGGAGATCACGGTCATGAAGCAGTCGCTGGTGACGCGCAAGAACCGCAAGCTGCGCAAGCTGCGCGAGCGTTACCCGGACGTCCGCATCAAGCTTTTCTACCGACGCGACGTTCAGCGCCTGGCCGAGCGCTACCGCCTCGACCTGGCTTCCTGAAAAGGGTGCTCGCATGACTCGCCGCCCCCGCGCGGAGCTGGATCGAGAGGGAGTTGAAGCCGAGGTGATGCGTGACGATGACTGAGAGCTCGTCAGGCGGCCAACAGATCGGCGAGGTTTACCTGCGCCGCGAGGAGATCGCCGCTCGCGTGCGCGAGCTGGGAGCGGAGATCGCCCGCGACTACGCGGGAAAAGAGCCAATCCTCGTTGCACCACTGAAGGCGAGCGTGGTCTTCCTCGTCGACCTCTCGCGAGCGATCCCGATCGCCCACACGGTCGACTTCGTCGAGCTGGCGGGCTTCGCCGCGGCGGCGAGCGGTGGCCATCAACGCATCCGCCTGCTCAAGGACGTCGACTGCGACGTCACCGGGCGCGATCTGATCATCGTCGAGGACGTCGTGGACACCGGCCTGACCCTCAACTATCTGACTCGGGTACTAGCGTTGCGATCTCCCGCGTCGATCGCAATCACGACCCTCTTCGACCGGCCGTACCGGCGCCTGGTCGAAGACCTGCCCGTTCGCTACGTCGGCTTCACGATTCCCGACGAGCTCTTCGTCGGCTACGGCTTCGATATCGACGAGCGCCTGCGTAACCTGCCCGACATCCACATCATGAGAGGTAGGACAGCGGGTTGACCGGCGTTCCGTTGGCACGCACCTCGAAGTGCAGGTGCGGACCGGTCGAGTGCCCAGTCGAGCCGACATAGCCGATCAGTTGACCGCGAGAGACTGTCTGCCCGTTCGATACGGCGATCTTCGACTGGTGGCCGTAGGCGGTTGCGAGGCCGTTACCGTGATCGATCACCGTCAGGTTGCCGTAGCCGCTCTCCCAGCCCGCGTAGATCACGGTCCCTCCGGCTGCCGCATAGATCGGAGTCCCGGTTGCGGCGCCGATGTCGATGCCCTCGTGCATGCGTCCCCAACGCATCCCGAAAGGACTTGTGAGCACACCTTGTATCGGCCAGATCAGTCCCGCCACCGAGGGTGTTGCGCTGGAGTGGGAGCCCGCGCTGCGAATGCGAGCGGCGATGTTGGCGCTTCCGGCCTGGAGCGCAGCAATTTCGCTCAACCACTTCTCCTTCGACTCGCAGACGCTCGCGAGCGTCTGCTTCTGCTTGTTTCGCTCGGTTCGCAACCGGTCGCGGGTCGAGCTCAGGCGATCGCGTGTCTCGAGAACCTGGGAGGCCCGAAGAGTCACCGTTCGAGTCTCGGCATCGACCCGCGCCAGTAAGCGGCCCGTTCGCGTGCGGATCGCCGATATGCGGGTCTTGGCCACCTGCGCCTCTCGTGCGACGCGCTGATCGAGAGCCGAGAAGGCACTTAGGTACTCGAGCCGATCAACCGCGTTCGACAGACTCCGAGCCGAGAGCATGACCGCTACCGTGTCGGGCCGGTCGCTCTCGTAATTGGCAACGAGGCGTCGGGCGAGTCGGTGCTCGGCCGCATCGAACTGGCGCTGCGCCAGCCCGAGTAGGTGCGACTGCTGCTCGTAAATCGTCTTGACCTGAGCCAGGCGCTGCTCATGCCGACCGACCTCGACCTGGAGTCGCGCCAGTTTTGACTCCGCGCTGAGGACGCTGCCGCGGAGCGAATGGACGCGCGTGTTCATCTCGGCGATGCTCGAGGTGAGAACACCCTCCCGCTTGTTTGCGTTCTCAACTTTTTGTTGCAGCCGTGTGAACTTCTCCTGCCCTGTCTCCGCGCCGGCGGAGGAAGCGAGCAGGAGTACGCAGAGCACGGCGAATGTGATGCGCCGAACCATCGGGGGTGACTTCGTCAATACAGCTCGGACTCCCCCTCTCGCCCGTCGCTATTGGCTCAGATGTCGTAACGGCCGAGTCGCAACGACCTTCGAGCGCGACCGGGCGACGGAAGGCTTTGTATAGAGACGAGCTTCAGGGGTCGGACGGGCCGCGAATGCGCACTAGTAATGCGGCGAACGGTCTGAGCGAGCCCCGCCACTTCGGGCTTGTGGGCTTGGCGGGATAGGACCTTAGGCGGCGCGACGGTCCGGCACGCGATAGCCGTGATCGGCACAGAGACGGCCATGATCGTCCTCGGTCAGGGCGTCGCAGTAGCCCTTGCCGTAAGCGGCGCGCATGAAGGCCGCCACCACTTCTAGGTTCCATTCACGGATCTCGAGCGCCTCGCGCCAGAGATCACAAAGCCTCGTGTCGATGTCGAGCTCGAGCAGCTCGATTCTGGACGGCGCCTTGCTCACAGGGCCAAGTTTAGGCACCACATCGGACGTCCCTTTGCTCACAAGCGATCGTAGAAAAGCTCGAGATCGGAGCCAGGGGAGCTCGGCTTTCTGACGCTGTCAGTACGGGCCCTCGGAGCGCCGCGCCCCGGTTTAGGTCAACAGTCCGCTCCGGCGCCGACTCTCGATAGCATCTCAACCATGCTCGAGCCCAATGTCTTCAAGGCCTACGACGTTCGCGGTATCTACCCGACCGAGATCGACGAAAAGGGCGCCTACGCGATCGGGCGGGCCTACGTCGAGGAGTTCGGCCCGAAGCGGATCGCCGTCGGGCACGACATGCGCGTCTCGGGCCCGCAGATGGTGGCGGCGCTAACCGAGGGAGCAACCGACGGAGGCGCCGACGTGATCGACATCGGGCTGATCGGCACCGAGATGCTCTACTTCGCGGTCGGCTCGCTGGAGCTCGACGGCGGCATTACGTGCACCGCCTCGCACAACCCCAAGGAGTACACCGGCTTCAAGATCGTGCGCGCCGGCGCGCTGCCCGTCGGCGGCGACTCGGGTCTCCCCGAGGTACGCGACCGAGCCCTGAAGGGCTTCGGCGAGGTCGTCCGCAAGGGTGATATCGAGAAGAAGGACATCTGGCCCGACTTCGTCGATCGCGTGCTCTCTTTCATCGATCCGAGCGCCGTCAAGCCGTTGCGCATCGTCGTCGATGCGGCCAACGGGATGGGCGGACGCATGCTCGAGCCGGTGCTCGAACGGCTGCCGCAGATCGAGGCCGTCCGCTGCTACTTCGAGCCCGACGGCAACTTCCCCAACCACGAGCCCAACCCGCTCCTGCCCGAGAACCGCGAGTTCATCGTGGCCAAGGTGAAAGAGGAGAAGGCCGATCTCGGCATCGCCTTCGACGGCGACGCCGACCGCTGCTTCTTCGTCGACGAGACAGGCGAGTTCGTCCCCGGCGACTTCGTCACCGCGCTCTTCGCCGAAACCTTCCTGGCCAAGGAGCCCGGGGCGAAGATCATCTACGACGTGCGCGCCAGCTGGGCGGTAGCGCACACGATCGAGCAGGCCGGCGGCACAGCGCTGATCAACCGCGTCGGTCACGCTTTCATCAAGCACCGCATGCGCGAGACGGGCGCCGTCTTCGGCGGCGAGGTCTCGGGTCACTACTACTTCCGCGACTTCTCCAAGGCCGACTCCGGAATCATCCCCGCGCTGCTGATGCTGGAGTACGTCTCGAAGCAGGGCAAGCCGCTCTCGGAGACCCTGCGCCCCTACCGTGATCGCTACTTCATCACCGGAGAGCTCAACACCCGCGTCTCGGATACCGCCGCCAAGCTCGCGGAGCTCGAGAAGCGCTTCTCGTCCCAGGGCGAGATCACACACCTGGACGGGCTCTCGGTCGATGCTAAGGACTGGCACTTCAACGTCCGACCCTCGAACACCGAGCCGCTCCTCCGTCTCAACCTCGAGGCACTCTCTCCTGAGTTGATGGAAGAGAAGTGCGGCGAGGTGCTGGCGGTTATCCGCTCGTAAACCGAGCGCTCTTGCGCTGTGCATTCGGAGGTGTGTTGATAGGGCTTAGCTTTGCCGCGGCCCTGGCCGGAGACCGCCGCAAGCCCGGCTGACGCCAGAGCCCACGGAAACGACCCGCCGCGTTAACGCACCACGTTCCGCAGCCCCCGCTTTTTACCACCCACCAGCGAGGTCGGAATCCGGTAACGAGAAAGAGCACTCGAGATCTGCCCCTTTCGTGTCGAGTTCCGGACGCTTTTGGCTCGCGCTGCCGAGCAGAGCCGGACAGCGGCCTGCTTCCGGCCACCTAAGACGGCGTCACGCGATAGACGTCGAAGACCGCGTCCACATTGCGAAGCGCGTTCAGCAGGGTCTTCAGCGCCTTCACGTCGCCGAGCTCGGCCGTGTACCAGTTCTTGGCCAACTGATCCTCGACCACGCCGCCGTAGGAGACGATGTTGGCACCATGCTCGGCGAAGGTGCGGGCGACGTCCTCGAGCAGGCGCGGCCGGTCCCAGGCCGAGACGGCGATCTGAACGCGGAAGCTGTGCGCCGTGTCGCCGTCCCAATCCACCCGCGTGAACCGCTCGGGGTTGCGCCTGAGCGCCTTCACGTTCGGGCAGTCGTCGCGGTGGATCGTGATGCCCTTGCCCATCGAGATGTAGCCGACGATCTTGTCGCCGGGCACGGGATTGCAGCACTTCGCCAGACGAAGGAGCACGCTGGTGTCGTCCACCCCCTGGACGCGGATGCCGAGGTTGTCGGAGGCAACCGCCCGCTTGGTGCGCGGCTTTCGCGACGGTAACGTCTGCTCGGGCACGGCCTGGTCGGTCTTCAGCCGCTGGAGGAGCTTGTTGACCACCTGGCTTGCCGGCACCTTGCCCGAGCCGAGCGCCAGGTAGAAGTCGTCCGCCTTCTTGAAGCCCATCTCGCGGATCACCTGAGCCAGCATCGAAGAGCCGGCCAGCTTCCGGTAGGGAAGGTTCTGCGCTTTGAGCGCGTGTTCTAGCGATTCGCGGCCCTTCTGCTCGGTCTCGCCGCGGGTTTGCGAACTGAGCCAGTGGCGGATCTTGTTACGGGCGCGCGAGGAGACGGCGAGCGAGAGCCAGTCACGCGACGGGCCGCGCGGCGAGCGCGAGGTCAAGATCTCGACGAAGTCGCCGTTCGAGAGCCGGAAGTGCAGAGGCACGATGCGCCCGTTCACCTTGGCGCCGACGGTGCGGTGACCGATGTCGGTGTGGACGGCGTAGGCGAAGTCGATCGGCGTCGAGCCGGCCGGGAGCGTCTTGACCTCGCCCTTGGGCGTGAAGACGTAGACCTCGTCTACGAACAGGTCGCTGCGGAAGGTGCGCATGAACTCGCCGGAGTCGGCCCCCTCGGACGTAGCGTGCGTATCCACCAGCCGCTTGACCCAGGCCAGCCACTCCTCCTCCTGAAGCTTGGCCGAACGAGAGCGCTTGTAGAGCCAGTGGGCAGCGATCCCGAGCTCCGCCTCATCGTGCATCTCGCGCGTCCTAACCTGAATCTCGAGCGGCCGGCCCTCGGGCCCGATCACCGTCGTGTGCAGCGAGCGGTAGCGGTTTGCCTTGGGCATGGCGACGTAGTCCTTGAAGCGCCCGGGCATCGGCTTCCAGAGCGAGTGAATCAGGCCGAGCGCTCCGTAGCAGTCGCGCGTTCCCTCCTCGCTGCGACGCTCGACGATCACACGCATCGCCGTCAGGTCATAGATCTCGTTGAACTCCTTGCCCTTTCCGGCCATCTTGTCGTAGATCGAGTAGAAGTGTTTGGCCCGCCCGGAGATGTCCGAGGGAATGTCGAGCTTGTCGAGCTCGGCCTTGAGCAGGGCGGCAGCTTCGCGCACATGCGCCTCCCGATCCGAGCGCTCCTCGTTGACNNTTCTGCTTGCCCAGGTACTCGATCGTGCGCATGTTGTGCAGGCGATCGGCGAGCTTGATCAGGATCACTCGCATGTCGCTCGCCATCGCCACGACCATCTTGCGGTAGTTCTCCGCCTGCGCTTGCTCGCGGCTCTGGAACTGGATCCTGGTCAGCTTGGTGACACCCTCGACCAGGCGCGCGATCTCCTCGCCGAACTCTTCTCTGAGCTCGGCGACCGAGACGCCGGTGTCCTCGACGACGTCGTGCAGGAGCGCAGCCGCGACCGTCTGCTCGTCGAGCCGAAGCTCGGCGCAGATCTTGGCGACGCCGAAGGGATGGTTGATGAAATCCTCGCCCGAGCGGCGCTGCTGGCCGTCGTGTGCCTTGGCGGCGAACTCAAAGGCGCGGAAAATTAGGTCCCGGTTGACGTCCGGGTTGTACGCGGCCACCTCGGCGAGCAACTCCTCGACGAGATGCTCGTGCCGCTGGAGCGCATCGAGGACAGCCATCTTTTAATTGTAATGTCGCAGCGCCTGTAGATCGCGGGCCGAGATAGGCCTCCGTCAGCACGAGTATTCCTGGTCGCTGTTTTGCCTCCGGCGCGCGAGCTCGATTCCTCGCTCGGTGGCAGTAGAATCGCGAGCCATGAGCGTTTCCGTCCGAGCGCTTCGAGAGGACGACCGTCCCTGGGCGATCGAGTCGATGCGCGAGCGCTGGAGTGGCGAAGTGATCGTGACCGGCGGGAAGGCACGAGATGCGAGCCTGCTCGAGGGTTTCGTGGCCGAGACGGACGGCGAGCCGGTGGGCCTGGCGACCTACGAGACGCGCAGCGCCGGGTGCGAGCTGGTCACGCTCGACAGCTTCCGCGAGGCGACCGGCGTCGGCTCGGCTCTTCTCACGGCGGTGGCGAACGCCGCCTGGAAGCAGGGCTGTCGCGAGCTCTCGGTCGTGATCACGAACGACAACGTCCGCGCGCTCGGCTTCTACCAGCGTCGCGGCTTCGTGCTCGCCGCTCTGCGAACACGCGCGGTGGAAAAATCACGCCGTCTCAAGCCTGAGATCCCCGAGCTCGGCCTCTTCGACATCCCCATCCGCGACGAGCTCGAGCTGGCGCTGGACCTCCGCAAGAGCCGAGCCTGAGCAAACCGCCGAGCGTAGAGATCAGGCAGTAGCCGTGACCGGCTCGCCTTCCGCCAGGAGAGCCCGGAATGTTTCCGACTCGAGCAGGCTGCGAGGGTTGGCGCCCTCCTCGAGTAAGCCTGCCTCAGCGAAGATCTCCCTCGTCTGTTCGTCCCAGGCCCCGTCGCCTGCTCTCCAGCGAGCCACCAGCTCGGCCCGCAGGCTCTCGTAGCGCGGCGCCTCGTCAAAGATGCGCCTGACCTGAAGCTGGGGAGTGACGGTGCCGTTCCAGCGGTTCTCCTCCAGCCGCAAAGCGACGTCGTAGCGACCGATACGCCGGTAGCGATCGAGCTGTGAGCCCAAACCGAACGCGATCGCGCCGCCGGCTTCCGAGCCGTCCATGCGCACGCGGAAGCGCAGGTGCTTGCCCTCGCCACAGGTGGAGAGATCGACCAGCTCGCAGCTGGGCGCGAGCAGCACCACGCCCGGATTCCCGAGCCCGAAAGGAGCCAACCTCTCCAGCTCGCGGCAGAGATCGAGCGTTAGCTTCGTCTGTGGGGGCACGATCGCATCGACCTTCGTAACCGGCCTCAAGTCGGCGTCCGACAACAATGCGTCGGCGTGGGCGGTGAAGGTCTCGACGAACTGTTCGAGGCACTCGGGTCGGATCGAGAAACCGGCCGCGGCGCGGTGGCCGCCGAAACGCTCGAGCAGCTCGGCGCAGACGACGATGCCGCCGTGCAGGTCGAAGGCAGGGATCGATCGGCCCGATCCCTTCCAGTCGCCTTCGGTGCCGGCGACGAGCACGACCGGACGCGAGAAGCGTTCGACCAGGCGCGAGGCGACGATCCCGATCACGCCTTCGTGCCAGTCCTCGCGCGCGAGCACATAAGCGCGGCGGCGGCGCTTCTCTTCCGGCCAGGACTCGACCTCTGCCACCGCCTCGCGCAGGATCCGGTCCTCGATTGCCTGGCGCTCACGGTTCAGCTCCTCGAGCTTCTCGGCCCGTCGAGCCGCCTCGCCGTCATCCTCGCCCAGCAACAGCTCCAGCGCCAGCTCGGGGTTGCCGAGCCGGCCGGCCGCGTTGATGCGCGGCGCCAGGCGAAAGGCGATCTTGCCGGTGTCGACCGTCGCCGGATCGACTCCGGCCGTACGCATGAGCGCGCGCAACCCGGGTCTGCGCGTTCGCCCGAGCGCACGCAATCCCGCGGTCACGAGCCAGCGGTTCTCGTCGACGAGCGGGACGACGTCGGCGACCGTGGCCAGGCAGACGAGGTCGAGCTGACTGCGCAGGAACTCCGAGTCCGCGCCCAGCAGCGCCTCGCCGAGCTTGTAGACGACGCCGGTTCCACACAGTCCGGTGAAGGGATAGTCAGACGGACGCGGCGCCACAATCGGGCAGTCGGGTAGACGTTCTCCCGGCCGGTGATGATCGCTGACGATCACTTCCAGCCCGAGCTCCTTGGCCTGGGCTACCTCCTCGACGGCGGTGATACCGCAGTCGACGGTGAGGACGAGCGAGCAGCCGTCCGCCGCCAGCCGCTCGAGCATGCCGGGATTGAGCCCGTAACCTTCGTCGAAGCGACTCGGTAGGGCCCAACTCGCCTCGGCACCGAGCTCCCTGAGCATGTTCACCGCTAGCACGGTCGCCGCGATTCCGTCGACGTCGTAGTCGCCGTGCACGCAGATCTTCTCGCCGGCCGCCACGCCCGAGCGGATGCGCTCGACCGCTTCGGTCATGTCGCCGAGCGTAAACGGATCGTGCGCTGGCGCCTCGGCCGCCATAAAGGCGCGCGCTCGCTCGGGATCGGCGAGACCGCGGCGGACGAGCACCGAAGCGGTGAGCTCGCTCAGCTCGAGCTCGCTTGCGAGCATCTTCACCTTGCGCGGATCGACGGCTTCGATCGTCCAGTTTCCCTTTTGCATGGGAAGAGAAAGGTATGCCCAGTGCCGGACGGCAACCCGACCGGCCGCAAGCTTCGTCCGACTCGTCGCCGCCGCTGGAGCGTAGCCGGGTGAGAACCTATTCCACTAGGCCTGCACGCCCGAGGCGGCCACTACCGGCCATCGAGGTAGACGCGAGACCGCGGCTGCGAAGAACCGCCAAAGGGCCGAAGCGGTGCTCGGGTCGATCTCAAGCGCCCGCCTTTCGGCTCCGATAGGAGCAGAGAGAACCCGAACTTCGGGAGGCTTGTTCTTGGGTACGAAGTCACAGAATCACTACGAGATCCTCGGCCTCTGGCGCGATACCGGCGAGGCGGAGATCCGTCGCGCCTACCGACGCCTGGCGCTGCTCAACCACCCGGATGTCAGCTCCAACCCGATTGCCGAAGAGCGTTTCCGCGCAATCAAGGAGGCTTACGACGTGCTCTCGGATCCGGCCGCACGAGCGAGGTTCGACGCCACTCTCGGCACCGGCGCCAGGTCCTACCCCGATCGTGCCGAGTCAGATCGTGGCGCCGGCGTGACGGGGGGATGGACACCACCCCGGGGACGAGACTGGAACGCCGAGGCCTGGCTCGAGGCCAATGCCAGGCCGACACCCTGGAGCGTGCGCGCAATCGGGGCCGAACTGCGCAGGTCATGGAAGGCACTCGCCGGCTATCTCTCCTCACTCGCGCTCATCATCGTCGTTTGCGCGCTGCTCGACCGGGCGATCCCGGGGCTTGGCACCGCAGTGGTGGCCACCGTCTTCACGCTTCCGTTCTTCGCCTACATCCTTTTCGTCTTTTCTGGGCTGCGGGATTCCAACGACACTCTCAGGAGTCGGAGGCGGCGTTATCACGCACGGGTGGACTGGACGGCCGACACCGAGCAGGGACACAGACCGCGCTGAGAGCCCTCGAAGCCAGGGACGACCTCGAGGCTATCCTGACAAGGTGACAAAGCGACCGAACTACCGCTCGGGCAACGACTACGTCGTCGAATTTCTCCACTATCGCTTCTCTTTCGGCAGCTGTGACTTCGAGGAGCGGGTGGTGGCCGCGGCCGTGCGGCTCGAGCTCGTGACCGGGAACGATCTCGCGCCGGAAGAGACGGCTGATCTGGTCGAGCTCGTAGCCAGCCCGATCGGTCAGATCTCCGAGCCCCGCAGCGAGCTCGGCCGCTACCTCGCCGAGCACTGGGAAGACGTCTCGTTACTGAACGGCGAGTCGCTCGTCTACTGGCTGCGCAAGCTCGTTTTCCGCGGCGCCTGGCTTGATCATCGAGTCAAGCAGGGATTGCTCGACGTTAGCTGGGACGACGATCAGGCCGATTTCGGCTACCGCGATCCCGATGGCGATCGCACGCTGCTCGAGCTGGCTCCGGTACCGTCCTGGCGCGGACTGCGCTGGGACGACTGAACCGTCGGGGTCCCCGGCCGCCTCGCAGGCGAATGGCCGGTGCGGCTAGAACAGGCCTTCTTCTGCCGGAGCCGGAGCGCCGATATGCGCCAGCCCGGCCTTGGTGACGATACGGCCGCGGCTCGTGCGCTGGATGAAACCGAGCTTTAGCAGGTAGGGCTCGTAGACGTCCTCGATCGTGTCGGGCTCCTCGCCGAGCGCGACCGCCAGCGTCGAGAGCCCGACCGGTCCTCCGTCGAAGCGCTCGACAATAGCGCGCAGGAGCTCGCGGTCGGTGTGCTCGAGCCCGGCCTCGTCCACCTCCAGCAGTTTCAGTGCCTCGCGCGCGATCGCCATGGTGACCGCGCCCTGGTGGCGCACCTCGGCCACGTCGCGGACGCGGCGCAGGATGCGGTTGGCGATTCGCGGCGTGCCACGCGAGCGGGCGGCGATCTCGGAAGCCGCCTTGGGTTCGATCTCGACTGCGAGGATTCGCGCCGAGCGGCGCACGATCGTGGCCAGATCGTCAACGCCGTAGTAGTCGAGCCGGAAGGTCATGCCGAAGCGGTCGCGCAGAGGCGTCGTCAGGAGACCGGTGCGCGTGGTCGCGCCGACGAGTGTGAAGTGCGGCAGGTCGAGGGTCAGCGTTCTTGCCGCCGGCCCCTGCCCAACGACGATGTCGAGGCGAAAGTCCTCGAGCGCCGGGTAGAGGATCTCTTCAACCGCGTGGTTGAGGCGGTGAATCTCGTCGATGAAGAGGACGTCGCGCGTCTCGAGACTGGTGAGAATCGCCGCCATGTCGCCCTTGCGCTCAAGTGCCGGCCCGGCGATGCAGCGGATACCGACCCCAAGCTCGGCCTGCACGATGAAGGCGAGCGAGGTCTTGCCCAACCCGGGTGGCCCGACGAGGAGAACGTGATCGAGTGCTTCGTCCCGCTTCTGCGCCGCCTGCAAGGAGATGCTCAGAGGCTCCTTGATCCGCTTCTGACCGACGAACTCGTCCAGGTTGCGCGGGCGCAGTGAGCGCTCGATCTCGTCGTCTTCGGGCTTGATCGTCGGTGCCAGAAAGGTCTCGCTCATCTCACACCATCAAGCCACTCTGAGCGCCAGGCGGACGCGCTCCTCCGGTGGTAGCTCGGGATCGATCCGGGCCAGCGCTTGCTCGGCCTCGACGAGTGTGTAGCCGAGCTCGATCAACGCTTCGCGCGCGACCAGATGCGCGTCGCCGTCGCCCGTCTCTCCGGTCGCTACCAGATCGCTCCCGGTCAGCTTCTCCTTCAGCTCGAGCACGACCCGCTGTGCCGTCTTCTTGCCGATGCCCGGAATGGCCTGGAAACGCGCGGTGTCCTCGCGGGCGATCGCGCGCTTGAGCTCGGCCGGCGTCGAGCCGGAGACGATCGCCAGCGCCACTTTGGGCCCGATCCCCGAGACCGAGAGGAGCTGGATGAAGAGCTCGCGCTCCTCGGCATCGGCGAAGCCGTAGAGGGAGAGCGCGTCCTCGCGCACGTGCAGGTAGGTCTCGACAGTCATCTCGGCGCCATCGGCTCTGGCCAGGGCGCGCGGGGTCGCGTGGACGAGGTAGCCGACGCCGTTCACATCGAGGATCAGGCCCTCTGCCCCACGCCCGGCCGGCCGGCCGCGTAACCGCGCGATCATCCCGCCAGCCTCTCGAGCGGTGGCGCCAGCGCGTGGCAAATCGCCACTGCGAGAGCATCGGCGGCGTGATCGGGAGTCGGGATCTCCTCCAGGTGCAGAATCGCCTTCACCATCCTCTGCATCTGTGCCTTGTCGGCTCGACCATAGCCACAGGTCACCTGCTTGACGTGCGCCGGTGGGTACTCGAAGCAGTCAATGCCGGCCAGAGCTGCGGCGACGAGCACGGCGCCGCGCGCCTGTCCGACAGAGAGCGCGATACGAGCGTCGGCGCCGACGTAGGACTCTTCGAGCGCGACGGCATCGGGCTGCTCGCGGGCGATCAGTTCGCTCACCCCTTCGAAGAGAGTCCGCAAGCGCACCTCCAGCCGCTCCCCGGACGACGTTCGCCACCAACCGTGGCCGAGCGCCTGAAGGCGTTTTCCGCTTCCTTGGACGATTCCGTACCCGCATGCGGCAGTGCCAGGATCGATGCCGAGAACCTTCACGACGAGACTGTAGGTGTGGCGTCGGACGTCGGTTGCGCCGCGCCCGCGAAGAAGTCGAGCGACCCCGAGGCGACTCAGCTGCTACCGAGCGAGCCGGCGGCCTGCATCAGATCGACGACCTGATCGGACGACGGAATGGTGATCGAGACAGGCACGTCGTAGTCGTAGAACTCGAGCTTGAAGCTCGTCTTGACGCTCCCGACCGACGAGTTACCGCCGTCGATCGAGTAGTCGAACGTCTCTTGCGCGATCCGGCCCTGGGCATCGATCCAAACGTCGAACGTCCCGAACTGCGGCTTACCGAGCTCGTTCAGCTTGTCCAACGCCGCCTTCGCCGTCGAGCGCTGGTCGCCGGAGAGAGAGCTCAGATAGGTGTCGAAATCAATGCTCGTCTCGTAGTGCATCGTCCGGACGCCGCGCACCATTTCGTGCCCCAACACCACGGCCCCCTCAGAGCCGCGCAGATAGTCGAGGTACTGCGTCCACTGAGTCGGGTCGTAACTCATCAGACGTGAGAGATCGAGCCCGGCCTGCTTGCCAGCGTTTTCCATGTCGATCTTGACCCAGGGCTTGTCCAGCTTGAGCGCCGTCTGGAAGAAGGGTGCGTGCATGTAGATGGTGGGCCCGTCCATGACCGTCTCGATCTTCCAGTCGTCGGGCGAGCCGAGGCGCTCACCGGCAAGCGAAGCGAGCGCCGACATGTCCATGTTCATCGCGGCCCGCTGGTTGGTGAAATCCTCGACTCCGTCGGCCGCGATCGTGAGTGGCGCCGGGAGAGAAGGCGCTTCTTCGCTCATCGTCATCGAGACGTGCACGGTCTGTGCCTTGACTGTCTGCTCGGCGGCCACGGCGACCGGATCGACCGACGACTTCACACTCGACACCGCACAGGAGCTGAGTGCGAGCGCCAGCGCCAGAGCGCTCAGAACGAGCATCAGAGCGGTGCGAATCCGCATCACCTCCGGAGCATATGTACGGGCGCCACGAAGTCAATACGCCCCGAGCCCGTCTGTCAGAGGTGGAAGAAACGCGAGTGTCTCGAGAGAAGAAGAGGGCGGGTCTAGACACCCCCCAGCGTCCGGACCCGCCCCGTAACCGCAAGCGCTGTACTAACCGTAGTACAAGCCGCAAGCTCGCGCACGCTCAGCTGCTCCCGGTCTAGGAATCACGCCAAAACCATCTCGCGATCTTGATGGGAGCGGGTTTGTGGCGCTTGCCCGTGAAGTAGTCGAGCAGGCAGCGGCGGTTCATCTGTGCGCGCAGGTCGGCGACCGCTCGCCCCGTGATCCGGCAATAGACCGTGCGGGTTCTGATGGTGAGACCGGGCTGCGAGTGCGCGATCGACGATTGCACACGTGCCGACGCCGTACCTGGGAGTAGGAGCAGAAGCGAGAGTGAGAGGAGAAACGTGCGCACGGTTTCTGCGATCGCAATCGACTCGGAGGGCGGAGTGCTTCGCGGGTTGATCGTGGGCGGCGGTTCACCCCTTGGCTCGGTCTCAGCCAGCGCCGGCACGGACGCGAACCACGTCAGCTATCGGCTTATCCGACGGTTGGTTGTTTCACGGAATGAGCTACTGGCAATGAGAGGCCGCTGCGTCAAGTTGACGCCACCGTAATCAAGCGAAAGTGGGTTGAAAATGCACAGACTGCTCAGAAGGCCTTCGCCGGCGATGATCGTCGCCTGTCTGGCGCTGTTCGTGGTGTCGACGGGAACGAGCATTGCCGCGAGCCACTACTTGATCACCTCGACCAAGCAGATCAAGCCTAGTGTGATCAAGGCACTCAAAGGCGCCAAGGGGCCGCGAGGTCAGAGCGTAACCGGCTTGACCGGCCCGCAGGGGCCGAAGGGCGACACCGGAGCGGCTGGCGCGGCTGGAGCGGCTGGAGCGACTCACGTCGTCAAGCGCTTCGCCACCGCCACGGCCGATTCGACCTTGTCGGGCACGATAGCTTCCTGTAACCCGGGTGAGGTAGCGACCGGTGGCGGGACCGATTGGAGTTCCGCAACCGGTGGTGCAATACCCGTCGTGTCGTACGGGCAACCAGCGCCCTTCAGCATGGACAACGCGGTCCCGACCGGTTGGCGGGGTGCCGTCAGAAACTTGAACAGTCCTACCGGCACTGTCACGGCTCTGGTCTGGGTCATCTGCGCTTCGCCCTAGGCGTTAGCCAGAGCAACCACTCTAGTCGGCGCCCGCTTCCGAATACCTCGCGTGTTTCTGGAGAGGGCGCCGAAACACTTACCTTCTCCGGCGACTCTCGCTAAGAGGCGACAGCCTCGAGAATCTCGTCCGGGATGTCGAAGTTGGCGAAGACCTCCTGCACGTCGTCGAGCTCCTCGAGCGCCTCGACCAGCCTGATCACGGTGCGTGCCGTCGATTCGTCGGAAAGCTCGACGGTCGTCTTCGGCAACATCGTCAGCTCGGCCGACTCGATCGGGAAGCCCGCGGCCTCGATCGCCTCGCGCACGCTCCTCAGCGCCTCGGGCGCACTCGTGACCTCGAAGCTGGAGCCGTCGCCGGAGACGTCGTCCGCCCCACCCTCGGCCGACGCCAGCATCAGGCCGTCCTCGTCGACTCCGTCCGCCGGCACGAGCACCACCGCTCGACGCTCGAACATCCAGCCGACCGAGCCGTCGGTGCCGAGGTTGCCGCCGTGCTTGGAGAAGGTGTAGCGCACATCGGAGGCGGTGCGGTTGCGGTTATCGGTCAGGGTCTCGACGATGATCGCCACGCCACCCGCTCCGTAGCCCTCGTAAATGACGGTCTCGAAGGCCTGCCCGCCGGCACCCTCACCCGCCCCCTTGGCGATCGCGCGCTCGATGTTGTCCTTCGGCATCGAGTAGGAGCGCGCCTTCTCGACCGCGTTCTGAAGCGCGAGGTTGGCGTCGGGGTCGCCGCCACCCTCCTTGGCCGCGACGATGATGGCGCGCGAGAGCTTGGAGAAGAGCTTGCCGCGCTTGGCGTCGGCGGCGCCCTTCTTGTGCTTGATCGAAGACCACTTGCTATGACCGGACACTCGCTGCCTCCCGTACGACCTCGCAGAAGAGCTCGTGGACACGAGTGTCGTCGGTGAGCTCGGGATGGAATGCCGCGACAAGGATACGGCCTTCGCGCGCCAGCACGGGCCGGTGATCGTGCTTGGCCAGAACCTCGACCCCCGCTCCTACGCGCTCGATCCACGGTGCGCGGATGAAGACGGCGCGCAGCGGCCTGCTCTCGCCCGCCAGCTCAAGGTCGGTCTCGAAACTGTGCACCTGACGCCCGTAGGCGTTGCGACGAACGCCGATGTCGATCAGACCGAGTAGTGGCTGGCCCGGCAGGCCGTCGACGGCGTCGCGAGCGAGAAGGATCATGCCGGCGCAGGTGCCGAAGATGGCACCCTCGAAACCGAGGATCGCCTGCTCGAGCTCGTAGGCGCGCACCAGCTTGCCGATCGCGGTGGACTCGCCACCGGGGATGATCAACCCGTCGAGCCCGTCGAGCTGGTGCGGTTTTCGCACCTCGCTCGCCTCGACGCCGAGGCGCCGAAGCACGTTCACGTGCTCGCGGAAGTTTCCCTGCACGGCAAGAACGCCGATCCGAAGAGGTTCGTCCATACGTCCAGTCTAGATTCCGGGCTTCGGCGCCTGTGGAGGGAACGCTCCACTTTGGTCACGAACACCCCTTGACGCCAAACGGTGTCTGACACCGTTTGGGCGGAACGTGGCGCTTGTAGCGAAAAGTTCCTGCTCAGAGAAATTTCCTGGCGCGACAGAACTTTCGGCTGAGCGCGTTCTCGGACGTGTCTACGCGCGCGGCCGCCGCGAGCTACCGGGCTCCAACTAATGTTTCTCTCATGACCGTCGCGCTCGTGACCGGGGGAACCCGCGGTATCGGCTTCGAGGTCTGCCGCCAGCTGGGGCGACTCGACTACGAAGTGCTCCTCGGCGCACGGGATCTCGCCAGGGGCAAAGAGGCCGAAGGCACTCTCCGCGGCGAAGGCCTGAAGGTAACGGTGCTGAAGCTCGACGTCACCAGCGAAGAGGACATCGATCGCCTCGGTGAGCTCGAGCGAGTGGACGCGCTCGTCAACAACGCGGCCATCGCACCCGATCGCGATCATCCCGACACGAGCGCCCTGCACGTCCCCGCCAAGCTCGTCCGTCTCGGCTTCGAGGTCAACACGCTCGGCCCCTACCGTATCTGCCAGCAGATCGTGCCTATCATGCAGCGCCAGGGCTACGGCCGCATCGTCAACGTCTCTTCCGGCATGGCTCAGCTGGCCGAGATGAACGGCCACTCGCCCGGCTACCGCCTCTCTAAGACCGCTCTCAATGCGCTAACCCGCATCCTCTCCGACGAGTTGCGCGGCAAGAACATCCTCGTCAACTCGGTCGATCCCGGCTGGGTCAAGACCGACATGGGCGGCCCTTCCGCCCGACTCAGTACCGAGGAGGGCGCCGAGACGATCGTCTGGCTCGCCACGCTTCCCGACGGCGGACCGAACGGCGGCTTCTTCAAGGAAAAACGCGAGATCGCCTGGTAGAGACGAAATTCCTAATCCCCGGCCCCCATCGGCGAGGATGGGAGCCAGGGACTCGAGATTGTACCTTCGACGGTCAGGCGGGCTCGGCGGCGATCGACTTGACCGGCCGTTGGCGTCTAGTTCCGTTGTTAGGGTGACGGTTCGAAATCTCCGGTCATACCCGGCGAGTGAGCGACGAGAGGAGCTGCGTTGAACTGGTACCTGGAAGTGCTGAAGAAATACACGGTGTTCGACGGATGAGCCGGACGAGCCGAATACTGGTACTTCGTCCTCTTCAACGTCATCGTGAGCATCGTGCTCGGGATTCTTGATGGTTTACTCGGAACCGTTAGTAGCGGCGCTCGTGTTGGTTTGTTCGGAGGCATCTACTCACTCGCCGTTCTCTGCCCGAGCATCGGTGTGGGTATCAGGCGACTCCACGACATCAACCGGAGTGGCTGGTGGCTGCTGATCGGCCTTATCCCGCTAGTCGGTTGGATCATCCTCATCGTTTGGGCAGCCCGCGAGAGCGACCCCGGCGCGAATCAATACGGCTCGGGCCCGAGCCCGGCAACCACATAGCGATCCAATCAACCGAGATCCGCGTACACCGGGGGACTGCAAGGTTCCCCGGTTGTTTACCAGCCGCGAGTCTCGAGCAGCTGGCTCTCGTCGAGACCAGCGGTCGAGATCGAGGCCATCGCCTCGCCCAGACCTTGCGAGACGCGCGCGAGCACCTCGGGGTCCTGGTAGTGCGTGGTCGCCTCGACGATCGCCTTGGCGCGCACGGCCGGGTCGCTCGACTTGAAGATGCCCGAGCCGACGAAGACGCCGTCGGCGCCGAGCTGCATGCAGAGCGAGGCGTCGGCGGGGGTCGCGATGCCGCCCGCGGTGAAGGTGACGACCGGGAGCTTGCCGTTCTCGGCTACCCACTTGACCAGCTCAACCGGGGCGCCCAGGTTCTTGGCCTCGGCGAAGAGCTCTTCCTCGCGCAGCGAGCCGAGGCGGCGGATGCCGCCGTAGACCGCGCGCATGTGGCGAACGGCGTTGACGATGTCGCCGGTACCGGCCTCGCCCTTGGTGCGGATCATCGCGGCACCCTCAGCGATACGGCGCAGGGCCTCGCCCAGGTTGCGGGCGCCACAGACGAACGGCACCGTGAACTGCCACTTGTCGATGTGATGCTCCTCGTCGGCGGGGGTTAGGACTTCCGACTCGTCTATGTAGTCCACTTCGAGCGCCTGCAGGATCTGTGCCTCGGCGAAATGACCGATGCGCGCCTTGGCCATGACGGGGATCGTCACGGCCTCCTGGATCTCACGGATCTTGGTCGGATCGGCCATGCGCGCGACTCCACCCTCGGCGCGAATGTCTGCCGGCACGCGCTCGAGCGCCATCACAGCGCAAGCGCCGGCCTCTTCGGCGAGCTTCGCCTGCTCGGCCGTGGTGACGTCCATGATCACCCCGCCCTTGAGCATCTCGGCCAGGCCGCTCTTGACGCGCATCGTTCCGATCTCGCTCATCGAAACCAATTCTACCGTCGCGGCTCGAGTAGCCGGACGGTTCGCCTGATCATTCCGGCACTTGACGAACGGTCAGGAGCCTGTGCAGCACTCTGTCCGTCTCACTCTCTATCGTCGGCTGGGCAGTTTCGACAGCGCTCGACGTCTTCAGGAGAGCTCAGAAATGAAGAAAGTGAGTACCTGGCTTCTCGTCGCCGGTTGGGTCTTTGCCGTACTGGGCGGCTTGATCGGCATCGGCATCGGCGCCTATCTCACTTTCGCCAAGACAACGGGAGCGGACGGCGAGACGACGTTCAAATACGACGACAACACGCGGAGGCAGAGTGTTCCGATGCTTGTCATCGCCCTTCTTTTCTTCTCGATCGGCGTCTGGCTGCGGGTAAGAGCGACGCGATAGCCTCCCGGCGACTTCGGCCAGACCCGACCGGAAACCACCGCCTCAACCGCAACTCCTCACCTATCCCGCCGGAACTAATCCCGGACTTGCGCCCTGAATACACAAGCTCCCGGGAGGGGGAAACCCGGGAGCTTGCCTAAAACGAGAAGGAACGCGAGCTTACTGGGAGGCTAGTTGCCTCCCCGCGAACCCGACCCCCAGAGGGCACTGCCGCATTCGTGCGCCACTGTTACTCCTTCTACCGCCGATTAGTGATACCGCAGACTTCCAAACACCTCGGGCTCGAGCAAGGCCGCTGGAGGCACCGAGTAGCTTGACGTTAGTACAGCTCCACAGCCCTCGCCCTCCCTCATTCGAGGGAAAAAAAACAAACCCCCCCATCGGGGCATAAAACCGGTTGTGAGACCCCCTGGACAGGCAGCCGCCGGAGTTACCGCCGGAGTTNNTTACCGCCGGAGTTACCGCCGGAAGTCCGCCTCCTTCGGAGGCATTGCGACTTCCAGCGGCCGACCAGCAACGAGTCGCCGCGCCTTCGGTGCGTCGCGTCTCGCCTGATCCCAGAAGCGCGGAAAGCTGACCGGAATTGTGCGCGGGATCCGTGACGGGTCGGGACAGCACGAGTTCTGTTCTGGTCATCACTATTCCACCCGGCCAGTCGGAGCAGGCGCTGAGCAACGTGCCGAAGGCGCGGCGCAGTGCTAGAAATCCCATTGCCGACGAAAGCCGTCATGCCGACCGTTGGGAGGCGGACTTTCGTTGGTGAAGGGCCTGTAGCTCAGTTGGTTAGAGCAGCGGACTCATAATCCGACGGTCGCTGGTTCGAATCCAGCCGGGCCCATCTTCTCCGCCGAAAGTCCGCCCGCGAAGCGGGCGACGACTTTCGGCGGCGTGCAATCAGAGCGAGTCACAGCGCCTGCGGCGCTTGGCAACCCGCCTGCTCCTCGGAGCTTGGCGAGCAAGCCGCAGTTGCGAAAAGGGTCCGGGACGGAATGATTCGGACGGCGGTTTGCGAGCCGCACCCGGTACGTCGATCGCGGCGGCCGTTGGAATCGCCTGGTTAAGGCCAGCGAGTTGGTCTTCGCCGTGGCGCTCTCGATAGCGAACTTTCCTAACACCCCGCTCGTCCAATACGATTCCGACATGCGAGCAAAGGTGAAGAGCCCAGTCCTCGTCGCCGTTCTCCTCGTCGCTCTCGCGGCCTCCTGTGGTGGCAACAAATCGACCGCCGAAACCACCTCGAGCGCGGGAACCATCGCGACGAAACCGCCGCCGGCCGCGGCCTTCAAGGCCGTCTTCAGCGCTCCCACCCACCACCCCGTGGTGAACAAGAACTGGCCGATCATGGTCACCGTCACCGACCTGGCGGATAAACCGGTCGCCGCGATGCTGCAGATGAACGTGCTCTTCGCCGGCGCGCAGGTCGGTCAGATCGACAACGGCAAGATCTACCACTTCGTCGGGCGCTACCACGAGATCATCACCTGGCCGATGGACTCGATCGGCCACCCCCTGACCTTGCAGTCGGTGGTCACCGTCAAGAGCAAGAAGAAGAAGCTGCTCTGGTCGGTCTCGGTCGTGCGCAAGTGAGTCGTCGCGGCGCGGCGCCGTTTAGCTTCTGACCAGCTGGGCAAACCGCTGGCCGAACTCGCCCTGTTATCGGCCTGGAGGTTCCACCGTGTCCAAGAAGGAACGACCGCGACCGAGACCGCGACCACCCTCGCGCCCTTTCCCGCCGATCCTGACAACCGTTTCTATCCCCGACCTCGTCGCGGATCGATAGTGGCGGGATCTGCAACTTATTAGGCCGCATCGTGAGACAATCACTTGGCCGGCAGGCGCGATCGCCCCCAAACCGATCATCCTGCAGGCAGCGGTGGAAGCGATAGGAAAGACGGAGCTGATCAATTGACCGATACGGGTCAAGCGGTGAGCGATAACGGACGACGCGGCGTCGAGGTCGTCGTCGAGCACGTGCGCAAGGGCTTCGAGAGCGGCCTGATCAGCTCGCTCGAGGATGTCTCGCTTCGTATCGAGCCGGGTGAGTTCGTCTCTCTGATCGGCCCTTCCGGGAGCGGCAAGAGCACGCTCCTCAATCTGATCGGGGCGCTCGACCGGCCCGATGCCGGCTACATCGCCGTCGGCGGACACCGGCTCGAACAGCTCCGTCATCCCGCGCGCTACCGCGCCGACATCGTCGGATTCGTCTTCCAGTTTCACAACCTGATCACGACGTTGAACGCGCTCGAGAACGTCCAAGTGCCGCTGCTCGGCAAGCGCCTCCCGCGCAAGGAGCGCGAGCAGCGCGCTCGCGAGCTACTGATCGAGGTCGATCTCGAGCACCGTCTGAACGCCTACCCGGGAACGCTCTCGGGAGGCGAGCGCCAGCGCGTGGCGATCGCCCGGGCTCTCGCCAATCGGCCCTGCCTGCTCCTCGCCGACGAGCCCACCGGCTCACTCGATTCGGCAAGCGGCGAGCGGATCATGGCGCTGCTCAAGGGCTTGCGCGACCAGCACCAGATGACGGTGCTCGTGGTAACCAACGATCTCGCCACCGCCGCGGCCGGCGATCGTACGCTGCGCATGCGCGACGGTCGCGTCGAAGAAGTAGACGGCTCAATTACTCCCGCCGTAGCGCCTCGATCGGAGTGAGACGAATCGCACGCAGCGCCGGATAGATCGCCCCGACGAGCCCGACGCCGAGCGAGAAGGCAAGACCCCAGGCGAACACCCCGGCCGTGAAGTCGGGCACGACGAAGGTCGAAATCAGGCCATAGGCGGTGAAGAGGTGCGCCGCCATCACGCCCACGCCCAGTCCGATGCCCATCGCAAGCAGGCAGATGCCGAGCGCCTCGCTCACGATCAGAAGCGCGATTCGGTAACCGGTCCAGCCGACTGCGCGCAGGATGCCGATCTCGCGCGTGCGCTCGAAGACCGACATCGCCATCGTGTTGGTGACACCGATACCGCCAACGATCAGTGCCAGCAGGGAGAAAATCCAGCCGGCCGAGATGAGCAGACGGCTCGAGGTGTCGATCTTGACAGCCTGGCCGGGCTCTGCCAGCGAGGCGATGTTCGGGAACCTTTTCGTGATCTCGCTTGCGATCTTCTTCGAGGGCTGACCCGGGATGACCGTGATCGCGATCGTGGTTATCTCACCCGGCCGATCGGTCAGGCGCTGGAGCGCGGCCAGCCGCATCACGGCACCGTTGTCCTCGAACGGATCGCCGGTGTGGTAGACACCGGAGACGCGGTACCGGTGCCGGTTGATCTTGATACTGTCGCCGATCTTCGCATGCAGTGAGTTGAGCACCGCGTCGCCGATCACGACCTCACCGTCGGCAGGAAGCCGGCCGTGGATCACCACCAGGCGCTTCCAGGGGAACTGGCCCGGCTGCATCCCGAGCACGAGGAAGGAGCTCTGGCCGTCCACCTGACTGACATAGAGCTGCAGCCCGGCGACCATCTGCACACCCGGCTGCTTGACGATCCCGGGCTCCAGCGATTGGGGCAGGATCGACTTGGTCAGATCCGATGTGCCCGACTGAAAGAGGCCGAAGTCGGCGCGACCTAGGTGAATGAGCTGGTTGGCGGTGTCGCGCACGCCGGCGGTGATCGAGAGCAGCGCCACGATCAGCCCGACCCCGATCGAGACACCAGCCGCCGTTAGCGCCGTGCGCATCGGTCGCCGAAGCAGATTCTTACTTATCAGCCTCGCCCAGGTCACCCCTCTGATCTTCCCCGTTTACGAGCTTCTCTGCAAACTCGAGGCGGCCGAAAGCGGGCTCCGGGCGCTCGATCTGCTGCCAAGCGACGCCTTCGAGTGGCGAAGAGTCGATCTCTCCCGCACAATTAAGCTTCGTGAGAGCGTTCCAACACGAGCGCGAGCTTCGGACGACCGGCGGCCTGACAGCGACCGACATCACCGATGAGGTGATCGAGGCGGTGCGTCAGAGCGGCATCGAGTCCGGGATCGCCTGCGTCTACTCGCCCCATACGACCTGCTGCATTCGCATCAGCGAACTCGAGAACGGCTTCCTCGAGGACTTCGCCTCGCTCCTGCAACGGCTCGTCCCGCGCGAGGGCTACTACGCCCACGACGATTGGGACCGGCGCACGGAGAACATCTGCGAAGAGGATATGGAGGCCGGCAACGGACACGCCCACTGCATGGCGATGCTGCTCGGGCCGGCGGGCGAGTCTATCCCGGTTCAGAGCGGTGAGATCGTGCTCGGGACATGGCAGCGAATCCTCTTCATCGAGCTCGACCGCGAGCGCGACCGCCGCTGGCTCGTCCAGGTCGTAGGCAGCTGACGGTCACCGTCACCCGACCGTAGAGCGGACCGGTGAAGTACACCGGGCGCTTCGCCGGCCCGTCGTACTGGTAGCTCGTCGAACGGTCTGAGTGGTTACTGACGCCGCGAGACGGCCGCCTCGGGTGTGCAGGCCTGGCGAAATAGGCTCTTAGATCAATCCGCAGGCGCGGGCGGTGTTTGGCCAGGGATAGAAGCCTCTGCCACTCTTGTAGGCGCGCTCGGCAACCCACATCTGCTCATAGCGACTCCAGCGATTAGCAGTCCCTTTCGAGCGAAGTAGATAGCTGCCGTAAGAGCGCTGAAAGGAGAGATCCATCTGCAGTCCGCCGTAGTAGCTATTGCCCGTGTTGGCGTTCCAGTCGGCCTCGCCTTGGTGGATGCAGAGCCATTGGGCCTTGTGTGGAACATGCACGACCCGGTGCCAGACACGGGTGGCTCGATTCCTCCAGAGCCTGAGCACCCAGTGTCGATAGGCGGTACTGACCGCCCACTTCTCGCTCTGGCTCGTCGGCGTTTGGCCGACCCCCATCACCTTCTGCCAATGCCAGGTCGACATCCGAAGCTGCTGGATCTGCCTGACCTCGGTCGTTCGCTTGCTCGCGGCGACGGCATACGTGGGCCCGATTAAGAACGCGAACACGACCGCCACCGCCAAGATGCGCAGAGCATTGCTGCGAAACACGAAAAAGAACCTCCTAGGCGCTAACGAAGACCGACGACGCTCGCGAGAATCAGTCGAGCCGCCTCGGCCTGACACCGCCTGAAGCAGCGTCAGCGGTACTAGGCTATCAAAACTTCCTGAACGCAACCTGAGCATAGCGTAAATAAGTTTTCAGCTGGAATTGCCCAGCTTCAGGCGAAAATCGCCAAAAAACTCGCACCCATAACGATTTGATCGATTCCACCGATCGAGCGATGCGCGATCGCTCTCGCCTGACGACACTACGTCTAGTTCCAACCTGCGGCGGACTATGCAACTGCGACTCGGCGATCCGATCTACACAGAGCGTCTGGCTTCCTTCTTGGAGAGTCTCAGCCAGGCGACGATCATCTCCGGCCCGAACGAGATCGAGCTTCTCGTACCGGACGAGGGAAGGCCAGGCGAGATGGCCCGGAGAGAGGTCGCCACCTACCTACGCGTCTGGAGCGTGCTCTACCCCGATGCGGAGGTTTCCTTGATCGACGAAGCTGCGCCGGAGCTTTCCCAAGCGCAGGCCGTCAGCGCCGGCTAATCTCGGGCGCCTCTTCTCTCGCCAACGCAAGCTCTACGGAACGAAAGCTGGCTACTGGCGACGGCACGACTCCGCACACCGCCACCGAGAGCGCGTAACGGAAATGATGACCATCGCCCGGATCCTCTAGCGACTTGGTGCTCACGGCACCGCGTTTCTCCACCCGCCACCAAGCCACTCACCCGCGGCGTCGTGAATCGGTAGCGAGGAAAAGCGCACGAGATGTGCCGGCTTCGTGCCGAAACGCCGTCGCACCACGAAGCGGCGGAGCGCTTCGATTCGCCAGAGGCTCAAAAATAAAAAGGGCGCCGAGCCGGTGACGCTTTCGTCCCCTCTTCCTAGGAACCTCGGCTTCTGCCGTTTCCGGCTTCTGCCGTTGCCCCCCGGAGGAGGATCGACCTACTCGCGTTCCGTGCTCGACGCTCGATGATCTTCCCACGGGCTCGCACGGACTTCAATCAGGGAAAACACGTATTCGCGTGCTCGACTTCACCAGGTTGCGCCGACCGCCTGGTCGCCCCGTGCACGAGCCCGGAGAACCTAGCTTGCTCGGATCCCGAGCAGGAAGGTGCGAAGCGGCGCTTTCGCCTTCTCCCAGGAGCGCCGGTAGACGAGCTCGAGCCTGCCTCGCCCCGATCGCACCGAGAAGCGGAAGACATCTGTTCCTCCCTGCCCGATCCGCAGCGGCGGCGAGGCCAGGTAGGTGCGTTTGACGAGCTCGAGCGCCTTCGGCTTGCAGGCGACCGCCCAGTCGTAGCCCGTAGTCGGATTCGCAGCCAGCCGAACGACCAGCGTGTCGCCTGGCTTCAGCTCGAGGCTCTTCCCGTTGGCGGCGGCGCCCACCTTTACCGTCCGCGCCGCGGCGGCGGTACCGGCCGGGAGCGAGGCCGCCACGAGCAAGGCAATAACGACGAGCGGTCGGCCGAAACGTCCCGCGTGACTCCGAATCGAGATCTCGTCCCCTCTCCGTACGGTCACATCACCCAGTACGCCGCCGAGCGGCGACCGCGTCACACCTGCGCCCGACGAGCGTTACTTGTGCCGGTGTCGGTTGCCGTGTCCGGCCATGCCGAGCAAGAAGATGATGAGCACGATCACGCCCCACCACGCAATGCTCAGCGTACCGTTGTGCCAGCTGAGTACGTCCCACATGACGGGGAGCCTAGCGGTCGCTGAGGTGTTTTTCCACGACCGCTCAGATCCGCGAGATAGAGAGCCGGCTCAAGCCGCGTTCAGGATCCAGACGGACGGCCAGGAGACGGTACCGGGTTTCTGCATCGTTTCGCGCAGCTAGTCGTTCTCAAAGAACTCCCGCGCCCGGTCGATATCGTCAGTCTCGATGACCAAGACGACGCGGTGGGGCTTCGCAGCGTCACGAAAGAGACCGCCGACGTGGATTCCGTACTGCTCGCGAGCAGCGGCGTGCTCATCGAAGGACAGTTTCCAGACGTCGAAGTCTTTGACCACGTGACGCATGATGATTGTGGGCATTTCGACCTCCGTTGGCTCGTCGTGAAAACAAGCTCCCTGTCTTCCACGGCGTGCGTTTCCAAAACCTCCCGCACACACCAAGGACGGACTCAGGCGAGCCTGAGTACGACAAGCGCCACTGCAAGAACGAACACCGAGGCGGTCAACGCCCGCAAAGCGGCCTCAGGAGCAGCCAGGAGGGTTTGCTCGCTGATCTCCGCCAGGCGGCCGTCCTTGTAGAGAATCGAGCCGGAGATCTCGCTCGTGCGGCGGCGCACGGTGCGAACCTGAGTCGAGAGTCGGCGCTGAGCGTCCGAGAGGAACACGGCGAAGAGAGCGGCCAGCACGGCCTCGGGACGCAACGTCCCGGCAGCGCCAACGTAGGCGGTGAGCACGGGGAAGGCGCCCCAGGCGAGCGCAAACCAGATATCGCCGTGGAAAAAGCCGCCCGCCAGCTCGAGCGTATAGGCGACCGCGATGAAGATTCCGAAGACGACGAAAGGCACTAGCCAGAGCGTCCAGGCGAGCGCCGCCCAAACCCCGATCGCCGTCGCGCTTCCGATCGAGACCAGCGCCAGCGAAACGAGCACGCCCTGCGGAATCCTGGTCGCCAGCGGCCTTCCGTTCAGCTCATCGAGCGCGTGGGCACCAACTCCCATCGCCAGGAAGAACGCAACCAGCCCCCAGACGAGGCGGTGCGGTTGTAGACCGGGAGCGAGCGAGGCGCCGATGGCTACGTAGGAGAGGTGCCAGAGCGTGTAGGGCGGATGCAGGAGCGTCAGGTAGTCGCGCCAACCGCCGGGAGCGAGCGCATAGAAGGCCGGACGTCCCTCCGTCGTCACCGGCGTCTCCCCCAGATCACCACTCCTCCTCCGAGCGAGAGCCGCCGGTAGCAAAGCTCTCCGATCCCGGCCCGCAACCAGCAGTCGAGTGTCCGCTCCAGCCCGCCTCGGGAGTAGAAGCCGCGGATGCTCGGGCCGAGGAAGCGCCCAACCTCGCCCCAGCCGGGCGAGAGCAGAGCTCCTGCCACGGGAAGCCCCGCGCGAACGTAGAGCTCCCAGGCCAGACGTGGAAGCGGGCGCGTGGGCACGGCGAATTCGAGCGAGGCCACGACACCGCCGGGGCTCACGACACGCGCCAGCTCACACATCGTCGCCGCCGGATCGACGACGTAGCGAAGCAGATAGGTGAAGCTGAGCGCCGAAAAGGATCCGTCGGCGAAAGGGAGAGACTCGGCTCGTCCCTCAACCAGCTCGATGCGGCCGCCGAGACCGGCCCGGGCGGCGCGCGCGTGCGCAACCGCGAGCATCTGCGAGCTCTGGTCGAGCCCGACCACGTGAGCCCCGGTATGCCTGGCAAGCTCGATCGCAACCGCGCCTGTGCCCGTGGCTACGTCGAGGATCCGATCGCCTTCGCCGGCGTCTATACGTGAGACCAGAAAGCGGCGCCAGCGCGGGTCCTGGCCGAAGGAGAGGAGGCTGGCGTAGCGATCGTAAGTCGGCGCCAGCGGCGCGAACAGAGCCTTCGCGAAGTCGTTCGGCGGCGCGGCCTCCTCCACCGGCCCAGTCTACCCCGATCTCCAGGCAGGCGAGCTTGGCGATCTCGATTCGGAACGACGTGCTACGCCGCCGCATGCTTAGTCCGACCTTAACCTGGGCTTGCGTTCGCTTAACACGCGGATAGCAATCATGAAAGTCATGAACCAACACCAAGGCTTCCTTGGTCCGATGATGCGCCACGGCGACATCTTCGGCAATCAGCAGCACCTACACGGCGCCGGCACGAGCCCGGTCGAATGGGTCATTCTCGGCCTCTCTATCGCGATTCTGCTCGGCGTGATCTTGCTTCTCGCTGATCGCTGCCGCCATCGACGGCACCATCGCCACCCGGGTTGGGATCACCCGCGTGGATTCGACAAGCCACTCGCGATCGTTCGCATGCGCTACTCGCGCGGCGAGATGAGCCGCGAGGAGTTCCAGCAGGCGCTGGAAGATCTCGGCGTTTCACCAGAGCAGAAGGCCGCAACGACCACCAAGCCAGCGGAGGGAGAACCGCCCCGCCGGCGCGGTCGCAAGTAGGAGGGGGAAGCCGAAGAGCTTCCCGAGAGATAGGCGCCGGGTTCCACTGGTGCGGCGCTAACGGGCCCGGCGCTGCTCTCTTCTCGATAAGCATGGACGCGCGACAAACGTGTTGCTCATACGCGTCCGATCGCGCGATCAGACCGTAGACAGTGCCGGCCTAAATCTCGCCGCGCAAGGCGGAGCACGCGCTCGATCGCATCTCGCTTCTCCTCACCGTTCGCTGAGGGCGCTTGCTCGGCGTTGCGTCCTAGTAGCGAGGCGGACTAGCCGGATTTGCTTCGCAGGGTCCGAGATGAGTCGGGGACGGGCGTGCAGTTAGCCGCAGCCGCGCATGTCGGCTGCGGCGGCTTCGCGGAGACCTACTCGCTCGCGCGCGTGATCTCCGCGGTTTGAACGGGAACGACGGCCGGGGCTCGGCTTCAAATCGTTCGTTATAGCTTGTAGCCGAGCTTCCGTAGCAACTCGTGGCGGGCAACGGCATCCTCGTCGCTCTCGATCCCGAGCGGGCTCGCGCCATCCACGACGCCGACGATCCCGCGTCCCCGCTCCGTCTCCACGACCAGCACCTCGACCGGGTTGGCCGTGGCACAGAAGATGCGGCAGACCTCGGGCACCTGCTTGAGCTGGTTCAGGACGTTGACCGGGAAACCCTCGCGCAGAAAGACGATGAAGGAGTGCCCGGCGCCGATCGCGGATGCGTTTCTCACCGCGAGCT
This sequence comes from Actinomycetota bacterium, assembly GCA_003170155.1. Classification (GTDB taxonomy): domain Bacteria; phylum Actinomycetota; class Thermoleophilia; order Gaiellales; family Gaiellaceae; genus Fen-549. The sequence continues at coordinate 18,591 of PMZQ01000053.1, read as the reverse complement.
CTACCAGCGCTTCGTCGTTACCGGCGCGGCGCACCAGGCAAGGACCCGACGCTTCGCAGAAGGCGATTCCGAAGCGCAGGTGTGGAGAGGTGCCCACAAGCGCCTCGTAGACGTCCTCGATGGTCTTGATGAAGTGCGACTGGCCGAGGATCACGTTCACGTCCTCGGGCTTCTGGATCTCGACGACTAGAAACTCCATGGCGATCCTCCTGATTGGAACCCCGGAGAGACGGAGCGCTCCATTCCGTTGCGGGTTCTTGGCCTCGTGGAGATTCTCCATACTTGCGGGTCGTCGTTCAACACTCAATCGAAACCGGAGCCGACAAGCGACCACGACGCGAGACCGCTATGACCGCATTTGCTCCGAGGCGGGGCGCTTCAGCGGACGCATCCTCATGCTCGGAATCCTCGACATCGACGGATCGAACGAGTGGCACGGCGTCACGAACGAGCAGGCGCTCGCGTTCAACGAGATCGCCGAGGTTCTCGCCGCAACGCCGACTTTTGACCGTCGGTGATCGAGATTACTTGCAGCGGATATCCGCCGGAATGCGCTTGATGCGCGTACAGCCTGCGCGCCTGTCGATCGTGCCCCGGCGCTCGTCCGTGACCGTCCAGGCGGCCTTGACGGAGAGACTCTTTCGCCGTAGCCACCAGTGTTCGAAGTAGGAACCGCCGCAGGACACCTGCGTGACGATCAGACCGTAGTGCCGATCGCTGCCGCTGAGCCAGGCGTTCTGCCCGAAACAGAGCCTTTCATGCATAGCTCGCAGCATGCTCCGCGTGACCGCGGCCGAAGGGTGTCTAGCGTCGCGGGCAGCTACCGACGCGCCAGGACCCGAAGCAACCAGAAGAAGCGCGAGGATCCCGCAAACCAGAGCTGTCGCCGAACGCTTGTTCATCGCCTATGGAGGGATCGTAATCGACCGGGGCGGAAAGCCTTCGCTGCGTTTCCTGCGCCGCCTACCGGGGTGCGCCCGATACCCTGCGCTCGATGTACCGGCTCTTCCGCTTGGCTCTTCTCTCGACCGCACTCGCGGCGACTATCGTCTCGAGTGCCTCGAGCGCGCGTGCCACCGTCCCCTTCCAGAGCAAGATCTCCCCGCTCGCTCCGGAGTTGCGCATGCAGATGACCGGCGTCTCCTGGCATCGCGGCTGCCCCGTTCCGCTCTCGGACCTGCGTCTGCTCACGCTCAGCTACCGCGGCTTCGACCACCGCTCGCACGCCGGCCAGCTCGTCGTCAACAAGAACGTGGCAACACAGGTTGTCACCGTGTTCCGAAAGCTCTTCCAGGCGGGCTTTCCGATCCGGCGTATGCAGCTCGTCGATACGTACGGAGGCAGCGACTTCCGCTCGATCGAGGCTGACAACACCTCGTCCTTCAACTGCCGCCAGGCCACCGGCTCGTCCGCCTGGTCGAATCACGCCTACGGCCTGGCGATCGACATCAACCCGATCGAGAATCCGTACGTCACGGCGAGCGGCTCGGTGGCGCACCGGGCGAGCCGCCCGTACTTGAACCGCTCACAGATCAGGCGTGGCATGGCCTATCCGGGCGGCGTGCTCGTCAACACTTTCCGTTCGATCGGCTGGGGCTGGGGTGGTTACTGGAGCGGCGACCGCGACTACCAGCACTTCTCCGTCAACGGCCGCTGAGGTAGGCCGTTCTCGGAGAAAGCGCAGAACGCCATAGGCGTACTGGGCGAGCTGGAGCCGTTGGAACCGGCGAACCGCGGCAAGTGGCACGCCTGGTTGACGCGGAACGCAGACTCGGCGGCAAGCATCTGGCTGGCGATCGGAAAAAGGGGCGACACGGTCACGACGCTCGCCTACGAGCAGGCGATCGAGGCAGCGCTCTGCTTCGGCTGGATCGACAGCATCGAGCGCAAGCTAGACGATGCCCGCTACGGACAGCTCTTCTCGCGCCGCAAGCCGGTCGGTACCTGGTCGCGGATCAACAAGGAGCGTGTGGCGCGACTGGCAGCCGAGAGGAAGATGGCACCGACCGGGTTCGCCACGATCGAACTGGCGAAGCAGAACGGAAACTGGAACACGCTCGATCCTGATCTCCGGGCGGAGCACTGCCCACCCGCCGACCGTGAAACGCGCCTCGATCGCGCCCGAGAACTTCGAGGCCTTCGCGCCATCGGCGCGGAAGACGTTCCTGAACTGGATCGCCAATGTGAAGCGCGCTGAGAAACTGATCGAACGGATCGCCGAGACGGTGCGGCGCACGGCCAAGAGGCGAGCGCTCACCGATCGAGGGCCTATCCATCTAGAGATGCGCGATCGACGAGGTTGAGCCGTGGATGCCAGAGGACTTCGGGATGGAAGTCCCGTCGCTCAGTTTGTGATCGTGACCGGAACACCGGGGCTGATGCGAACGACCAGCCAGCTCATCGTGCTGCCGCTGAGGCGTACGCAACCATGGGAGGTAGCAGTGCCGAGAACGCCGCCGACGTTCGCCAGCCCATGCAGGGCGATTTGACCCGGGCCGCCTTCAAACTCCTGGAATACATTGGAGCGGGCGCTCAATGCGAGCGCGAACGGCGCGCCGACATCGCCGGCTCGTAACCGGATCACTTCTTCGACGAAGAACTCGCCGTGCGGCGTCGGCGTCGACGGCTTGCCCACTACTGCCTCGACGGTTCGCACCCGGCGACCCCACTGGTAGAAGGTCACGCGTCGCCTGGAGGTGTAGACGACGATATGCCAGCCCGTCTTCGAGGCAACCGTCCCAGGTTGTTTGATCCACCCCTTATGTCCGTTCGGGCGCCCGGGTAGCCTGACCTGCAGCCATCGGAGCCCGCCGGCACCGGTCCTTTGACCGAGAACCGGAAGCACCGTCCGCTCCCCCGTGATCGGCCGCCGCGCCGGCACCACACCAAGCCGCGCTGAATCTTCAGCGGGCTTCGAGAACGCCTCGTGCGCGCTGTTTAGCGCCGCCAACTTCTGGATCGGCTTCACGACCGCCGGTGTGACGGAGCGCGCCGGTGCCGCTCCCGTCCACATCGCGGCGAACAGCACGAGCGTTGGCAGTGTGAGCCGGAAACAGCGAGTGCGCACGGTCGCCACTCCTAATACCTGTACGCGCGAAAAACGAGACGAGTGGGCGGCGTCGCCGCCCGCTCGTCGTCGCGGGACCCGTTCAGGATCCAGGGGGACATCGCTCAACCTGTAAACGCGGCACGCTTGCGGGCCGGTTGGGCGTGATTACTACTCGCCACAGCCTTCTTCGCCGCAGCCTTCTTCGCGGTGGCCTTCTTCGCGGCGGCCTTCTTCGCCGCAGTACTCTTTGCGGTTGTCTCCGTGGTCGCTGTCTTCGTGGTGGCTGTCGTGGACGACGAACCAGCGCACGTCGACCTTGCGATCGTGTCGGTGTCGAGTGTGACTGCGCCGTTTCGGGCCAGTACGCGCCCGTCGACGGTGGCTCCGGTCGTGACGGTGATGCTGGTCAACGCGATCAAAGTGCCCCGGAAGGTAGAGCCGGTACCGAGCGTCGCGGAGCTGCCGACCTGCCAGAAGACGTTGCAGGACTGGGCGCCGTTGATCATGCTCACATGACTCCCTGATGCCGTGGTGAGTGAGGAGCCCGCCTGGAAGACGAAGACGGCGTTCGGGTTACCGCCGGCGTCAAGCGTTAGCGTCCCGGTGAGTCCGACCGAGGAGGCGGAGTTGTAAACCCCGGGCGCCAGGGTTTGCCCGCCGAGGTCGGCCGCGATCGGAGAAGTCGGCCCCTCGCCGGCCGCGGTGTTGTAGGCGGTGACCAGATCGTTCTTCGCTCCCTGTGTGACAGCGTCGCCGGCGTGGTTTGCCCCGGTCACGGTGAGCGACGCGGTTCCGGTCATCGTCGTTGTTGGGAAGGTCCCGAGATCGCCGGTGACGGTGGTTGGGCCGGTGTTGGTGATGCCGGAGCCGGCCAGGACCGCGAAGCTGTCTGCGGTTCCGAGCCCCACGGCTGTCGCTGCCGCCGAAGCGCCGCCGACAAGCCCGACCAGTGTCCCGAGCCCAAACAGCACGAACAGGGCTGTCGCCCACATCGCGCGCGAGCGAAAACGCCTCGCGCCCGGACGGCGTTTGAAGATTGGAAGCGTCATAATCGGTCTCCTTCAGCGAGAACTTCATCGCCAACCAAGACGCCACTCTGGTCAGCCTGCCCCGACCCGTTCTGCTAAGGGCGGACCCTTCGCGCCGGCCGGTGATTTAGGCCACCGCTACTGAATACCGCGCCGTTTAATGAGGCGCTGCAAGGAAAAGCTTAACAGGAACGTACGTCCTATACCAGCGTCAAATTCCGTCTTGCTCTTTAGCGATCGAGAAATCGATACTGACGGTCTCGCCGAGCCAGCGCTCCTCGACCTTGCCGCGCTGGGTGAGAATGCGCTTGTCGGGCAGCTGCGGCTCCGGCGGCACCAGTAGGACGTGGCTACGGACGATCGCCTCGGCGACGTCGGCGAGCTTTTGGCCGTTGTGCTGCGAGTGGTCGCGTAGCATCTCAAACGCGTTCTGCCCACTCAAGGCGTAACGCTCCATCAGGATGCCCTTCGCCTGCTCGATCATGGCCCGGCGCCCGAACGCTCCTTGTAGGTTGTGGTACTCGGCAAAACGTTGGAGGGTGATGTCGATCGCGCCCTGCAACTCCTCGGCATCGGTGTCGACGATGTAGGCGAAGACGCCGCGCCTGGCCGCCTGGTGGATATAGGCGGGATCCGTCGCCGATAGCAGGGCGATCACGGGGCAGGTCGACTCGTGAACGATCTCCGCGATCAGCTCGAGTGCATGGTCAGAGTTGAGTCCGAGCCCGACTAGCGCAACATCGGGATTTTCCCTGGCGGTCACGGCGCCGACTTCTCGGACGTCGATCTCACGGGCGATCACCTCGTGGCCGAGCCCCGTCACGACTCGAGCGAGCGGCTCGAGCCGGTCTCTACGCTCGTTTGCGATCAGGATGCGCAGACGCGAGATCTCTTTACTGGTCATCGACTCAAGCGCTGGAGGGTGCTGGACCACTAATTCTAGACGTTGCGCGCTACACTGATCCCGCGAGCCAAAACGATCGGCTTCGCACGCACTCCCGCGACTGCCAAAGGAATCGGCGTCGCGCAGATCCACCCTCAACAACCGGGGCGGAGTGGTTTCCGTCGACCGGCTTGAGGAGGATCGAGATGGAGATGCGGATCGTAGTACCAGATGCCGGCAGTGCGAGCGCGCTCGCCGAGCGCCTGTCTGCCACCCTTAGCACTGCTTGCATATCACTCTGGGACGATCGCCCAGAAGTCGAGGTACGAGTTGAGGCGGAGTCTGACCGAATCGTCCTTGGCGTCCTGGAAACAGTCGATCGATGGCTCGACCAGGCCGGCTCTGGGTCAGCCGAGATGTGGCTCGGGGAGAACTCGTACCGCGTCGCGCGATGGGCCCCGGTCGAGATTCGGCAATGACCTGGGCGCAACTCAGCTGCGCTGCTTAGCCCAACGAACGGAGAAACCATGCCCCTGGGAAAAAGCAGGACCACGATACGTCCCGCGTCCAACGCCACCCCGAACGGCAAACCCGCTGTCGCCGACGCGCCGGAGATCGCCGAGGCTCCCGCTGCAGCGACTGCCATCGAGACACGCGGAGCACGCTTGAGCCGCGAGGCCCGTCGAATTCGCTTCCACCTCTATGCATCCTTCACGGTTGCGCTGCTCGTGTGCCTGGTCGCGCTGGTGATCGCGAACACGTCTCAGGTCAAGCTGAACTGGGTGTTCGGCTCGTCGACCGCCTCGCTCGACTGGATCGTCCTCTTCAGCGCCATCCTCGGCTGGCTGCTCGGGACTGTCACGAGCGCGCTCTTCCGTTGGCGTACGCGGGCTCCGCGGGCTTGATATCAACGGGCCTCCTCGAGAAGAGCCCCGCGATCGAAGAGCCGTAAAAGTGTCTGGCAACCGCTTGAAACGGTACGGCGGGCGGCCGAGGGGCAGCGTTTCACGGACTGGGTCACAACGCCCGGCGCCGGGTTCGCAGTCGGCGTGATTCGGGCACCTGATTCGATGCTTGACGAGCAACTCGAGCCGCAGTTGATCGTGCTCTGCGAGCTGGTGATTGTGCCGGAGCCGGAACTCGAAAACGGCGCCACGCGCCATAAGCCGACGACGGGTGAGCCGCTCGCACAGATATCGCTCTCGCTTCGAGGCGTCGCGGTCGCGGAGTTGCTAGGCTCGCGGGTGGAGAACTCCTATCGGCCTTAATCGGGCCGGTTTCAGTTCCTACTAACACTGCGGAGGGGAAACGCCCGAGCAACCCGCAAGCGTAAGTCGGAAGCCGACGCCGGTAAAGGCCACGAGTACGAGCCGCAAACTCGACGGATCGTCCGTGAACGAGGAGTTGTTGCGGTCCGTTTTCGATGAGACCGCCGTGGGAGTCGCTATTGCCGACCCCGAAGGCCGGCATCTCGCGTGCAACCCCGCGCTGGAGCGGATGCTCGGTTATCCGCAGAGTGAGTGGAAAAAGCAGCGAATCGGCGACACCGTGCACCCGGACGACCGCGAGAAAGTTGCAGCGGCCCGAGAGGAGCTGATCGGAGGGAAGCGTGACGAGATCGCACTCGAGCACCGCTTCGTTCGCAAGGACGGCGAGTCCGTATGGGGCCGGGCATCGGTCTCGGTGGCGCGCGACAAGAGAGGAACGCCCCTCCGCTTGGTCTCGGTCGTCGAGGACATCACCGAGCGCAAGCGAGCCGAGGAAAACGAGAAGGAGGCCCGCGAGTTCGCGGACAATCTGCTCGAGACCACCAATGCCTTGGTCGTCCAGCTGAGCGGCAGGGGTGAGATCCAGTTTGCCAACCACGCCTTTGAGGAGCTCGCCGGCTACTCGCGTGAGGAGATCGAAGGGAAGAACTGGTTCGAGATCCTGGTGCCTAATGATCGCTACCCCGAGGTCTGGGAGGAGTTCCAGCGCTTCAGCGCCGGTGAGATTCCGGTCAGGTCAGAGACCCCGATCCTGACCAAGGCGGGCGAAGAGCGCTACATCCTCTGGCGGAAAAGCAACCTGCAGCTCAACAACGAGATCGTCGGAATGGTCTCGATCGGCATCGACATCACTGAACGTAGACGCGCAGAGGAGCAGATCTCGCTCCTCAAGCACTCGCTGGACATGCACTCCGACGGCGCCTACTGGATGGACAGCGATAACAGGTGCTTCTACGTCAACGACGCCGCCTGCGCAGCCGTTGGCTACACGCGCGAGGAGCTAATCGGCAAGCCCGCCAGCTTCCTCAATCCGCGGGCCACGCCCGAGACTCTGAAGGGCATCTGGGAACAGCTGCGAACCGACGGCTTCTTTTTTGTCGAGTCGGTGCACCGGCGCAAGGATGGGAGCGAGTTCCCGGTCGAGATTATGGCTACCTACGTTCAGTTCGGTGGCAAGGAGTACAACTGCGGCTTCGCGCGCGACGTCAGCGAGAGAAAACAACAAGAGCGCGCGCGCGCTCTACTCACCGAGAAACTCGCGCAGGCGCAGAAGATGGAAACGGTCGGCAGGCTCGCGGGCGGTGTGGCGCATAACTTCAACAACATCCTCACCGCGCTGATCGGTTACTGCGAGCTCCTACTGGTGAAGCTCCCCGAGGGTGCCGATGGCCACCAAGAAGCCGAGCAGATCAAACGGGCAGCCGATCATGCGGCCTCGGTCACGCGCGAGCTTCTGCTCTTCAGCCACCGCGAGGCCGGAAAACTCGTTTGTCTCGACCTGAACGCGGTCATCGTGCAGACGAAACCGCTCCTGCTCCAGCTGATTCGAAGCGATATCGAGCTAACTACGGCGCTCACTCCAACGGTCGCCCTGGTTGCGGCCGACCGTGGCCAGATCGAACAGGTGCTTGTCAACTTCGTTCTGAATGCGAGAGACGCGATGCCCGAGGGAGGAAAGATCGCGATCGCGACCGGCAATGTCGAGATCGAGGAGGAGACGATCGAAGGCAACTTCTCGCTTTCGCCGGGCCACTACGTAACGCTGTCGGTAGAGGACTCCGGCGTTGGCATGGACGAAGACACGAAGGCGCGCATCTTCGAGCCCTTCTTCACCACCAAGAGCACCGGTCTCGGCACCGGTCTCGGCCTTTCCACCATCTATGGGATCGTCGAGGATTCCGGCGGGAGCATTTCCGTCGACAGCAAGCCGAACGTGGGCACGACGTTAACGATCTACCTGCCCGCTCTTCCAGCCACGGCCAGCAAGCCCTAGCGGAGCAGTTTCTGCGCGATGCCGTTGACCGTCTCCTGGCCGTAGACCGAGCCGGGATCGCCGTCGGTCATCACACAGATCACGATCGTCTGTCCTCGCCGCTCGAGACGAGCGACCTGGTGTATGAGCTGGCCACGATCTGATCCTCGCCAGCCCCCCTTGAAGAAGACCTTCCAGCCGCGCGCCCGCGCAACCCGAGGAATACCCCAGCTCTCCCAAGTAACAACCGACGAGAGCAGCGAGCGAGCGTATGCGTAGTGGCGTGGATAGATGGCTCTGGACAGGTACTCCATCAGCAGAGCCTGGTCGTTCGTCGTCAGTTGCGCGTTCGCCCAGTAACCAGAGATCGAGAAATGGCGCATGCCCAGGCGTTGCGCGAGGTTGTACAGGCGACCGTCTCCGACCTGGTCGTAGATCTCGTCGGCCGCGTCGTTGTCCGACTCCGTGATCATGGCGTGAAGATCGCTGCGGTTGGTCGAGGTCAACGACTTGTGTTCGATCGTCTTCATGTTGAGGAAACAGGCCATGAGCATGACCTTGATAACCGAGGCCGTGACGAACTGGCGATCGCCGGCCAGCGAATAGCGCTTACCACGCGAGTCGATGACGGTGAAGGAAACGATTCCGGCGCGCGAGCTCACGTAGCGCTTCGCGGCGGCGACCTGCGCCGAGCTGGGGAAGGCCGGCCTGATGGAACGTTTCTGACCAGACCCCGAGGCAAGCGCCGCCGGTCCGCACAGCGCCATGGCGGAGACGAAGAGAAGCAGGAGCCGTGCTCGCACCATCGCCGAACTCTTAGCGGACGCGACGGGGGATGTCGAGGTCCTAAAGGTCGATCCGGTGCCGATCGTGCCGGTCTCGCAGGAACTCGGCTCGAACGCTATCCTGCCCTCGCAGCGATCGAGAGGGTAGGTGGAAGGTGAAGATCGTCGATGCGAAGGTATTTGTCTGCTCCCCGGGCAGGAACTTCGTCACCCTGAAGCTGACAACCGAGTCGGGCCTTACCGGACTCGGCGACGCGACCCTGAACGGGCGCGAGCTGGCCGTCGCGAGTTACCTCACCGATCACGTCTGCCCGCTCCTGATCGGTCGCGACGCCAGCCAGATCGAGGACATCTGGCAGTATCTCTATAGAGGCGCCTACTGGCGCCGCGGGCCGGTGACGATGAACGCGATCGGCGCCGTCGATCTCGCGCTCTGGGACATCAAAGGCAAGGCGGCCGGGATGCCCGTGTACCAGCTCCTTGGCGGCAAGGCGCGCAACGGAGTACTGGTCTACGGACACGCGAACGGCGAAGACATCCCCTCCACCCTGCGTGCGATCGAGCGCTTCCTCGAGCGCGGCTACCTGGCCGTGCGCGCCCAGACGCTCGTACCGGGGCTGGAGAAGATGTACGGGATCAGTAAAGAGCAGCTCCGCTACGAGCCGGCGGAGGGCGAACTGCCACTGGAGACGGTCTGGGAGACACGCCCCTACCTCGAGTTCGTTCCCAAGCTCCTGCATGCCGTGCGCGAGGAGCTCGGCTTCGACTTCCACCTGCTGCACGACGCCCACCACCGCCTGACACCGATCGAGGCGGCCGAGCTCGGCAAGCGGATCGAGGACTGCTCGCTTTTCTGGCTCGAAGACCCGACGCCCGCGGAGAATCAAGAGTCGTTCCGGATCATCCGCCGGCACACCACCACGCCGATCGCCGTCGGCGAGGTGTTCAACACGATCTGGGACTGCCAACAGCTGATCACGGAGCAGCTGATCGACTACGTCCGTATGGACGCGGCCCACTCGGGTGGGATCACGCACCTGCGTAAGATCGCCACCCTTGCCGAGCTCTACAACGTTCGCACGGGCTGCCACGGCGCCACCGACCTCTCCCCCGTCTGCCTGGCCGCCGCACTGCACTTCGACATCTCGGTGCCGAACTTCGGCATCCAGGAGTACATGCACCACAGCGAGGAGACCGACGCCGTCTTCCCACACGCCTACTACTTCGAGAACGGCTATTTGCACCCGGGCGAAGAGCCGGGATTGGGCATCGAGCTGAACGAGAGCCTGCTCGAGCGCTTCCCCTACAAACGTGCCTACCTTCCCGTCGCCCGCCTGCGCGACGGCTCGATCACGAGCTGGTGAGGCACAGGCGATGACGGAGACCGGCCTAGACGGCTATCTCGAGCAGCTCTTCGGCCTGGGCGGACGCGTCGCCGTCGTAACCGGTGGCAGCGGAGCGCTCGGAGGCGCGATCGCACACGGGCTGGCACAAGCCGGAGCTCGAGTGGCGGTGCTCGCACGCAAGCGCGACCCGATCGACGCCGTGATCGAGACGATCGCCCGGACGGGCGGCGAGGCGATGGGGATCGAGGCCGACGTGACCAGCCGCTCGCAGCTGGAGAGCGCCTGCGAGGCGGTACTCGGGCGCTGGGGGTGCGTGGACGTACTCGTCAACGCTGCCGGAGGCAACCTCCCGGAAGCGATCGTCAACGAGGCGAGATCCTTCTTCGACCTGCCGGCCGAGGATTTCGAGCGCACCGTCCGCCTCAACCTGCTCGGGACGGTTCTGCCTAGCCAGATCTTCGCCCGGACGATGAGCGAGGGCGAGGCGCAGGGACGCTCGATCGTGAACATCTCCTCGCTGACAGCGCGGCGACCGGCTAGCGGTGTGGTCGCTTACGCGGCGGCCAAGGCGGGGGTCGAGAACTTCACCCGCTGGCTGGCGGTTGAGATGGCGCGACGCTACGGCGAGCGCATCCGGGTGAACGCGATCGCGCCCGGCTTCTTCCTCGCCGAGCAGAACAGATCGCTTCTGCTCGACGCCGAGGGTGACCTGACCGACCGCGGCAGAAGGGTCGTGCAAGCGACTCCGGCCGGCCGCTTCGGGGTTCCCGACGAACTCGTCTCGACCGTACTCTGGCTGGCCGGCTCGGGCGCCTCCTTCGTGAACGGCACCGTCGCGACGGTGGACGGAGGAATGGACGCGTTCGGTGGTATCTAGCCCAACTCCATTCTCCGATCGCCTGCTGGGTACGAACGAGCTCGAGCGCAGGCTCGCTCGCCGCCTCTACGAGTCGGTCGCAGATCTTCCGATCGTCAGTCCGCACGGCCACGTTCCCGCCGAGCTCCTGGCCGATCCAGAGGCGAGGCTCGGCCCGCCCGGGCGCCTCTTCGTCTCGAACGATCACTACGTGTTGCGCATGCTCTACTCGCAAGGGATACGGCTGGAGCAGCTCGGTCTCACGCCGCTCGGCGAGGAGCCGGTGGAAGGCGACGACCGTAAGGTCTGGCAGCGCCTAGCCGACAACTTCCAGCTCTTCAGTGGAACGCCGAGTGGGCTCTGGACAGCCGCGACCCTTGCGAACGTGTTCGGGATAGAGGAGCGCCTCACGAGCGTGAACGCCCAGGCGATCTACGACCTTCTCGCCGAGCAGCTCGAGTCGGCGGAGTTCGCTCCCAGAGCTCTGCTCGACCGCTTCGGGATAGAGGTGCTGGCAACGACCGACGCAGCCGAGTCCGGGCTCGAGCCGCACAGACGCCTGCACGAAGAGGGCTGGGGTAAGCGGGTGCGCCCGACTTTCCGCCCCGAGGCTGTAACTGCAATCGGCTCGCCGGGTTGGCGCGAGTCGCTAGAAAGGCTCGAAGCCGTCTGCGAGCGGGAAATAGGAGACTACCGAGCCTTCCTCGAGGTGCTCGAGGAGCGACGGGCGTCGTTCAAGGCACTCGGCGCTACCGCGACCGATCACGCCACCGAGACTCTGCAGACGGAAAGGCTCTCCGAGCAAGAGGCGGGGTCGATCTTCCGGCGGGCGCTGAGGGCCGAGGTCACACCCGGCGAAGCCGAGCGCTTCGGCGCCCATATGCTCTGGGAGACGGCCCGCATGAGTTGCGACGACGGCCTGGTCATGCAGATTCGCGCCGGCAGCATGCGCGACCACAATTCCAAGCTGAAGGAACGCTTTGGCTCGGACATCGGCGGCGATATCCCGGTCGCCCTCGACTGGACGCACGGTCTGCGCCCGCTTCTCGCCGCCCATGGCAACGATCCGCGCCTGCGGCTGATCCTCTCCACCCTCGATGAGAGCACGTACAGTCGCGAGCTCGCTCCACTCGCCGGTCACTACCCCGCGGTGCTGCTGGGGCCACCCTGGTGGTTCCATGACAGCCCGAACGGCATCGGTCGCTACCTCGATTCGATCACCGAAACGGCCGGCTTCCAAAACCTGGCTGGCTTCGTCGACGATGCGCACAACCTGATCGCCATCCCGGCCCGTCACGACGTCTGGCGCCGGGCCACCTGCGCCTGGCTAGCAAGGAAGGTGCTGATCGGCATCCTCGACGAGGAGGATGCAACCCGGATCGCAGGCGAGCTCGCTTGCGGGCTGGCGAGACGGGCGTTCCGCCTACCCGAGTGACCGGGGCACTCGAGCTAGACGGCAGGTCCGACGGCGTCCGATTCGAGCAGTCACCGGATCGCTGGCTCCTTCTTCGAGCCTACCCTGCACAACCGCGACCGGGCGTCCGATGCGTGAATGCAAGATCCAACCCCGCGCCGAGACTCGACCGTGAGGTTGGTTCGACTCCCGGGCGCGCGAGCCCGCGGGCTAGAGTCAGGCCGTGTTAGCGATCTTCGGAGGGCTCGCTGCGGCCGCGTTCTGGACGGTAACGACGCTCTGCTCGTCGCGCGCGAGCCGGCTGATCAGCCCGGTTTCGGTGCTCGCCTGGGTGATGATCGTTGGGCTCGCCGTCACGGCGCCTGCTGCCGCGATTGAAGGCGTTCCGAAGAACCTCGATCGCACGATCGTGGTCTGGCTGCTGATCTCGGGCCTGGGCAACGTCGGCGGGCTCCTGCTCGTGTACGAGGCGCTTCGCATCGGCAAGGTCGGCCTCGCCTCGCCGGTCATCTCGACGGAAGGAGCGATAGCCGCGGTGATCGCGGTCATCGCCGGCGAGACGCTGGGCCTGCCCCGAGGCGTAGCGCTGACCGTGATCGTGATCGGCATCGTCGCCGTAGCGGCCGGTTCTGCCGGCGAGGAGGCGCCGGGCCACCACGACGTCAAGGCGGTTTTGCTCGCGAGTGGTGCCGCGCTCTCCTTCGGCCTGTGCCTCTATGCGACCGGGCGCGTGAGCACCGAAGTGCCTCTCGTCTGGGCCGTGCTGCCGCCGCGAGTCGTCGGCGTGGTAGCAGTGGCGATCCCGCTCGTGCTCAGCTCCCGCATCCGCCTGACCCGTCGCGCGGCGGTGCTAGTCGTCGCTACCGGCCTCGCCGAGGTCGGCGGCTACCTCGCCTTCGCATTCGGCGCCCGGCACGGAATCGCCGTCACCGCCGTGCTCGGGTCCCAGTTCGCGGTGACCTCGGCAATCGCCGCCTACCTGCTCTTCGGCGAGAAGCTCGGGCGCATTCGGATCGCGGGCGTGGTCGTCACTGCGATCGGAGTCGCAGTGCTCAGCGCGCTTCAGGCGTAGTACGAAATCGAGGCGTAAGGCATGCTTTTGGAGACCGTCTATCAGCAACCGGCTATCGCCGAAGATCGCGAGCGCCGAAAAACCTAATCCCGGCAGGAACTTTTCGCAGCGAGCGCCGTATTTCTCCCAAACGGTGTCAGACACCGTTTGGTGTCAAGGGTTGTTCGTGACGCAAGTGAGTCGATCGTTCCACGGCTGAGGAAAGCAGCGGGCGGCCTCTCGGCAGAGGGTCTCTATGATCACGAGAGCGTTCGCTAACACGTCAACTCGAGAGCAGGAGAGATATGCGCGTCCTCTTCATCGGTGGTACCGGCAACATCTCGATCGCGGCGACGCACCTGCTTGCCGAGCAAAAGATCGACCTCACGCTACTCAACCGCAGGCAGACAGACGTCTCGCTTCCGGACGGAGTGCGGCGGATCCATGCCGATATCCGCGACCGCGAGTCCGCCGCCGAGGCGCTGCGAGGCGAGGAGTTCGACGTCGTCGTGGACTGGGTTGCGTTCGTGCCCGAGCACGTCGAGACCGACATCGAGTTGTTTGGCAGCGGGATCTCGCAGTACGTCTTCATCAGCTCGGCGACCGTGTACCAGAAGCCGTCGCCCTTCTTCCCGCTCGTCGAGGAGGCGCCACTCGGGAATGCCCACTGGCAGTACGCTCGCGACAAGATCGCCTGCGAAAAGCGGCTGCGCCGCGAGTACGAGCGGGCCGGCTTCCCGGTCACGATCGTGCGGCCGTCCTACACCTACGGCGAGACCCGGATCCCGACCGCTATCGAGGGCCAGGACTACACCATCATCGAGCGGATGCGCCGCGGCAAGAAGGTGATCGTTCCCGGCGACGGCGAGTCGCTCTGGACGATGACGCACAACAGCGACTTCGCGCGAGCGCTGGTGGGAATCCTCGGCAACATCGAGGCCGCCGGCGAGAGCTTCCACATCACCTCCGACGAGGTGCTGACTTGGAATCAGATCAACGAGACGATCGCCGCCGCTGCCGGCCTCGAGGCGCAGATCGTGCACATCCCGTCCGACTTCATGGCCGCCATCGATCCCGAACTGGGCGTGGAACTCCTCGGCGACAAGTCGCATTCGCTGGTCTTCGACAACGCCAAGATCAAGCGCTTCGTGCCCGGCTGGAATGCAACCGTCTCGTTCGCCGAGGGAGTCGCGCGCTCGCTCGCCTGGTTCGAGGCCGACCCGGCCCGAAAGGTCGTCAACGAGGGATGGAGCACGCAGCTCGACCGGATCGTGGCTACTTATGAAGCCGGTTGGCCTGCCGGGTCTCGATAGGGCCTGAGCGACCTTCAGGCTGTTCCCGAGGCGCCTTCGCCCGTTAGCTCTGCGATCGATGCCAGCCGCTCGTCAACGATCGGAACCCGTTCGCGATCGAAGGGGCCAATCGCTCCCTCTAAGCCGCCGCGGAAGAGCGGGTCACGACGCATCTGGTCAATCGCCTCGGCAATGAACCGTTTCAACTCGGGCTCTGCCCGCTCGAGTTCCCGTTGGAGCTCATTCCGACCGTCGATGAGCACAACGACGTCCTCGAAATCGTGGCTGGTGAGGAAGTCACCCTTCCCGCGACCCCGAAAAGCTTCGATTTTCGTCGCCAGGAGATACGGCGGAGTTACGGCGCGAATCTCGAAACCCGACGGCAGCGTGATCCACTCCGCCGCCGAAAATGCCTGCTGCGCCCAACCGCCGCCGAAACCTAGGACGCTCTCACTCGTCGGCATCACGTCGAGCACCAGCTCGGTTGCCTCCTCGCGGTAAACGAAGCGACAGATCGCCTTGCTCTCAGCGTCTTCTGCGAACTTCTGCTCGCGCAAGCGCTCCGCGAAGCGTTGATAGGCGACGTAGGTCGCGACCTCGACTATCACGTCGACGTCCTTGCTCAACCGCGCCGGGCGCGCTGCCGGATCGGTGATCCAGAGCGGAATTGATGCGCCGCCGAGCAACACGACCTCTTCCCGCAGGGGTCCCAGCGCGCGGCAGGCGAGCTCGAGAAGATCGATCATAGGTCTGATTGACTCGAGCTCAACATCTGCTGGAGACGATCCGTTGCGAGCGCTCGCACGCGAGCATCGCCCAGACGGAGGGCGTCGACTAGGGCGAGCAGGTTGTAGAGCACCGGGTCGTTTCCCCGAGCGAGAAGAGCCCGCTTCGAGAGCGGCTCGAGCGCGTATCCGCGAACCTCTCCGGCGCCGAAGCGCCAGACCGGGACGGGGCCTTCGCTCACGTAGTCTGGCAGCAGACCCTCCACGCCCCAGGCAGTCGGGATCCCGCGCACGGGTGGCCCCGCGCTAGCCGGAAAGCTGAACTGCACGCCATGAACAAGGAACTCGTCGAGCTGTGGGAGCAGCGGCCGGCGCTCTTGGTCGGCAAGGCGAGCACTCTGAAGGCGGTCGAGCGATCCCTTCACGCCCGATGGCCCAATCTCGAGCGCGCTACCGATCTTCTCGAGCGTGGGGCGGCTCTCGCTCATACCGAGCGACACGAGTCGTAGTGCGAGCACGATGTCTTGACCGTTTAGCACCTTCTGCATAGAGCGAGAATAGCACGATTTTCAATTTTCATACAAATTGAAACTTTAGTCTATATGGTACCACGTTGGCTCGGCGGCACCGTTAACACCGAGGGAGTCGCGCGCGCGCATGGGCCGACGCCGATCCCACCCGCAAGGTCTTCAACGAGGAATAGAGAGCGCAACTCGGCCGGCTCGGCCCTCACGCTCGATCACCCTCGTGTTCTGCCGCCGCGACCGACCTACGCGGGCGTGGCTCACCCACCGCAGTCTCCAACTCCCACGCCGCCACGGACCCCGCCCACACCCGCGGACAGCCCACGACGTCGCCAAGGAGCAGCCGAGTCAAAAGCGCCGCAGGCGCGTGACTCGTTGGACATAACGCCGGCGCAAGTTGAGGCCCGCTTTGCGGGCCGACTTGCACCGGTACTAGCCCTTGATGATGTTGCACACCGGGGAGACCTGCGGCTGACCGGGATCGGCCCCGAGCGCGCCCATGATCGGCAACAGCGTCGGTCCAAAGGCCTCAAACGACTCCTTGGAATCCCAGACGTCGAACACCTGGATCTGCCCGT
>PMZQ01000053.1:0-1797 GCA_003170155.1 Actinomycetota bacterium | reverse complement strand
CATCTCTTTGCGTCCTTTCCGCATCGTTCCGATTGGTAGACGCAGGTAGTTCCCATCGTGGCTCTACTGAAACGTCCGAGGTAGGCGGCACCGACTGGGCCAGCGTTCGCGAATACACCCAGAGCGTCGGGAGTCGAAAGGGAGCGGCTGGAGGCGAGTGCTTGCCTTAGCATTGCCCCATGCGTGACAGGTTCACTTTGCACAGCGTCATCTACAGACTCATCCTCGGCGCTGTCGTTCTGGCGGTCGTGATCCCAGTTTGGGCGAGCGGGCACCAGCCGATGTGGCCGGTTTCGCTCATCACCATCCTTGTCGTGACCGCCGCTGGAATACTGTTGGCGCGCCAATCGCGCCTGCGCTCCTGGTTGCGTCGCTAATGACCGGCGGGACGAACAGTTGGTAGCGGTTTCTTAACTGTCCCAAACGGAGGCCACCGGGCCTAAGGCCTGTTGGCTGCGCCAGCATGTCACAGTGGTACCCGACGCTAGAGTCGCCTGGGCGAGCGTTCGGGAATGTAGCCCGAAGTCGGAGGGGCGTCCCCGGACTAATACGATCGATCGATTCCGGAAGGCTCCCGGCTACCGGTTAGGGAGAAGCGCAAATGGCCTCGGCCTCTGCGTAAACAGAGCCGGCGCCAGTGTTACGGACTACGGCTCTCCATCCGGTCGGCTTGGTAGTGGATGGCCATACGATAAGCGGGACACTCACGCTTACGACCGGTATGGGTTGTGCAGCTTGGTTGGGGAAAACCCAGCCGGCTCCGCCCCCAGTTGCCACCGTTCCAGACGGACAACTCACTTCCACCGTAGAGCTACCGCCTGCTCCGGCGGCGGAGGTAGACGTCGCAGAGTAGACGACCACCTGAGTCGCGCCGCTAGGTCCAGTGGCTCCAGTAGCGCCGGTATCTCCCTTAGGCCCTGCCGGTCCAGTCGCTCCAGTCGCTCCAGTCGCNNAGCTGCTTGAGTACGCTCGGCTTGATCTGCTTGGTCGAAGTGATCAGGTAGTGGCTCGCGGCAATGCTCGTTCCCGTCAACGCCACGAACAGCGCCAGGCAGGCGACGACCATCGCTGGCGACGGCCTCCCGAGTGGTTTGCGCATCTTTTGCCCCCTCACTCGATTACATCTGCACACTTACAAGTGGCACCTCCTCTGTCAAAGACGTTGCTTGTGAAAAGAGGAAGCGCTCTAGCCGATCACGATCAAAAACCCGTGCCCCTTCATCAAAGGGGCACGGCGCCGCGTTGAACCTAAGTTCGGACGGGTCGTACTGCCGGCGGGAAGGCACAGACAGAGGGCGGTATGGACGGATGTGCGAGCAAGCTCTCACCTGATACTCGCACGTTCCGGCCTAGCTGCTCGCCTGCCTGATGCTCGGCGTCGCGGTCTGCGAGGAAGCGGGGCCACTGATCGAGCGCGCGCTCCGCGAGGGCTGGAGCCTCGACCCGGAGAGGATCACCCGCCCGGTGCGAGTGTTGTGGGGCAGCGACGACAAGCTCCTGGCGTGGCCGTCTGCCGCCGCACGCGGACTTTACGAGCTCGACGGTGTCGGCCACTGCCCCTAGCTCGGCATCCCGCTCAAGACAGCACAGATGATTCGCTGGTTTCTCGGAGCGCCGGGTCTTCGTCCCGTGTTGCCACGGTGCTTTACATAGTCAAGCCCAGCAGGCCGGAAAAGCTTCCGTGGGCGTATCTGGTTGTACATCGCTAAAGAAAGAAGGGCGCGTTGGACGCGCCCTTCTCGGTGAAGCTATACGTTCGTTGGCTTAGCAGTTGCCTGAAGTGATCGTACCGCCTGG
>PMZQ01000029.1 GCA_003170155.1 Actinomycetota bacterium | reverse complement strand
TGGGCACTCGAGCACGGCGCCGAGCTGGTGCTGGAGATGGACTGCGACTTCTCGCACAACCCGGCCGACGTGCCGCGCCTGATCGAGGCCGCGTACGACGCCGACCTCGTGCTCGGCTCGCGCTACATCGCCGGTGGCGGCACTCGAAACTGGAGCCGGGTCAGGCGGGCCATCTCGATCGGCGGCTCCTTCTACGCGCGAACGCTCCTGCACGTCCCGATCCGCGACCTGACCGGCGGCTTCAAGTGCTACCGCTGCGAGGTGATCGAGGCGATCGAGCCCGGCACCATCTCGGCCCGCGGCTACGCCTTCCAGATCGAGACGACCTACAGAGCCCTGCGCGCCGGTTTCCGCGTGGAGGAGATTCCGATCGCCTTCTCCGATCGCGTCGCCGGCGGCTCGAAGATGGGCAAGCGGATCGTGCTCGAGGCGTTCTGGAAGGTGCCGGCGCTGAAGCTGGGCCGCTGGCGACCGCGAATCGCCACGGACGACACCGAGCCGAAGAAGTAAATCGAGGGACTCTCGTGAGAATGGAGTATTTCGGTGACTCGTATGACGTCGTGAAGCGCTTCTTGTTGCGGTCGCTGGGACCAACGGCTTCGTGGGACGCGTTTCCAATGCTCACGCACGAAGTCTCCGAGCTCGATCTCGCTGCGTTCGAGGAGTTCTTGGGAGTTCGCATCGCGTCACCTGGCGTGCTGGCGGCGGAAGTTGATCGGGCGCAGCATCTCCGTGTCATGCCTAACCGTCTCTACGTGTTCCTCGATCCGGACACCGGCATCAAATTGAAGCCATGCGGAGGCGCGAGAAGCGCTAAATACGTCTTCGGGCCGGAACTCGTGGATCTTTGTCTAGATGACCCGCAGCGCTTAGTGCTGGTGTTCGACCAGAGTTTTTCGCGGAACGAAGAGCGGGAACAATCGATGAATGACAAGCTGGCCTACTTCTACGGGCGAGGCGTCCACTCGTTCGCATATCTATCGCACGCTTGCTTCGTGGTGCTATCGGCCAGTCGACCCGTGCTCGATTCCGCATTCGATCGCCTCATCGAAACAGGCCTTCCAGCGTCCCGAATCCTCCTGCGGCCGCGCGCCTAAGCGTGCCTCGTCAGTCCCGAAAGTGATCCCAGCCGGAGCGCTCAACAGGCTCGCCATCGCGTAGAAACACCACACCCTCGCCCTCCTCGCAGCGGCCGACGACAGTGAAGCGACCGGGCTCGAGAACTGCGGCCAGTAGCTCATAATCCTCGCCGAAAGCGCAGGCCAGCGAATAGACGTCGTCGTGGACGCGCTCGGCGATCTCGGCGACACCGTCGGCGATGGGCACCCGCTCGAGCTCGATCACCAGGCGGCAGTGCGAGCGCTCGGCGATGCGCTGGGCGTCGGAGGCGAGCCCGTCCGAGATGTCGAGCATGGCGTGAGCGGTGCCGGCCAGCTCCTTTCCTTCGACGACCCGCAGAGGCGGGCGCAAATGCGAGCGAACGAGCGAGCTTTTGATCCCTTCTTTCAGGCAGTGGAAGCCCGCGGCGGAGGCTCCGAGCGGGTCGGTGACGACGAGCAGATCGCCGGGACGGGCTCCTTCTCGGCCGGGCACTCGCGAGGCCCGACCAAGCGCGGTCACGCTCAGATAGAGGCGATCGGCTGAAGTCGTATCGCCGCCGAGCACCGGCACCCCAGCCTCGGCGATCCCCTCGTAGAGCTCGATCACGTCGTCCGCCTCGGTCTCGCGGGGCAGCCCGAGCGAGACGATCAGGGCCTCCGGCTCGGCGCCCGAGGCGGCCAGATCGGAGATGTTGACAGCCGCCGCCTTGTAGCCGAGGTCGCGCCATCCCGTCCAGTCGAGACGGAAGTGGACACCCTCGACGAGCGCATCCTGCGTGACGACGAAATCGGGCGCGAAGCGGGCGGCGTCGTTCTCGATCCGCTGCACCAGGCCGCGGCGCGCGAGCTCGCCGAGCAGGCCGAACTCTCCCAGCTCAGAGAGCCGCATCGATCGCCTCGATGATTGCGCGCGAATCGCGTGCGGCGCGGATCACGGCCACGCCCGAGGCGCCCGCTCGGATGCAGTCGGCGGCGTTGGAAGCATCGACGCTGCCGATCGCCACCACCGGAACCGACACCGCTTTACAGATCGCCGCCAGGCCGTCCAGCCCGATCGCCGGGGCTGCGTCGGTCTTCGACGGCGTCGCCCAGACCGGCCCGGCGCCGATGTAGGCCGCACCGTGTTGCTGAGCCTCGACGGCCTCCTCGACGCTCGAGGCCGAAAGCCCGAGTACGAGCCCCGCCGCCAGCGCCGACTCGATGCCCTCGTCGCTACGTCCGAGATGAACGCCGTCGGCCGCAAGCGCGATCGCCGCCCGCACGTCGTCGTTGACGATCAAGGTCGCCGGAAGCTCGCGGAAGGTCCGGCCTCGCTCGATCAGCTCATCCGTCGGCAAGCCCTTCAGGCGCAGCTGCACGACGGTGGCTCCACCCTCGACGGCAACACGGGCGGTCTCGATCTCCTCGACGATCGCGTGCAGCCTCATCGAACTCGCCTCAAAACGAAGCACTCCGCTGCCTGGCCGCGCTCGGCAAGCACGATTCGTTGTCCTCGGTCGCGCCCGTAGCCGCCGGCTACGAACGTGACGCTGCGTCCTAGCCTCGCACTCACCGATCGCACCAGGAGCCGATTTCGTTAGGAACGTGCGGCCGAGGTGGTCGAGGCGCGGATGCCGGGGGCCGCACGGTTCGTGAAGGCGCACCGGTGGTGCGGGAAGCGGACCGGGTGGTCACTGGCGCCGTGGATCGGCCGCATCGGTCGTGCGAGCCTGGCGGAATCGGCTCCCG
>PMZQ01000101.1 GCA_003170155.1 Actinomycetota bacterium | reverse complement strand
CAGAGAACTCCGAGCGACCAGGGTCCGATCGTGCGCTCGCGCTCGAGACGGGCGAGCACGCACTCGAGCGGAAGACCGCGAAGGCGTTCCAGGTCGATCATTCGGCAGAGGCGAACGAGCGCTGAGGCGCGCCGCGCCGCCAGACCGAGCCGGCAGAGCTCGGCCGGGGCGAGCGCCGCCAGTTGCGCCTGTGTGGGCGGTGCGCAGAGACCACTCTCGGACTCGCGCTGTGAGACTCTGTGGATGACGCGGGCCTCGATCGCCCGCGCCTCGCGGGCGGTGATCAGCTGGCCGCAGAGCGCGCGCAGGAGTGCGTGCGTGATCGTGGCGAGGCGAATCGGTCGGAGGCCACGCAGCGCTCGGGTCGAGCGGCCGAGAAGAGGATCGCGCGCAAAGTGCTCGAGGAAGGCCGAGTGGTCGTCGTCGAGCGCCAGCTGGAAACGGAGTGCCTCGACACCGCTCGCGCTCTCCGCGCGCAGGACGACCGTTCCGTCGGAGCGCTGCCCGGCCTCGGCGAGCTCGATCCGTCCGTCGATCTCGAGCAGCGTAGTGAGAACGCCGCCGGAGACGCGTCTGCAGGTGTCCCCGGCGCCCCGCGTCGAGAGCGCGAGAGAGTAAGGCCCGCGCGGAACGACCTCGGTGGTGACGCGTGCCTCGCGGCGTGAGGGCAAGACCTTCTCTCTGACAGATACGTATAACTCGCTCACCCTCGTCGGAGTGTAGGCGTAGGGCCGGGCACCTGTCCGCGAACCGAACGAGTGCTCGCGGTAGGTCTTCACCTGCAACTCGTAGGGCTCGGCGTAGAGGCCGCTAGAGCTCCTAGACATTCCCTGAATCCGAGCGTCATCGGGCTCACAATTGTTGCATGCTCTCCTCTGGAGATCTCAATCGAGAGGGGCGAGCGAGCAGTGCAGGGCGATCAGCCTTCGATACCAGGCCGCTTTCGCGATCGCGCACACGCGGGTCGCTGTCTTGGTGCGCTTCTTTCCGGCTACGCGAGGAGGGACGACGTCGTTGTTGTCGCTCTTCCTCGCGGAGGCGTTCCGGTTGGGCTCGAGATCGCGCGCATGCTCGGAGCGCCGCTCGAGGTGTTCGTGGTTCGCAAGCTCGGCGTCCCCGGCCAAGAAGAGCTTGCGTTCGGCGCGCTTGCTTCCGGAGGCGTACGAGTGCTGAACCAGGACGTGGTTCGGCGACTCGACCTCGCGCCCAACCTGATCGACGCGATCAGCGAGCGCGAGCGTGGCGAACTGGAACGGCGCGAGCACCTGTATCGCGGAGAGCGGCTGCCGACCGCGCTCTCGGGTAGGACCGTGATTATCGTCGACGATGGGCTCGCTACCGGCGCCAGCATGCGTGCAGCGATCGCCGCCGTACGGGCGCAGGCGCCGGCGTGGATCGTCGTCGCCGTCCCCACCGCAGCGGCCGAGACCTGCTCGCTCCTACGCGCCGAGGTGAACGAGCTGGTGAGTCCGCTGACACCCGAGAAGTTCCAGGCTGTCAGTCTCTGGTACGACCGCTTCGAACAGCTGACCGATGCCGAAGTGAGGGAGCTGCTCGAGAAAGCGGAGGAGATCGATCGATGAACGTACACGAGGAGACGGTGACGATCCCGGTGGGAGAGGCGCGGATCGCCGGCACGCTGCGAGTGCCCGAGCAGGCGAGCGGGATCGTCCTCTTCGCTCACGGCTCGGGCTCGAGCCGCTTCAGTCCGCGCAACCGCGGTGTCGCCACGGTTCTCGAGCGTGCCGGCCTGGCAACGATGCTGATCGACCTGCTGAGCGAACAGGAGGAGAAGGAAGATTCGCGGACGGGGGCTCTGCGCTTTGACATCTCCCTGCTCGCCGACCGGCTCCTAGCAGTCAGCTCCTGGCTGCTCCTGGGCGATAAAACGATCTCGTTGCCGATCGGGTTCTTCGGAGCCAGTACGGGTGCCGGCGCGGCGCTCTTGGCGGCTTCGTAGCGGCCGGAGTTGGTCAGGGCCGTCGTCTCGCGTGGCGGGCGCCCCGATCTCGCGGGAAAGGCGCTTCGGCGCGTGAGTGCGCCGACGCTCCTCATCGTCGGCGAGTGCGACACCGTCGTCCTCGACCTCAACCGCCGCGCCGCCGAGGATCTAGTGGCCGAGTGCAAGCTCGAGATCGTGCCCGGGGCGACGCACCTTTTCGAGGAGCCGGGAGCACTCGAACAAGTCGCCAGCCTGGCGCGCGACTGGTTTTCGCTATACATCGCCGGTAGAAAGGCTCGCTAAAGCGCCTCGCAGGAGTCTAATCCACCAGGTCGCAGGTCCCTTCGGAACGGGCTCTAAGCGTCCAGTTCGGCGAGCGCGGCAGCGATCTGCTTCGCGCCGGGCTTGATCGAGCCGACGCTTCGCAGTTGCCAGCGCTCCTCGTGCCAGGCCTCGGCGCCGGGCTCGAGCACCGAGAGCGGGCCTAGCGTCTCGAGCTCGAATATGCGGTCGTTGCAGTAGACCTCGGCGTTCGAGCCCAAATCGGGATGCTTGAGCTCGGGCTGCGGATCGAAGCCCTTGCGCAGGAGAATCCCATTCCGAAGGTAGGCGACCCAGCCCACCCGGTTCAGGTAGCCGATCTTGAACGGCGTTGGCGCCGGTTCGCCGTGGACGAGCACCAGTTCGTCGCCCAGCTCGAGGCGAGAGTCGAGGATCGAGCTATAGGGCCAGAAGGTCAGCGTGCGATTGGGTAGGAACTCTTTGTCGCCGATCGGACCGCGCTGTTGCGGAAGGATGGCGACGCCGCCGAACGGCATGATCGTGATCGCCCAGGGAGCGTGCTCGACCGTCTCCTCTCCTTCGTTTCGGAGGCCGTGTTTCACCGTCATGTCTGCGCGCTCCGTGGCGAGCTCGATCTCGATCGTCTTGCGCANNCGGAGGATTCTCGGGTGCGAACCAGAGTCGGTGCCCGCCGCGCAGCCGGTAGTAGCCCCAGGGCGTGTCCGAGCCGATGTCGGCGACCTCCGCGAGCACGTTCTCGCTCGAGCCGGCGAGCTGCACGCGCACGATCCGTGGTCCGGCGGCGGCGAGAACCTCGACCCGCAGGTGCTCGTTCTCTAGTACGAGTGTCTCTTCGCCGTAGAAGTCTCCGCGCTTCATCCGCCGACCTTTCGAGTTGTGCTCCGCTTCGGAAGCGCGAGTATAGTGCCCGATCCCGGACTCGCAGAAAGAGACCGAACGGGACATTGTGAAGGTGACGATGCGGTCGGCGAGCTCGTCGGAGATCGAGACTTGCGGGATTCCGAGCAGCTCCGGCCGGTACTCGTGCAGGTGCTGGAAGGCGTTCTCGGCCTTATCGAAGCGCAGGTGGCGCGCGATCACCGGCCCGATCGGCTTCTTGTTGATCGTCTGCGAGTCGGNNGGCGCCAGCTCGACGTGATGGGAGCCACAGGGCGCTCAACCGTGAGCGATCGAATCGAACGACTCACCGCGCTCGACTGCGGGTTGCTTATTTCCCGAGAGGGCCTTCAGTGCTCGGCGACACACGCTGCCGGATCGAATTGGGCGCCGGATAGGCGTTTTCTCCCGTTTACTTCACGCGCGCAGGCGCGGCAACAGAAAGCAAACGGGCGAACACGATCCAACGATGAGAGGCGCTGTAGAGCGGGTGACAGGCCGAGAGCACCAGTGTGTCGAAGGGTCTTCTGTGGAGGATGCTCCAGTCATTGTTTCTCACGATTTCGTGGGCGAAGACACGGTAGGTGAAGGTTCCGTAGGGCATCAGCAGCACGATCCGGTCGCCGCGGGTGATCTCGTCGATGTGGCGGAAGGGCGCTCCGAAGGTCGTGCGGTGTCCGGCGATAGCAGTCACCTTGCCGAGCCCGGGCCAGGAGCTCTGCGGATAGCGACCGGGCCCGCGACTCAGATCTTCCGCCCAGCGGGTGCCGTTGACCACCACCTTGCTGATGTGGATGCGCGAGATCTCGATCCGGCCGATCGGCTCGCCCTGGTGGGCCTGCTGGGAGAATCGCTCGGCGGCCGCGTGGATCGCGGCGGCGGACGGCGCTTTCTGACGTGGAGTCGAAAGTGGAACGGGCGACTTGAAATTCTTGAACTCTCCGTTCAACTGGTGCGTCAACTGGTGCTGGCGCCAATCCTGATAAAGAGCCGTGATCGGATCGCTGTAGAAGTAGATGTAGACCGACCATCCGATCACGAGGACGCCCAGCACCGCGATCACCTGGCCGAGGTGGCGGACGAAGCGGCGCGATCGCGTCGAGCCGCCAGAAGCGGGCTCACCCTCGTACGGACGCCCGGTCCCGTCGAGCTCGTCTTGTCGTCTTCGCTGTCTTGCGCGCATTTTCACCGCTCCAGATCGTACTTGTGCCCGCTTGCGCCGCTTCCGCAACCGTATGCGTGCCGCGCCGTCGGGAGCGTGTGTTCCCCTTTCATCGGGGGCTGCGATCCTCTAGGATCGTGCGCCAACGCGGTCGCGTGAAAAACGGCGCTTCGGGGGGAGGCGAGACGACCAGGACAGTGAATGGTTGGAGTGGTGTTATGCGCTCGCGGTTTATCAAGACCGCAGTAGTGACGATGCTCGCTCTACTTCCCCTGGTCTTGTCGGCACAGGAGGCAACTGCGAGCTCGCGCATCGAAGTCGCGGCACGGAACCGCACCAGCGTGGCGCCGGATTTCGAGGCCCGGCTGGCGACGAGCATCAATACCGTGCGCAAGCATTACGGACTTCGCTGCCTACGACTCGTCCCCGAACTGGTGCGCTCGGCCGACAGTCATTCGCTGCAGATGGCGCACAGAGGCTATTTCTCTCACTACTCGGCGAACGGCGCGAGCTTCTCCACCCGCGTCCAGCGCCTCTATGGCAGCCGCGGCTTTCGCTACTGGTCGGCGGGCGAGAACCTACTCTGGGTGGGACGATCGATCCAGCCGTATCAGGTCGTCGCGCGCTGGTTGACCAGTCCGGTGCACAGGTCGGTTCTGCTCTCGCGGCAGTGGGCGGTCATGGGCGTGGGCGTGGCTCAGTCCACGCACGGCCCCGGTGTCTTCGGGGGCCGTGCCGTGCTCGTGATCACCACCGATTTCGCGGTCAGGCACTGACCTCTCTCAGGAGGTCGCAGCGGCGGCGCGGTTGACCGCGCTGATCAGCGCTCGCAGCGAGGCGACGACGATGCTCTCGTCGATACCTACGCCCCAGAGCACTTCACCGTCGACGGTCGCCTCGATGTAGGCCGCCGCCGAGGCATCGGCGCCCGAGCGCATCGCGTGCTCGCTGTAGTCGAGGATGCGCACGTCGATGCCGAGCTCTCTGCCTAGAGCGGCGACGAAGGCATCGACCGGACCGTGCCCGGCACCCACGACCGCTCTCCCTTCTCCGTCCACATTCAGCTTCGCCTCGATGCGATCGTGCCCGGGCTCACCCTCCAGGTGCCTGAGCGAGACCAGCTCGAGCGGGTGCGCCTTTGCCAGGTACTCGTCCGAGAAGGACTGCCAGATCTCCTCCGACGTCACCTCGCCGCCCTCGCTGTCGGCGATCTTCTGGATTGTCTTCGAGAACTCGATCTGCAGGCGCCGCGGTAGCTCCAGGTGGTGCTCGGTCTTGAGCACGTAAGCGACCCCACCCTTGCCCGACTGGCTATTGACGCGAATGATCGCCTCGTAGGAACGGCCGACGTC
Source organism: Actinomycetota bacterium (assembly GCA_003170155.1). Lineage (GTDB taxonomy): Bacteria > Actinomycetota > Thermoleophilia > Gaiellales > Gaiellaceae > Fen-549. Next base: position 15,680 of record PMZQ01000101.1, on the reverse strand, counting down.
CTTGGGATCGATCGGCAGGTACGGCACCTCCCAGGCCCCACCGTCCGCCGTCTTCGCCCGAACCTCCATGCCCTTGTTGATCGCGTCCTGGTGCGAGCCCGAGAAGGAGGTGTAGACGAGATCGCCCGTGTAGGGATGGCGCGGATGAACCGGCAGCTGATTGCAGTACTCGACGACCCGGCGCAGCTCGCCGATGTCGGAGAAGTCGAGTCCGGGATCGACACCTTGGCTGAACAGGTTCATCGCCATCGTGACGAGATCGACGTTACCGGTGCGCTCGCCGTTGCCGAAAAGCGTGCCTTCGACTCGCTCGGCGCCAGCCATCAGGGCCAGCTCGGCGGCCGCTACGGCGGTGCCGCGATCGTTGTGCGGGTGCAGCGAGATGATCGCGCGTTCGCGCCGGTCCAGGTTGCGGCAGAACCACTCGATCTGATCGGCGTAGATGTTGGGTGTGGACATCTCGACCGTGGCCGGGAGGTTGAGAATCACTCTGCGCTCGGGGGTCGGTTGCCAGACGTCGAGTACCGCCTGGCACACGTCCAGCGCGTACTCCAGCTCGGTGCCGGTGAAGCTCTCGGGCGAGTACTCGAAACGAATATCGGTCTCGGGCGCTTTCTCGACTCCGCGCAGGCACCACTCGGCGCCGTCTACGGCGATCTTCTTCACGCCCTCGCGGTTGCTCCGGAAGACGACCCGGCGCTGCAGCTTCGAGGTCGAGTTGTAGAGGTGGACGATCGCGCTTTTGGCGCCGCGCAAGCTTTCGTAGGTGCGCTCGATCAGCTCCTCGCGGGCCTGTGTCAGCACCATGATCGTGACGTCGTCGGGGATCAGGTCGTTCTCGATCAACTGGCGGAGAAAGTCGAAGTCGGTCTGCGAGGCCGAAGGGAAGCCGACCTCGATCTCCTTGAAGCCGATGGCGAGCAGAAGGTCGAAGAGCCGCTGCTTGCGGGTGCTGTCCATGGGATCGATCAGGGCCTGGTTCCCGTCGCGAAGGTCGACGGAGCACCAGATCGGTGCCTGGGTGATCGTCCTGGACGGCCACATTCTCTCCGGCAGCTCGACCGCCGGATAGGGCCGGTACTTGTTGATCGGCATTGGGCTCATCTCGTTTCCTTGCTCGCGCTGTTTTCGGCCATAAAAAAGCCCCCAAGCCCGAAGGCGGTGGAGGCGAAAGGCGACCGGACCGGGGTTTGCCTACCCGGCGGCCGCCAAGCTAAGAAGGAGGGTCTGGCTTTTCGTCCGACTGAGCATCTCGCTCAGAGGGTAGCTGTACTCCGATGCCCACGCAAGCAACCCCCGCTCGGATAACGGTTCTTTCACCCGTCGGATCGTCCCGTCTGATACGACTTCCTCATGACGTCGCCTCCCCGGACGGGTGGCGACGTTCGATCAACACTCGAGCTGTGTGACTATGGCAGGAGAAATGAGCGCCGAAGCGCTTCGCTCGCGCGCCGCCGCAGGGCGGTTGGCGCGCTGCATTTTTATCGGCGACTTTCGGGACGAGCGCCCGCGCTGCCGAACCATGGGGAATTTGATGGACAGGCTTCTCCAGCAGTGCTGTAGGCACAGGCTCGACGTCGGCGCGTAATTCACGAGAAAGGGAAAAAACAGATGCGCTACGTCTGGGATTTTGACGAGCCGTCGGAGGGCGGTAAAACACTTCTCGGCGGCAAGGGTGCCGGTCTGGCAGAGATGACTCAGATCGGGATGCCCGTCTGCGGAGGGTTCACGGTCTCGACCGATGCTTGCCGCGCCTACATGAGCGAGAGCAAGGTGCCGGCAGGGCTCGACAAGGAAGTAGCCGAGCACATCGCCAAGCTCGAGCAGCAGTCGGGCAAGAAGTTCGGTGATCTGAAAGACCCGCTACTGGTTTCGGTGCGCTCCGGCGCCGCCGTCTCGATGCCGGGAATGATGGACACCGTCCTGAACCTCGGTCTCAACGACGCCACGGCGGCCGGGCTGGCCGAGTCGACGGGTAATCCCCGCTTCGCCTACGACTGCTACCGCCGTCTGGTCCAGATGTACGGCGAGGTCGTGGACGGCATCGAGCCGAACGCGTTCGAGGACGCGCTGACCGAGCTCAAGGCCAAGCGCAGCGTCAAGAACGACGCCGAGCTCAACGCCGACGATCTCAAGCAGCTGGCCGACACCTTCATCGCCATCTACGAGAAGGAGAAGGGCCACAAATTCCCGCAGGACCCGACCGAGCAGCTGATGCGCTCGATCGAGGCCGTCTTCGACTCCTGGGAGACGCCGCGCGCCCGCGTCTACCGCGACCACGCCGGCATCCCGCACGACCTCGGCACGGCCGTGAACATTTGCCAGATGGTGTTCGGCAACCGTGGCGAGAACTGCGGCACCGGCGTCTGCTTCACGCGTAACCCCTCCACCGGCGAAGAGGGCTTGTACGGCGAGTTCCTGCTCAACGCCCAGGGCGAGGACGTCGTCGCGGGTATCCGCACGCCGCAGCCGCTCGAGCAGATGGAGAAGCCCTTCCCCAAGGCCTTCAAGGAGCTGGTCGAGTCGATGAAGACACTCGAGCAGCACTACCACGACATGCAGGACATGGAGTTCACGGTCGACGAGGGCAAGCTCTACCTGCTCCAGACCCGTTCGGCCAAGCGCACCGCCAAGGCCGCGCTCAGGGCCGCTGTCTCGATGGTCGGAGAGGGCCTGATCGACAAGGAAGAGGCCGTCAAGCGGATCAACCCCGATCAGCTCGATCAGCTCCTGCACCCCATGATCGACCCCAAGGCCAAGATCGAAGTGGCCGCCAAGGGCCTGAACGCGTCTCCGGGCGCCGCCTCGGGCAAGGCCATCTTCGACGCCGATACCGCCGCCGAGCTCGGCAAGAGCGAGGACGTCATCCTGATCCGTCCCGAGACGACTCCCGATGACATCCACGGCATGCTCGTGTCGAAGGGCGTCCTGACGACGCGCGGCGGCATGACGTCGCACGCCTCGGTCGTCGCCCGCGGTCTCGGCATCCCCTGCGTCGCGGGTTGCGAGGCGCTCGTGCTCGACCTCGACGCCAAGACGGCGAGCCTGAACGGCAAGAGCATCAGCGAGGGCGACATCATCACCATCGACGGCGGCAACGGCAGCATCATCATCGGCGAAGTGCCGCTGGTTCCGCCCTCGATCAACGACGACTTCCGCGTCATCCTCGAGTGGGCCGACGGCTTCCGCCGCCTCGGCGTCCGCGCCAACGGCGACACCCCCGACGATGCGATCAAGGCGCGCGAGTTCGGCGCCGAGGGCATCGGCCTCTGCCGCACCGAGCACATGTTCATGGCCGCCGAGCGGCTCCCGGTCGTGCAGGAGATGATCCTTGCCACGACGACCGAGGCTCGTAAGGTCGCGCTAGACAAGCTGCTGCCGATGCAGCAGTCCGACTTCGAGGGCATCTTCGAGGCGATGGAGGGCTTGCCGGTCACGGTCCGGCTGCTCGACCCACCGCTGCACGAGTTCCTGCCCAAGCTGGAGGAGACCGACGACCCGGTCGTCCGCGAGCGGATCGTGGCCCTGCACGAGTTCAACCCGATGCTCGGCACCCGCGGTTGCCGTCTTGGCATCCTCTATCCGGAGATCTACGAGATGCAGGTGCGGGCGATCGTACGGGCAGTCGAGGTCGTCGAGAAGCGCACGGGCAAGAGGCCTATGGCCGAGATCATGCACCCGCTGATCGGCTTCGCCGAGGAGCTCAAGCGCATGCGCGAGCTGACTGAACGGGTCATCGCCGAGGAGAACGCCGGTGAGCTTCCCATCGGCACGATGATCGAGCTACCGCGGGCCTGCGTGCGCGCAGACGAGATCGCCGAGTACGCCGACTTCTTCTCCTTCGGCACCAACGACCTGACCCAGACAACGATGGGTATCTCCCGCGACGACGCCGAGGGCAAGTTCCTGACCAAGTACATCGAGTCGGGCGTGATCGCCCAGAACCCGTTCGCCTCGCTCGACCAGTCGGGCGTCGGCGACCTGATGAAGATGGCGATCGAGCGCAGCAGGAGCGTCAAGCAGGTCAAGACCGGTATCTGCGGCGAGCACGGCGGCGACCCCGTCTCCGTGACCTTCTGCCACAACATCGGCCTGGACTACGTGTCCTGCTCGCCCTTCCGTGTACCGCTGGCAAGACTGGCAGCGGCGCAGGCGGCGCTTAACGAGGCGGCATACGCTGCAGCCGGGCTCTCGCTCCGCGAGGCCCAGGCTATGTCGCACGAATAATCGGCGTAGAGACGCAGTGGTAGTACCTGGGGCGCCGCCGAGAGGCGGCGCCCCTCTTCTATCAGCTCGGCAGCCGCCCGCTCGTATCCCGCAACAGCACAAGCCCCAGGCCTAACTCTCTCGCCGTCCTCGCCACTACCGGATCCGCGGTCGCGAGCTCGTCGCCCTGCTCGGCGCTCGCGAGCAGGAAGCTGTCGTCGAGCGAGAGCGGGGTCTGCTTGGAGTAGAACCGTGCCCGGATTGCGCCTGCGCGCCAGGCGGTCTCCGCGCTTACCGGTCTGACGGTGGGGTGCTGTGCGACCAGCGGCTCCACGAAGCGCACGACCTCCTCGATGCTCGCGTCGTCGAGGCGGCAGAGGCGGTCGATCGTCTCGGCGTGACCGCCTTTGGGCATGTCCGGAACGGCGGATTGTGGCTGCGCAGGCGCAGGAGTAGATTCGGCGGCAGCTCTAGCCTGTGCGTGACCGAGTGCCAAACGATGCCGGATACGGTATCATCTCGAATATGGAACCGGGAGCTTTGATCCGAGACGCCAGAGCGTCGGCTCATCTGTCCCAACGAGCGCTGGCGCTGCGAGCCGGGTCGTCGCAGCCGGCCGTTGCCCGGCGCGAGAACGGCGCCGAGGAGCCGACCGTGGCCATGCTCAGGCGTCTTCTCTTCGCGTGCGGGCAGCGGCTCGTTCTCGACTCCGAACCGCTTCCACCTTCGCCGAGGAGGAAGGTTCTGAGTGCGCGCCGAGACGAGATCCTCGCTCTCATTGCTCGCGACGGTGGCTCGAACGTGCGCGTTTTCGGCTCGGTCGCGAGAGGTGACGACGACGACGAGAGCGATATCGACCTGCTCGTGGATTTCCCACCCTCGTTCGCCACCGGGACGATCCTGTCGATTGTCGGTGGGTTGAAGGAAGAGCTCGGCGAGATGCTCGAAATGTCGGTCGACGTTGCCGCGGAGCCGATCTTCAAGCCGGACGTCCGTCGCGCGGCGCTCAGGGAAGCGGTGCCGGTATGAGCCGGAAAGAGCGCGAGCGTCTAGAGGACATCCTCACTGCGATCGCTGCAATCAGGCGCTATGTGGCTGGGGCCGATGTGCTCGAGACAGCCACGCTCGACGCTTGTTACTTCAACTTCGTCGTTATCGGAGAGGCCGCTCGGCATCTCACAGCTGATCTTCGCGAGCGGGCCGCGGAAATACCGTGGGCGCGGATCATCGGCTACCGCAACTACCTGGCCCACGATTACTTCAGAGTTGACAGAGCGACTGCGCAGCAAATCATTCGAGACGATCTTGGCCCGCTCGAAACGGCCGTTCGCCGGCTGCTCGACGAGTAGAAGCCCGCCTCAGTCGAGCGCGATCTCGATGTCCTCGAGCACGACGCCCTGAGCGTTCGGATCGGTCAGATCCTCGGATAGCTCGGCCTCGACCTTGCAGCCCTCGGCGATCGTGCCGGCGGACGCGTCGACCCAGTGCTCCTCGAAGTGCTCGGGCGTGAAGTGCGAGAGCGCGCCGAGCTTGACCTTGATCCGAACGACGCGCTTCGCGTCGTTGTCCGCGGCGACGTGGAGGACTGTGGCGACGAGGTCTCGGATTGTGGCCTGCTCGTGCATTAGTTTCCGTTCAGCAACGCTTCGACTTCCTGAGCGATCTCTTCGACGATAGTGGGCACCGCCGCGGCGACCGTGGGAGAGAGCGGCTCGCCAGGCGCATAGCGGGCGCCCTCGATGCCGAAGAAAAGCGCTTTCGCCGGCAGGCGCTTGAGCGCGCGCGCCAGCTCGATCGTGTCACCGAGCGAGAAGTGGTGGGTCGAGCCCTGCAGCACGGCGTGCGGAACGACCTCGGCGTTGAGATCGACGCGGTGGACGGTGCCGGGCGCGGCGCTGGAGTGGACGGCGTCGGCGATCAACACCGCGTCGCATCCCTCCCACTCGTCCATCAGGCTCGACTGCTCGGCCTCGGTGGCCAGCACGCGCGCAGACTCTGGAAGTCGCCCGCGCAAGGCGCTTGCGACTTCCAGTCCTACCGCGTCGTCGCCGCGCCAGCTATTGCCGGTGCCGACGACGAGTATTCGATTCATCCCCGCTCGATCTCGAGCGTCAGGAAGTGCGTGGCGCAGGAGATGCAGGGGTCGTAGTTGCGGATCGCCTGCTCGCAGCGGAGCGTCAGCTCCTCGTTCGGGAGATCCATGAACTGACCCACGAAGCCGCGTAGATCGGCTTCGATCTGGGGCTGGTTCTGCGCTGTCGGCGGCGTGATCGTGGCGTCGAGAATGATCCCGTTCGCGTCGATCTCATAGCGGTGGCAGAGCGTGCCGCGTGGGGCCTCGCTGGCGCCGCAGGCAGCTCCCGCCTTGGGCTTGACCTCGATGGCCGGCTCGGCGGGCTGCTCGTACTCGCGAATGATCCTGAGCGCCTCGACGCAGGCCTCGACCAGCTCGACCGAGCGGACGATGATGCTCTTGAACGGGTTCTTGACCACCTTTCCCAGCCCGACTCCCTCGGCGGCGCCGCGCGCCTCGTCCGAGAGCAGGTCGTACCAGAGCGCGTAGCGAGCCAGCGGGCCGACCAGGAAGGAGCCGCGCTCCTTGAGGTGGCCCTGCAAAGCATTCGCGTGCTTGACGTGCTCCTCGACGACGTGCTCGTAGAACTCGTCGATCGGAATGTCGAGACCACGGTTTGAGACGAAGCGCTCGCCGCCCTCGATCGGATAGACGCCGCCGGCGTCGAGCGCGGCGAACTCGTAGTCCATCTCGAAGTCGGGGAAGTCAAGCGTGTTGGCCCACTTGACCGTTTCGAGCGAGGTCTCGAGCGCCCACTCTAGATCGGGCACCATCGCCTCCAGCTCGGCCTTCGAGGGCGCCTTGTAGAAGCCGCCCACCTTGACGTTGATCGGGTGGATCTCGCGACCGCCGACGACGGTCATGATGTGGTTGCCGATCTTCTTCAGGCGCAGTGCCGTCTCGACCACCTCGGGCGCGTCCTTGGCGATCTCGATCGCGCTCGGATAGCCGAGGAAGTCGGGCGCGTGGAGCATGTAGATGTGGAGCGCGTGGCTCTCGATCCACTCGCCGCAGTAGAGCAAGCGCCTGAGTTGCCTGATTTGGTCCTCGACCTTGACGCCGCAAATCGACTCCATCGAGTTGATGGCCGCCGTCTGATAGGCGACCGGGCAGATGCCGCAGATGCGGGCTGTGATGTCGGGCGCTTCGGTGAAGTAGCGGCCGCGCAGGAAGGCCTCGAAGAAGCGAGGCGGCTCGAAGATGTTGAGCTTGACCTCCTCGATCGCATTGCCCTTGAGGCGTATGAGCATCCCACCCTCGCCCTCGACTCGGGCCAGGTAATCGGTCTTAATGGTGCGGGTCTCATCCGCCATGACGGGCACTCTCCTCGCGGAACGCGGGCTTATAGCCGTTGAAGGTACGGAAGGCGCGCAGCAGCTGATCCTCGCTGGCGCCCATCTCGCTCCAGCGCTTGGCCAGCGAGACGGTGTTCGGGGTCTCCTTGGGACCGAAGCAGCCGTAGCAACCACGCGCAAACGACGGGCAGATCGCGCCGCAACCGGCCTGTGTGACCGGGCCCAGGCAGGGCGTGCCGAGCACCTGTACACACGGCGTCTGGCGCCGCTTGCACTCGACGCAGACGGCCGAGGTCGGTACGTTCGGGCGCCGGCCCGAGAGCACGGCCAGGAGCGCGTCCACAAGCTGCGCCTTGGAGATCGGGCAACCCTGCAGCTCCAGGTCAATGTCGATGTGATCGGAGTGGGGAGTCGAGGTCTCGAGCGTTTCCAGGTACTCGGGATGTGCGTAGACGATCGACGCGAACTCCTTGACGTTGGCCCAGTTGCGCAGCGCCTGGATACCACCGGCGGTGGCGCAGGCACCGATCGCCACGACCAGGCCCGACTTCTCACGGATCTCCTTGATCCGCTCGGCCTCTTCGGGCGTGGTGACCGAGCCTTCTACCAGCGAGACGTCCCAGGGGCCCTCGATCTCGGCCCTGGTCGCTTCGGGGAAGTAGGCGATCTGGACGCGGCCGAGAATCCCCAGCAGCTCGTCTTCACAGTCGAGCAGCGTCAGTTGGCAGCCGTCGCAGGACGAGAACTTCCAGATCGCGATAGTCGGTAGATCGGCCATTAGAGCTCCTTCACAGCGATGAGGTTCTCGACCTCATCCCAGGTGTAGACGGCACCGTCACGGCAGACGAGCGTCGGGCCGATCTGGCAGTGGCCGCAGAGGCCAACACCACAGCGCATCGTGCGCTCCATCGAGACGTAGATCGACTTGGCTGGCAGGTCGCGATTCATCAGCTCCTGTGCGACGAACTTCATCATGATCTCCGGCCCGACGATGAAGCCCCTGGCGTCGTCGGCGTCGAACTGGGCGGGCGGGATCAGCTTGGTGACCAGGCCGACCTTGCCCTTCCAGTCGGTATCGCCGGCATCGACGGTCAAGTCGAGATCGACGTCGTAGTCGCGCTGCCAGCTCTTGACCTCGTCGAGAAAGAGCAGGTCCGACGGTGTGCGCGCTCCGTAGAGAAGAACGAAGCGGCCGTAGTCCTCACGATACTTGAGCACGTGGTAGATGGCCGGGCGTAGAGGCGGAAGGCCAATGCCGCCGGCGACGATGACCACGTCCTTGCCTTTCGCGTCCTCGATCGGCCAGGTGTTGCCGAACGGTCCGCGGACGCCGATCACCGTGCCAACCTCGGCGGCGCAGAGCGCCTTGGTGACCGCACCGACCGCGCGGATCGTGTGCACGAGCCGCTCTTCGGTCTCGAAATGACCCGCGTTCGAGATCGGCACCTCGCCGACGCCGAAGGCGTAGAGCATGTTGAACTGACCGGGGCCCGGGACGATTGGAGCGCCGTTCTGCGGCTCCAGCTCGAGCGTCCAGGTGTCGTACGTGTCTTGCCGCTTGGCTGCCACCGCGTACGGGACAGGTGTCATGGCCTCGAGCGAGCCGGCGGTCTCAGTGAGTGTCTGTGCCATAAATATCCAGGAGTCGGAAGCGGGTCGCCTGAAGGCGCCCGGCGAGGACTTGGGCAAAACGGGTGAGCAGCGCGTAGCCGAGCACCGGGTCGGCATCGCACTTACCGCGTAGGCAGGCGCCGTCGAAGGCAACCGCCCGCACCAGCTCGGTGGCGGTGACGTCGTATTTCCATTCGTAGGGCGGGATCAGCCACGAGAACCCGAGCGGCTGGCCCGCTTCGGTCGTGTCGATCCGCACCGGCTTCTTGTTCGGTACGTCGAGGTCGAGCGCGACCTCACCCATGCGGATGAGATAGAAGACGTCGGCCGGGTCGCCGGCCTTGGCGATCTTCTGGCCCGCCTCGAAGTGAACATTCTGGGCGCAGCCGACGACGAACTCGAGCTGCTCCTGCGTGAGCCCCGCAAAGATCGGGCTCTCGGCTATTACGGCATCCAACGTTTTCACGACTTCGCCTCCTGAGTCACGCGGATAGCGACAACTTCTTCCCGAATGTCTATTCCCACCGGGCACCAGGTGATGCACCGGCCACAGCCGACGCAGCCCTGCGTGTCGAACTGGTCGTTCCAGGTGGCGAGTTTGTGAATCAGCCACTGGCGGTAGCGAGACTGCAGCGAGCGGCGTGTGCCACCCCCGTGCATCTCTGAGTACTGAGCTGTGAAGCAGGAATCCCACTCGCGAATGCGCTCACCGGCGCCGCCCGAGAGATCGTTCGCGTCGTCGACCGTTGTGCAGAAGCAGGTCGGGCAGGCGAGCGTGCAGTTCGTGCAGGCCAGGCAGCGCTTGGCGACGTCGTCGTAGCGCTCGTGCTCGAGATTCGCGAGCAGGAGCTCGTGTACGTCGCTGCGATCGAGCGTGATTCCCATCCGCTCGCGGGCCGTGTCGGTGACCTTCTCGGCGGCCGCGGTATCGGCCTCCTCGGCCGGCTGCTGCGGGAGCTCGGCCAGCAACTCGGCGCCCTCGTCGGTGCCGGCTTCGGCCAGGAAGCGGTGGCTGCCGTCGAGAATCTCGGTCAGGACGAGGTCGTAGCCGTCCTCGGCCTTGGGGCCGGTGCCCATCGAGGCGCAGAAGCAGTTCTCCGCCGGCTCGCCGCAGTTGACGGCGATGATGAACGAGTTCTTGCGTCGCTCCAGGTAGTCCTCGTCGGCGTAAGGGCCGCCGATGAGAACGCGATCCTGGATCTTGATCGCGGCGACCTCGCAAGGCCGGACGCCGAAAAAGGCAGTTCGCGCCGTCTCGGCGGCTTTCTTGGCCACCTTGAAGCTCCCGTTCGCGCGCTCGATCTGAAGCAGACGCACGCTCGGAGCGAGTAGCTCGCGCTTCCACGACTGCGGCCCGACCGCGTATCCGAAGCGGGCTTCGTCGCCGCGGCGCTCCAGCCGGTACGAACCCGGGGCCTGGACGTCCTTCCATCCAACTGGAAGCTCGGCGGCAGAAGCGATCTCACCGTAGACGATCGCCTTGTCGCGGACTGTCGGCGCGACGACGCGCCAGTCACGACGGCGAAGTACCTCAACGATCGCTTCGAGCGCCTCGGGCGCGAGAACGGCCCGCATGGCTTGCTCCTTTCGTTCGCTCGTCAGCGTGAATCCCTTTCTCTGGGGCGGCAGCCGAAGCTTTTCGAGCCGCCTTTGTTCTCGCATCGGTAGCCCGGCCCGGTGCGCTTGCGGAAAGCCCGCACGCCCCGAGCAACGGCACCGATACCGGTGGCTGCAGCGTACATCTACGCTGAAGCGGTGACGACTTTATCTGAGAGAGGCCGATCCGTGGCGCAGCGAAGGCGCCTGCAGGTCGCGGGTGTCGTGCAGGGAGTAGGTTTTCGTCCCTTCGTATACGGATTGGCGCACCGCCACGGACTCGCCGGGTTCGTTCGGAACGATGCGCGGGGCGTCGTCGTCGAGGTCGAGGGCGAGCCGAAGGAGCTCGACCTTTTTGCCGCAGCGCTGGTCGAGCAGGCGCCTCCACTCGCTCGCATCGCCTCGCTCGAGACGAGCAAGATCGAAACTCGCGACGAGCTCGAGTTCGTGATCGAGACGAGCGCCGCTGACGGCGAGCGCACGGCTCTAGTGCCTGCCGACATCGCCACCTGCGACGACTGCCTGCGCGAGCTCTTCGATCCCGGCGATCGTCGCTTCCGCTACCCGTTCGTCAACTGCACCAACTGCGGACCGCGCTTCACGATCGTGCGCTCGGTTCCTTACGACCGCGCGAACACGACCATGGCCTCGTTCGAGATGTGCGACCAGTGTCGGCGCGAGTACGAGGATCCGCGCGACCGGCGCTTCCACGCCGAGCCGATCTGTTGCCCGGACTGCGGGCCGAGGCTCTCGATCGAGCTGGAGAGTGCGGTTTCGCTCCTGCGCGAGGGCAAGATCGTGGCGATCAAGGGTCTCGGTGGCTACCACCTCGCCTGCGACGCGGCGAACGAGCAGGCGGTCGCCAGGCTCAGAGCCAGAAAGGGGCGCGAGGAGAAGCCGCTCGCGGTCATGAGCTCGAGCCCGGAGCTCCTGGTCGAGCTCGGGCCCGATGAAGAGGCGCTGCTGCACTCGGCCGAGCGCCCGATCGTGCTAGCCCGGCGCCGTCCCGGGGCGCCCGTCGCACCGTCGGTCGCGCCCGCCACCGAGTGGCTTGGCGTGATGCTCCCCTACACGCCGCTCCACTACCTGCTCTGCGCCGATTTCGGAGGCACCCTAGTGATGACGAGCGGGAACCTCTCCGACGAGCCGATCGCCTTCGAGAACGGGGAGGCCGAACGGCGTCTAGGCGAGGTCGCCGATGCCTTCCTCTCCCACGATCGCCCGATCGAGCGCCGCTGCGAGGACTCGGTCGTGCGCGCGGCTTTCCCGATCCGCCGCTCCCGTGGCTATGCGCCCGCGGCTCTTCCGCTTCCGGTCGGTGCCCGGCGCCCGCTCGTTGCCACCGGTGCCGAACTCAAGAGCACCTTCTGCGTCGTCCGCGGTGACCAAGCCTTCCTCTCGCCCCATCTCGGCGATCTCGACAGCGAGCTCGCCTACCGCGCCTTCGGCACCGACCTCGAGCTCTACCTGGCGATGCTCGCAGTCGAGCCGGAGCTCGTGGCCTGCGACCTGCATCCCGACTACCTGAGCAGCAAGTGGGCGCGAGGTCAGGATCTGGAGCTGATCGAGGTGCAGCACCACCACGCCCACGCCGCCGCCTGCCTGGCCGAGAACGGGGAGACCGGTACGGCGCTGGCGCTCGTCCTCGACGGCACCGGCTACGGCACGGACGGCACGATCTGGGGCGGCGAACTGCTGCGTTTCGACCTCGCGGGCTTCGAGCGGATCTGCCATCTCGATCCCGTGCCGCTGCCCGGTGGCGAGGCGGCGGTGCACGAACCCTGGCGCGTCGCGGCCGCGTACCTCGAACGGGCAGAGAGGCCGGTTCCCTTCCCGGACTGGTCGCGCGTGCGCGAGAGCCTAAAGGTGAACGCCCCGCTTTCCTCGGGTGCAGGAAGGTTGTTCGACGCCGCCGCGGCGCTCCTGGGTGTGCGCGAGCGGGTTAGTTACGAGGGCCAGGCGGCGATCGAGCTGGAGCAACTCGCCGGCCACACCGAAGTCGAGCCTTATCCGTGTCGCAGCGAGGGGAGGCGCATTATCGCGGCCGATCTGATCGCCGCGGCGCACGACGACCTCGCGGCCGGGCGCGAACGCGCCGAGATAGCGGCGGCCTTCCACGAGGGAGTCGCGCTTGCCTGCGCCGAGGCTTGCGCCCGCGCCGCCGAGCCTAGAACGATCGTGCTCTCGGGCGGCTGCTTCCAGAACCTGCGCCTGCTCGCAAGCACGCGCCGCCGTCTCGAAGATCTGGGCTTCCGCGTTCTCGTCCACCGCCTGCTCCCGCCCAACGACGCCTGTATCTCCTTCGGCCAGGCGGCCGTCGCTGCGTACGCTATGGACTGAGCGTTCATGTGCCTTGGAATCCCAGCCCAGATCGTCGAGATCCTCGACCCTGAAGCCAAGACGGCCAAGGTCGAGATCGGCGGCGTGCGCCGGATCGTTTCCTGCGCCCTGCTCGACGGCGAGGCGCAGCTGGGCGAGTGGGTGCTTGTTCACGTCGGCTTCGCGCTCGACCGCATCGACGAGGAGCAGGCGGCCGAGACGCTGCAGCTCCTGAGTGACATGGGCGAGGCTTACGAGCGCGAGCTGGCCGGTATTCGCGCCAGTGCCGGCGAAAGTCGCGAAGGCGCCATATGAAATACGTCGACGAGTTCCGCTCGGGCGAGCTGGCGCGTGCGCTCGCGAGCGAGCTCGCCGAGGCGATGCCCTCCGGGCGCGATCTGGCCCTGATGGAGGTCTGCGGCGGGCACACGCACGCGATCTACAAGCACGGGATCGACGAGCTCCTGCCTGAGAGGCTCGAGCTCGTGCACGGGCCCGGCTGTCCCGTCTGCGTGATCCCGGTCGGGCGCGTCGACGACGCTGTCTCACTCGCGCTCGAGCCGAACGTTATCTTCACCACCTTCGGCGACATGATGCGCGTGCCCGGGAGCAAGGGCTCGCTGCTCGACGCCCGCTCGCGTGGCGCCGACGTGCGCATGGTCTACTCGCCGCTGGATGCGCTCGAGCTGGCGCGCGCCAATCCCGAGCGCGAGCTGATCTTCTTCGCGATCGGCTTCGAGACGACCGCGCCCTCCACGGCCGTGACGCTCCTACAGGCGCGCGCGCAAGGCATCCAGAACTTCTCGGTCTTCTGCAACCACGTCACGATCGGGCCGCCGCTACGCGCGATCCTCGATGCGCCTGAGCTGCGCCTTGACGGTCTGATCGCGCCTGGGCACGTCTCGGCGGTGATTGGCTCGCGCCCCTACGACTTCATCGCCGCGGAGTACGGTCGCCCCGTCGTCGTTGCGGGCTTCGAGCCGCTCGACATCCTGCAGTCGGTGCTGATGCTGGTGCGCCAACTCGCCGCCGGTCGCGCCGAGGTCGAGAACCAGTACACCCGCGTCGTACGCGAGAACGGAAACCCGCGCGCCCTGGAGGCGATCGAGCAGACGATGGAGCTGCGCGACAGCTTCGAGTGGCGCGGACTGGGCTCGATTCCTCGCAGCGGCCTGCGCCTGCGCGAGGAGTTCGCCGACTGGGACGCCGAGTGCCGCTACGAGGTGCCGGGCATCAGCGTCCCCGACCATAAGGCCTGCCAGTGCGGCCAGGTGCTGCGCGGCCTGGTCAAGCCCTGGGAATGCAAGGTCTTCGGCACGGCCTGCACGCCCGAGCGCCCGATCGGAACCTGCATGGTTTCCTCCGAGGGCGCCTGCGCGGCCTACTATCACTACGGACGCCTTCGCCCGAAGCGCGGTACCGTGACCGCGTGAGCGAAAGCGCGGACGAGGATCGGGCCCAGGCGCGGCGCCGGCGCAAGCCGCGGCTGCGAGACGAGCGAATCACGCTGGTGCACGGCGCCGGCGGCAAGGCCACGCACACGCTGATCGAGGCGCTCTTCCTCGAGGAGCTGGGCAACCCGTTGCTCGAGCCTCTCGGCGACTCGGCACTGATCGAGGCGGGCGGCGCCAGGCTCGCCTTCACGACCGATGCACATGTGGTTCAGCCGCTCTTCTTCCCGGGCGGCGACATCGGCTCGCTGGCGGTGAACGGCACCGTCAACGACATCGCGGTTTCCGGGGCGCGCCCGCTCGTGCTCTCGGCTGCATTCGTGCTCGAAGAGGGGCTCGAGGTCGCCGATTTGCGCCGTATCGTTACCTCGATGGCGGAAGCCGCGCGCGAGGCGGGCGTCGTGGTCGCGGCCGGCGACACCAAGGTGGTCGAGCGTGGCCGCGGCGACGGTTTGACCGTGACCACGGCCGCTATCGGTCTCGTCGACGAGCGCGTCTCGCTCGGTGCCGAGAAGGTTCGGCCCGGCGACAAGGTGATCGTCTCGGGCACGCTCGGCGATCACGGCATGGCGGTGATGATCGCGCGTGGCAACCTCGAGCTGGAGGTCGAGATCGAGAGCGACAGCGCCTCGATCTACCCGTTGGCCGAGTCGCTCTTCGCGCTGGGCGAGGACCTGCGCTGGCTGCGCGACCCCACGCGCGGCGGCCTGGCGACCACACTCAACGAGCTGACCGAGGCGAGTGGACTCTGCGTGGTGCTGGACGAGAAGGCGCTGCCCGTACGCGAGCAGGTGGTGGCCGCTTGCGAGATCCTCGGCCTGGATCCGCTCTACGTGGCCAACGAAGGCAAACTGATCGCGGTCGTGGCCGCCGACCGGGCCGACGAGGCGCTGGCGTCGCTTCGCGCCCATCCGCTCGGCTCTGAGGCGTGCATCGTCGGTGAGGTGGAGCCGGAGCCGGAGGGTCTCGTTCTACTGCAGACGGCTTTCGGCGGTAGCCGTGTGGTCGACATGCTCGCCGGCGATCCGTTACCGCGCATTTGTTGAGTGGGGCGAAGGTCGATCGAACGGGGCACTTCTTACTGCGCCCGCCACCGAGCCACCCGCCCACGGGGTCGTCCCAAACTAG
>PMZQ01000121.1 GCA_003170155.1 Actinomycetota bacterium | reverse complement strand
GGCGTGCCGAAGGGCTGGAAGCGCTCGTATTTGTCGTGGAGCGGATCGAGACCCGTGCTCCAGCGCTTGTCGCTGAAGGGCGGATTGGCGACGACGTAGTCGAAAATCTTGAGCGCGTCGCCGTCCGAGAACTTGGGATCGGTCAGCGTGTTTCCCTGCACAATCGCCGCGCCGGGATGGTCGTGCAGGATCATGTTCATCCGTGCGAGACCGCTGGTCGCGGAGTCCTTCTCCTGCCCGTAAAGCGTGACCTTGGCGTTGGCCTCGTCGCCAACCTTCAGCAGCAGCGAGCCCGAGCCGCAGGTGGGGTCGTAGACGGTGGTGGCATTGGTCGTCTGCGCCTCACGAATACCGATGACCTGGGCCATGATCCGGCTGACCTCGGCCGGCGTGTAGAACTGCCCCTTGCTCTTCCCGCTCTCCGTGGCGAAGTGCCGCATCAGGTACTCGTAGGCGTCCCCGAGAATGTCGTCGCCGTCGGCGCGGTTCTTCGAGAAATCGAGCGCCTGGTTCTCGAAGATGGCGATCAGGTTGGTGAGCCGGTCGACCATCTCCTTGCCACTGCCAAGCTTCGTGGCGTCATTGAAGTCCGGAAAGTCGGACAGCTTGTTGGCGCGAGCGAGTGGCTCGATGATTCTCTTGTTGATCTGGTCGCCGATGTCGCTCGTTCCCTTGAGCGAGACCATCCCCGCGAAGCCGCCGCCGATCGGGATCTTGATCGGCGCGTACGTCATGCCTGCGTACTTGTCGCTGACGTACTTGATGAAGAGCAGAACGAGGACGTAGTCCTTGTACTGGCTGGCGTCCATGCCGCCGCGCAGCTCGTCGCAGCTAGCCCAGAGGGAGGCGTAGAGCTCAGATTTCTTCAACGCCATTGTGTTCTCCACCCTTGCCGACATGTCCGATCCGGGCATGCCCATCCTAGGGCGACGAAGGTCACGACGCGTGATCAGCGAACCGCGACTTGAGGTGCCAAATTGGCACCTCAAAGACCTGTCTCTTTCAGCCACTCGCCGCTGGGTAGGGCGGAGAGTACGATCTGAGATCGAAGAGAGGAGCCGATGAAGACCGCGAAAGACAACCGATTCTCCGTGCCGCTGTACACCGTGGCAGAGGCCTCGCAGTTTCTCGGCGTACCGCAGTCGACGTTCTCAACGTGGTCGCATGGCTACGTTCGGCGGCCATCCGGGCGCGCTGAGGTGCGAGGGAAACCGATCGTCACCAGCGTCGGTGCGCCCCACGGCTTCCCTGCGATTCCTTTCATCGGCCTAGCCGAGGGCATGGTGCTGGCAGCATTCAGGCGCGCCGGCGTCAGCCTTCAACACATCCGCAAGGCAGTCTCCGTGCTCGACAGAGAGATAGGCATCGACTACGCCCTCGCGTCTAGCAAGCTCTACACCGACGGAGCCGTGATCCTGTTCGACTATGCCGAGCGCAAGGATCAGGAACTCGCCGAATTGACCGAGGTCGTCTCTCAGCAACGGGTCTTCTCGCCAGTCGTCGCTGAGTACCTAAAGCGGGTTCGTTACGGTGGCGACGGCTGGGCCGTCACTCTCGTATCACCGGCGACGGCGCGACCTGTGGTGGAGATCGACCCGACTCGCGGATTCGGCCAGCCGATCTTCATCCATGGCGCCAGCCGCGTCGAGGATGTGATCGATCGCTGGCACGCGGGCGATCCTCTTGCGGAGGTGGCCGACGACTTCGGCGTACCGCTCGAGGATGTCGAGGAGGCGCTTCGTGTCAGGCTTCCGATCGCGGCCTGACCAGTTCGTCCTGCGTTATTGCGGCGACCGCCGATACTAGGTCATGGCGTCCCCGAGCCCTCACTCGCAACCCGAGTTTTTCGTAGATCGAAGCCTCGGTCGGCATCAGGTTGCAGACGCCTTGCGTCAGGCTGGATGGAAGCTTCGCAAGCACGTAGAGGTGTTCGCGGCCCGAGATGAAAGCGTCGCGGACGTCGAATGGCTCGAATATTGCGGTCACGAAGGCTTGATCGTGCTGGCAAAGGACCGGAGACTCCGCTACAGGCCTAGCGAGATCGCGGTGATCAAGGAGTACAGGCTTAAGGCTTTCGTATTATCGAGCGCGAACTTAAAGGCCGCCGAGCAGATACGGCGCTTTCTCGACAACGCCGAACGAATCAAAGAGGCATGCACTCGAACTGGTCCTTTCATCTACTCAGTCCAGACCCGGCGGATCGCAAGATTGTTCCCTCCTCCGTGAGTGGCGATACCGCTCGCGTCAGCGCCTTCAATCTCAGAGAGGGAGCACAGGCGTAGCACTACGCCGACGGCAACTCCGAGACAAGGCGCTTCGCTAAGAGCCGCACGTGCTCTCCCTGCAGCGGCCCCTCCCGCTCAACCCGCTTACGAAGACTCTTCGGCCACTCAATCCACACGCCACCAAGCTGAAACGGACGCGCGAAGAGCTTCCACTCCGCATCAACGAAGCAGAGCACGGGCGTGATCGACAGTTCGAACTCTTCAAGAAGCGGCTGGCCGAACGCCTTTCGTATCGCCTCGACCTGCTTCGCCATCCCAGCGACTAGACGCGTGCAGTCGCGACGACCGACATACAGCCGGTAATCCAAGGAAAAGAACCCGCCCTTGTCGACCTTGCGCACCTGCCCCGTGTAATTCTTGGCGTCCACTACGTAGATGCCGCTCCTGGACACCACGATGTGATCGATGTTCGCGCGCGAGCCGGGGATTCGCCGATCGTGAAGAGCGATGATCGTCTCGTCGTTGTTCAGCGACTCGAGGAACACTCCGAGCTTTTCCTCACCGCTCCCGCCGACACCCCACGCACGTGTCGATTGGGGCTCATTGGACAGCGCTAGAACGACACCACCAAGGCGTCCGTAGGTATCCCGAATTCGCGTCTCGCGCTTGTCGTGAAGGCGCTCGTACTTGCGACGAGCAGACGCGCCTGCCTGCCCACGATCAAGCGGCGTTGGTTCTGGAACGATAACTTCCGCGGCGTTCGCCTCAACGGGGTCGGCAAGTGCGGCGAGTTCGATAGCTATGGCCGGCGGCTCGTTAGTTGTCTCGCCCGACCCGGTGCAACCGAGGCACGTTGCCTTCTTTGCTTCGCGGTCCCAAATAGCCTCTGTGCCGGGTGGAAGCTCAGAACCGCAAGCCGAACAGGTGGCCTTGTAACGAAGCCGCATGACGCAGTAAGTCGACAAATCCCCGTTACGCCTTGAGCCGACGCAAGCCCGCTGGCGGCGCGCCAGTAAACTCGGGGTCGAGCTGAACGCCTCGCCCGGGTCGGCGACACCTTGTCCTCTCCGGTCTGCCGCCAGCGCCCGAGATAGACCGTCAATGAGAATCGCCACCTGGAACTGCTGCATGGGCTTTCGCGGCGAGAAAGCCGCGGCTCTCAAGGGGCTCGAAGCAAATATCACGATCGTCCCCGAGTGCGGTCGGCGCGATGCGTACGCCTATGCCGAGGCGACAGCTCAAAGCGTGATCTGGCGCGACGGCAACGAG
Organism: Actinomycetota bacterium; assembly: GCA_003170155.1. Classification (GTDB taxonomy): domain Bacteria; phylum Actinomycetota; class Thermoleophilia; order Gaiellales; family Gaiellaceae; genus Fen-549. Next base: position 642 of record PMZQ01000121.1, on the reverse strand, counting down.
AACTCGGGTAACGGACCCAGTCGCGAGGCAAAAGGCCTCGCCGTGTTCGCGGACAATCATGAACTCTCTCTCGCGTCCGTGTATGCCGACGAGTTCCAGGTGATTCTTCCGATCAAACTAACCGGCAAGAGCGCGTTTCATTTGCTCGCAGTCTGGACGAAACCTAGATCACGAGGGCGGGAGTGGGGCTACTCGGGCATGCTCTGCCGCGCGATCGAGCAGTACTCCGGGTTCTTGACCGAAGCCGATTCGTTGGTCATAGGCGACTTCAACACCAATAAGGTTTTCGACGGCGAACGCACACTGAACCATTCAGAAATCGACCGTCGTCTCACGAAGCTCGGGCTAACGAGCGCCTACCACACCTTCCACGGCGAGAGTCAGGGAGAAGAGACTCGCCCGACGCACTACTTCTTGAGAAAGCGCGAGAGGCCGTTCCATATAGATCACTGCTACTTGCCAAGCGCCTGGTTACCGCGCCTTCGCTCTGTATCCGTCGGGGAGTACTCAGATTGGGTGCCGATGAGCGACCACGCGCCGTTGGTCATCGATATCGACAGTCCGTAAGCGCTCACCGCCTCCCCACTGTGAAAAACTCCCCCCAATGCCAACGCACCCACCCAGGCAGCCCCACCATCCGCC
>PMZQ01000013.1 GCA_003170155.1 Actinomycetota bacterium | reverse complement strand
CGCAGGCCGAGCCCCGGCGTGCGGGCGAGCCCCACTCGTGGGGCGACGGGCACGCGCACCGGCGCCGCTTCGATGTCGCCGTCGGCGATGCGGTAGTAGCTGGTCGAGAGAGGCTTCATCGTCACCTTGAAGAGGCCGGAGTCGTCCGGGGAGAGAGAGGCTGCTGTTTGCCAGGTTCCCCCCGAATCGCGTATCTCCAGCACCGGCGAGTCGGCGCCGCGCGCGCGACCGGCGACGCGAACGCTTGTCCCGTAAGGGAGTGCGCTCGTCGGGTGCTGCAGCGCGAAGACCATAACCTCGAACCAGGTCGAACGCAGATCGAGCGCCTGGCGCACGGCGTCGCCACTGACGGCGAAAGTCTGATCCAGGGCACCGGTGAGAGTGGCGGTCGCGACCCTAAGGGAGCTGTTGGTCTCGATCGTCAAATCGGAGATCGGGCCGGCGATCTTCAGGTTCTTGGCCAGGGTCTGGGATGGAAGCGTTACCGGACCCCAGTTGTGGTAGGGCGAGAGATTGTCGTAGGGGTCGCTCACGGAGACGAGGTAGGGCTCCGGTGACGCGTTCGGCCAGGCGTCCTGGATCGCCGCCGTTCGTCCGCCGGAGGTCGAGAAGAAGAACGTCTTGGCGACGGCGCCGTCGTAGTAGACGGCCTCACCCTTGGTCGAGTCGACCGCTGCGGTCGACTCCGGATACTCGTTCGAGAGGCCGCGGTAGACCTGGCTGCGCGTGTCGGCGTAGACGTCGAAGCTCGAGCTCGGCCTGATCGAGACGAGCGCATAGGAGCGCGCGACGACCGCCTGCGCCTCGAGAGCGTCGGCCGGCCAGTCGTGTGGCGATTCGCAGGGCACGACGCCGTAGAGGTAGGGCTCGAGCCCGACGTAGTTGATCAGACGCAGCTTGCCTCCCACGACGGCGACGTTGAACTTGCCACGGTAAGTGCGCCCCGCGAAGGCGAGCGGCGACGAACCGGCCGCGAAAACGAGCGGCCCGGCGAGGGAGCGGCTTCGCCCGTCGGTGAGATCGACGCCGAGCGACGGGTCGAGTTGCAGAGACAGATCGGCGACGTCGTGGGTCGTTCCGTCCGCATCGGTGACCTTGAATGGCGACGCCGAAGAGATGGTGAGACTCGAGCGGCCGCTCGCGAGCAGGACTCGGATCGTCTTCGAGCCGGCGTATTCGAGATCGGTCCCCGGGAAATAGTGGGCGACGATCTGGTCGTAGGTGTATCCGTGCCGGGCATAACCGTAGGCGCCGTACTGACTCAGTCCGACGCCGTGCCCCCAGCCGTGCCCGGAGATGACCAGAGTCGCGGGCGCCCAGACAATGGTCGCCGACGCTGCCTTCGCTCGTGCTGGGCCGGCGACGGCGCCGACAGGAGCGAACACCGGCGCCAGAGCGACGACAACAAGGATGAGAGTTGAGAGTGCGCGACGAGCCATTTCGACCGATCTCCGAGGCTAGCGGAGCGACCTTTCCGGGAGACAGGGATCAAGCGCGCTTGTCTCGAGGGTGTGCATGCAAAGCCTCGTAGCGCCTTCGCCGCGTGACCGGGTAAGCCTTTTCCGTGTCTCGCGTTTACTCGGCGGAGGCGAGCCGCTCGGCGTACTGACGCTCGTAGTACTCGTGGAAGTGCTGACCCGACTTGATCGACTCCCACCAGCCGCGATTGTCGCGGTACCAGGCGACCGTTTGAGCCAGACCTTCCCCGAAGGGGACGGTAGGCCGCCAGTCGAGCTCGTTTTCAGCCTTAGTGCAGTCGAGCGAGTAGCGGCGATCGTGCCCGGGCCGGTCTTCGACGTATTGGAGCAGCTCCGGCGCGGCGCCGGTCAGCTCGATGATCGAGTTCGCGATCTCGATGTTCTCGAGCTCGTGGCCGCCGCCGATGTTGTAGATCTCGCCCGGCTTGCCGCCGCGAAGTACGGCCTCGATTCCGGCGCAGTGATCCTCGACGAAGAGCCAGTCGCGAACCTGGCGACCGTCACCGTAGAGAGGTAGCGGCTTGTCCTCGAGTGCGTTCGTCACAAACAGGGGGATCAGCTTCTCGGGGTACTGGTTGGGGCCGTAGGTGTTCGATCCGCGCGTGATGCAGGCGTGCACTCCGAAGGTGCGGACGTAGGCGGGGATGTGCAGATCGCCCGCCGCCTTGGCGACGCTGTAGGGGCTGGACGGCTGCAGTGGATCGACCTCGCGCGACGAGCCGCCCGCCTCGAGATCGCCGTAGACCTCGTCGGTCGAGACCTGGACGTAGCGCGCGTCGGTCTTGCGTACCAGCTCGAGCAGCGTCTGGGTGCCGACGAACTCGGTGCGCCCGAAATCGGTGGCGCCCAAGATCGAGCGGTCGACGTGTGTCTCGGCGGCGAAGCTGACGATCGCCTCGCACCCCTGTGCCGCTCGTTCGACCGCCTGCGGATCGCAGATATCGCCGACGACGAGCTCGATTCCTGAGCCTTCGAGGTTGGCCGGATTGCCCGAGTAGGTGAGCTTGTCGAGCACGACGACGACGTCGCCCGCACGCTGCAGGCGCTTGGCGAAACGAGAGCCAATGAAGCCGGCGCCGCCTGTGACGAGTACACGCATTCC
>PMZQ01000019.1:9095-9325 GCA_003170155.1 Actinomycetota bacterium | reverse complement strand
ATCACGCAGTTGGAGATGACGACGTCAACCGACTCCGCCGGCAGTGGTACCTGCTCGATATCGCCCTTGAGAAAGATCGCATTGCGCACACCGGCCTCGTCGGCGTTTCGCTGGGCCAGCGCCAGCATCTCGTCGGTCATGTCGAGCCCGAAGGCGCGCCCGCTCTCACCGACTCGCCTGGCCGAAAGGATCACGTCGATGCCGCCGCCCGAGCCCAGATCGAGCACGGT
>PMZQ01000019.1:7499-8955 GCA_003170155.1 Actinomycetota bacterium | reverse complement strand
ACGGCGGCGCACCTCTTCGCGTAACTCCTGCGCAGAAGTTGTCACTGGCTTCCTCCTTCGAGATCGATCAGTCCGGCGAGCTTGCTCACAGCCTCGTGATTGAGAGAGAAGAAGGCCCATTTGCCGCGCTGCTCGCGCTCGAGCAACCCGACCTCGACCAGCTTCTTCATGTGGTGACTGACCGTCGGCTGCGCGAGACCAAGCGGCTGAATCAGGTTGCAGACGCAGACCGGCTCGCGACTTGTCGCCAGCAGGTTGACGATCTTCACGCGATGCGGATCGCCGAGCGCGGCGAAGAGCCTGGCCGTGGCTTCGGCCTCCTCGTTCGAGAGCGCCGACGCTGCGAGCGCGGCGCAACCGGAAACGGCTGTCGTCGCGTCGGTCATACCGGCCGGAATCCGCTGCGAAGCAGGTTCTGGAACATGCGAACGCGCTCGCCCTCGGCGAAGATGACCGCCGGGTTTTCGGCGATGGCGCAACGCTCGCAGAACTCGAGCTTCAGCGTCTTCTTCTCTTCGTGATTCGGTCTCATTGCGGGCTCCTCTCTCCGATCAGTTCATTGACAGGTCCGGCGCTGCGTCGTTCGTTCATATCGACCGTTGTCGATGTATCGATTTCTATCAATACGTCGGCGTTCTGTCAAGCCGCGAGGCCAAGCCGGCAATTCGACCGGCGTTACGGGACTATCGAGAGGAGAAGCGACTGAAGCGACGATCCAATGACCGGGCGTATGACGGCAACGCTTTCTGTCACCCGTCTCTGAAGAGCACCGATCGGAAGGAAGACCTGGCGGCTGAGCGCGGCGCTTCTCTGGGCTTCGGGCGCCTCGCTAATCCGCCCTCCTCCCCCCACCCTCCCACGGGGCGAGATACGGTATCGACGAAAAGCGCACGAGAAAGTGGCGACTTCGTGCCAACACAGCATCACTCCACCGAGCGCGGCCAGGCGATGCAGCACTTCGTCTAGAAGCGAGCCTCTAGAGCTCTAGTGCCCGGCAAACAGCGGCGTAGTCGGCGTCTACGAGGTCGGGCTTCGGTACCGCGTTGATAGTGATGTCCGGGTCCTTGAGCCCGTGCCCGGTCAGAATGCAAACGACGGTCGAGCCCTCCGGCACGCCCACCTTGAGCAGGCCCGCGACCGAAGCGGCCGAGGCGGGCTCGCAATAGACGCCCTCGGTTGTGGCCAGGAGTGCCTGGGCGGCGAGGATCTCTTCGTCGGTCACGGTGTTAACGCTGCCGTTCGACTCGCGGATCGCCGCCTCCGCGCCCTTCCACAGGGCCGGATTACCGATGCGGATCGCCGTGGCGATCGTCGACGGGTTCTCGATCGGATGGCCGTGCACGAGCGGAGCCGACCCTTCGGCCTGGAAGCCGAGCATGCGCGGCGTATGGGTCGACATTCCGGCGTCGAGGTACTCGCGGTAGCCCTTCCAGTAGGCGGTGATGTTGCCGGCGTT
>PMZQ01000019.1:0-7428 GCA_003170155.1 Actinomycetota bacterium | reverse complement strand
CCGTAAGCGAGCGCCTGGGCCATCTTGCCGAGCGCGATCTTCCCCTGCGGCACGAGCACGGCGCACTGCAGGCCGGCACGACCGGCATAGGCCGCCGCGGAAGCGGAGGTATTGCCCGTTGAAGCACACACGACCGCCGGTGCCTTCTTCTCCGCAGCCTTGGAGATGGCCATCGTCATGCCGCGGTCCTTGAAGGAGCAGGTCGGGTTGAGCCCCTCGAACTTGAGTCGCACGTGCGCGCCGACGCGCTCGGAGAGGCGCGGCGCTTCGATCAGCGGAGTACCGCCCTCGAGCATCGTCACGACCGGTGTCTGATCGGAGACGGGCAGGAATGACCGGTACTCCTCGATCACCCCTCGCCATCCCGCTCTCAGAGCGGATTCATGGGCCGGCGTTGTGGACATGGTGTCGAAGGTACCACACGCCTCGCCGACGCTTCGGCTTCGAGCGGTCAGCGACGCAAGGCGGCTCGTCGTGCGAGGCGGAGCCGTGGCTGTCGAGCCCGAGCTCGCGTCCGCAGGCGTTCGGAAGCGCCTCGGCGACGACCGATGCGGTGTGACGGGCAATGGCTCTACGTCGATCTCGACGGCTGCGTCTTCGCACGAGACGGCCGATCTACCGGCACGCTCAGCGAAGTGGCGGCGCCAGCAGAGCCACCCTCGGTCGCTCGCGTGTTCCGAGTAACGCCTCGACCGTGGCTTCGCTCGTGTCGACTCGCTCCACCTCCGCGCCGAACCCATCGAGGAAGGCATCGGGCAACTCGAGGAAGTTCAGCGCTTCGGTCCGGTAGTGCATCGCCACGACGAGGCGGGGACGGAGCCTTCGCACGAGTTCAATCGCCGCGTCGACACTCACTGTGGGCCCGCCGCCGATGGAGAGGAAGAGGACATCGACCTCGCCTATCGCCAGCTCCTGCTCTGGTCGAAGGTGCGCCTGGCCGTAGTCGCCGAAGTGGCAGAGCCGAAGGCCGGCGAGCGTGAAGCAGAAGATCGTGTTCGGGCCGCGCTTCGTCCCGGCCACGTCGTCGTGCTCGGCGGCAATGGCGACGACCTCACCGATGCACGAATCGAATCTGCCCGCCGTCGAACGGATCACCTGAGGCGAGCCCTGCACGACCTCGGCGCCGTTGTGGTCGAAATGCTCGTGTGTGATCAACACCAGGTCGGCCACGACTCCCTCGATCGGCGGGTAGTCGAAAACCATGCCGCGAGATTCGAGCCCGAGGCCCTCAGGGATAGCAAAGGGGTCGATCAAAACACTGTGCTCTGCCGTGAGCAGGAACGCCGACTGGCCGAACCAGCGGAGGTGCATGTCGAGGTCGTCCTTTCTCGCGATTACAGGATCGCACGCGGGTAGGCGCGCGCAGCGATGCAGGCCGCGAGCGCGAAGAAGCCGATACAGACGGTGAAATCGAGCCAGAGCGGCTCGCCGGAGCCGATCCCAAGTAGCAGGTCGCGCAGGCCGTGCACCTCGTAGGTGAGCGGGTTCGCCCGCGCTATGACCCGGAGCCAGAGCGGCATGATCGAGAGCGGATAGAGAGCACTCGAGGCGAAGAAGAGCGGCATCGTCACCATCTGGCCGATGCCCATGAAGCGCTCGCGAGTCTTGAGCAACGAGGCGAGCGTCATCGAGAGGCAGGCGAAGGCGCCGGTGCCGAAGACGAGCAGCACGAGCGCTCCCAGAACGCCGGCGATGCTCCAGTGAAGCGGAATCTGCGCGATCGCGACAACGGCCAGCAGCACGAGCGCCTGGGCGAGTGCGCGAACTCCCGCTCCCGCCGCCTTACCCAGCACGATCGCCATCCGCGGTAGCGGCGTCGCGAGCAGACGCTGCAACTGGCCCGCGTCCCGCTCCCAGATGATCGCGAGGCCGAAGAAGATGGCGACGAAAAGCGCAGCCTGCGCCATCACGCCGGGCGCGAGATAGGCGCGGTAGTCGACACCGGCGACGCCGAGCCGGCGCACGTGGCGCATCGCCGTGCCGAAGACGAACAGCCAGAGCAAGGGCTGTACGCAGCGTGTCAGCACGTCGAGGTTGTCGTGGCGGAGCTTGCGCAGCTCGGCTTGCGCAATCGCTACCGTGCCGCCGACCAGGCGGCCGACGCGAGCGCGGGGGCGGGAGAGCTCAGCCCAGTCGGCGGGCGAGTCGGCGACCGGCACGAACGTCACGGAACCTCCCTTCGTCCTGCTCGAGATCGCGTCCGGTAACGGTCGTGAAGACGCCGTCGAGACTCTCCTCGCCCGTCTCCTCCTTGAGAGCCGCGGGCGTTCCCTCTGCAACGATGCGGCCGCTACTCATGATCGCGACCCGCCCGCACTGGCTCTCTGCCTCTTCCATCTGATGCGTCGTCATCAGGATGGTCGTAGCCACCTCCGCACGCAGAGCGTGCAACCGCTCCCAGACGAGCCGCCGAGCGGTCGGATCGAGTCCCACCGTCGGCTCGTCGAGGAAGAGCACAGCCGGTCGGTTCAGGAGTGCGGTGGCAATTTCCAGCCGTCGCAGCATGCCGCCCGAGAGGGTGCGCGCCATCCGGTCCAGGAAAGGGCCGATGCCCATCGTTTCGATAGCCTGCTCGATTCGCTCCGGTCGCTTCGCGCGTAAGACGCCGGTGACGCGGGAGTAGAAGTCGAGGTTCTCGCGCGCGGTCAGCGCCGGATCGATCGAGATAGCCTGCGGCACGTAGCCGATCGCGGCGCGGACCGGCAGGCTTTCGCGGCTTACATCGCGCCCGATCACGAAAGCGTGGCCGCTCGTCGGCGGCAGTAGCGTTGCCAGTACGCGCAGCGTCGTCGTCTTACCGGCACCGTTCGGGCCGAGCAGCCCGAACGTCTCGCCGCGCTCGATGGCGAACGAGATGTCGGCCACGGCCTCGATCTCGCCGAAGCGAACGACGAGGCGATCGACATTGACGGCACAGTTCATCCGACCTCACCACCTAGCGCTCGCAGTCGCTGCCGCTTCTCGACCAACTCCTGCTCGAGCTGAACCAGGGCCTGCTGGCGCTTGCGCACGAGCGTGAGCTGCGCCTCGACGTGCACGAGCGCTTGCTCGAGGATCAGGCGCCGCTGCTCGGAGTTGTCGGTCGCGTGCCAGCGCTCGCGGAGCAGCGCCCGCGCTTCATCTGCCTCGACGAGTTGCTTCAGATCCTCGAGCGAGACGCCGAGCAGGTCGCGCAGAGAGATCAGTTCCCGGAGCCGGGCGACATCCGCATCCGTGTAGAGTCGATGCGCGCCGCGCTCGCGGGCAGTGCCGGCTCCGAGCAGGCCGAGCTCCTCGTAGTAGCGGATAGTCCGGGCGGTGACACCCACTTTCTCCGCGACCTTGCCGATACGGTATAAATCATTCGTTGACGTAAAGATAAGGTTACCACTGAACGAGATGACTGACAGTCTGCACTGGACGATGCTGGAACCGGATCTTGCCCGGACGCCGGGTCGTTCGTGCGCGCTCGCATGGAGGCTCGAGCGATGAGAGGCGTGGCCAGGAAGCTGCTCCGGCCGCCGCGGCACGACGCACCGGTTGGGCCCCGCTACCGCTGGATCGTGTTGTCGAACACGACGCTCGGCATGCTCATGGCGACGCTCAATATGTCGAGCGTGATGATCGCCATGCCGGCGATCTTCCGCGGCATCCATCTCGATCCGCTCGGCCCGGGCAACTTCAACTACCTGCTCTGGATGCTGATGGGCTACATGGTCGTCACGGCCGTGCTGGTCGTGAACCTGGGCCGACTCGGCGACATGTTCGGCCGGGTACGGATGTACAACCTCGGCTTCCTCATCTTCACGATCGCCTCGATCCTGCTCTCGCTCGTCTGGTCAACGGGGTCGACCGCAGCTCTCGAGCTGATCGGGCTGCGGATGCTGCAGGCGGTCGGCGGCGCAATGCTGATGGCGAACACCGCGGCGCTCTTGACCGACGCTTTCCCGGCAGAGAGGCGCGGCCTCGCACTCGGGCTCAACCAGGTGGTCGGGCTTGCCGGCTCCTTCATCGGCCTGCTCGCCGGCGGTCTGCTCGCTCGCTACGACTGGCGACTCGTCTTCGTCATCAACGTGCCGGTCGGCCTGTTCGGAACGGTCTGGTCGTACTGGAAGCTGAAAGAGCTTGGCAAGCGGATGCCGGCCCGCATCGACTGGTTCGGCAACCTCGCCTTCGCCGCCGGTCTGACGATGACCCTCGTCGGCGCGACCTACGGGATTCGCCCCTACGGCGGGCACACGATGGGTTGGACGAGCCCGTTCGTCGTCTCGATGATCGTCGGCGGTCTTCTGCTCCTGGCCTTGTTCGTGCTCATCGAGCGGCGGACAGCCGAGCCGATGTTCCACCTCGACCTCTTCCGCATCCGCCCGTTCTCGGCCGGAAACGCGGCCGGCTTTCTCGGCTCGGTCGGGCGTGGTGGCCTGATGTTCATGCTGATCATCTGGCTGCAGGGAATCTGGCTGCCCGAGCACGGCTACAGCTTCGCGCGAACGCCGCTCTGGGCCGGTATCTACATGATCCCGCTCAACGTCGGCTTCCTCACCGCCGGGCCGATCTCGGGCTGGCTCTCCGACAAGTTCGGAGCGCGACCGTTCGCGACCGGCGGCATGCTGCTCGCCGCCGCCACCTTCGGCGGCATGATGGCGCTACCTGTCAACTTCACCTACTGGCTGTTCGCGCTCACGATCTTCCTCAATGGAGTCGCCTTCGGTCTGTTCGCAGCACCGAACACGACCTCGATCATGAACAGCGTTCCCGCTCGCTACCGCGGCGTCGCCTCCGGTATGCGCGTCACCTTCCAGAACACCGGCATGCCCGTATCGATCGCGATCTTCTTCTCGCTGATGATCATCGGGCTCACGAGTCGCGTACCGCACGCCCTCTACACGGGGCTCACCGCCAACGGCGTCCCGAACGGGACAGCGAACTCGCTCGCCCATCTCCCCGCCGTCGGCTATCTCTTCGCCGCCTTCCTCGGCTCGAACCCGCTGCACTCACTGATCGGCCCCAAGGTACTGGCCGCACTGACGCCGGCGCAGCAGGCGAACCTGACCGGTCGCAGCTTCTTCCCGTCGCTCATCTCCGACCCGTTCAAGCACGGGCTCGTGATCATCCTCACCTTCTCGATCGTTATGTGTCTGCTCGCCGCCTGGGCCTCCTGGCTCCGCGGCACCAAGTACGTCCACGAAGAAGAGGAAGACGAAGAGGACGTGCTCGCCCCNNGGTACCGATTCCTCCGCATGGTCGGGCCACTCCGAAGAGAGCTGCGGCTCCAGCCCTCTTTCCTCGAGCTCGCAAGGAGCTATCCGACGATTCCTGACCGGCCGCTTCATCGGCACTTGCCGGCGGCGAACTAGCCTAGACTGCCTCCGTGCACGTGGGTGTGCTGCGACCGCAGACAAACACCTTCCGGACGGTCCTTGACCTCTCCGGACTGTGGGAGTTCCGGCTCGACCCCGACGACGCAGGCGCGGCAGAGGGCTGGGCAGACGGCATTCCCGACGGGCGGCTCATCGCGGTGCCCGGGAGCTGGAACGAGCAGATCGCCGGTGCGCGCGACGCGCTCGGCCCCGCCTGGTACGAGACATCCTTCGAGCTGCCACGGGCCTGGCCGGCCCGGACCTTCGTCCGCTTCGGCTCGGCCGACTACCTGGCAGAGGTGTTTCTGAACGGAGAGCGGCTGGGAGAGCACGAAGGCGGTCAGCTGCCCTTTACCTTCGATCTCGGCCCGAACCTGCGGCCTGGACTCAATCGGCTCGTCGTCAGGGTCGACCGCCGCCTCTTCCCCGACCGGGTTCCCCCGGGCGGGCTCCCGCCCTCGCCGGAGTACGGCTACGAGCGTGAATTCAACCCACGGACGAGCTTCGACTTCTTCCCCTACGCGGGACTTCAGCGTGCGGTTCAGATCTACGGTGTCCCGGAGGGCGGTCTCGATCGGATCGCAGTCGCGACGGCGCTCGCAGGACGGGGCGCGGTCGTCTCCGCGAGCGTCGAGCACGGCGGGGACGCGCTGCGCCTGCGCCTTGGAGACGTCGTCTCCGATGGTGAGGAGCTGCGTCTGGCCGAGGCGCGCCTCTGGAGTCCAGCCGATCCGCACCTCGAGCCGCTCGTCGTCGAGCTCGAGCGAGGCGGCGAGATCGTCGACCGCTATCTGCTACCGATCGGGCTGCGCAGCGTCGAGGTCGAGGGCGACCGCTTGCTGCTCAACGGGCAGCCGCTCCGACTGCGCGGGTTCGGCCGCCACGAGGACTTCCCCGTCAGCGGACGCGGCGTGCCGAACGCGGTTACCGTCTCCGACCTCGAGCTCCTGCGCTGGACCGGTGCGAACTCCTTCCGAACAGCGCACTACCCGCACGCGGAGGAGGCGCTCGACCTGGCCGACCGGTACGGGCTACTGGTGATCGCCGAGACTCCGGCCGTAGGCTTGTTCTTCTATGAGCCGGGCCTCGAGCGCCGCCAAGAGATAGCGCTCTGCTTGCTCGAGGAGCTGATCGAGCGCGACCGCAACCGGCCGAGCGTGATCGCCTGGAGCGTCGCCAACGAGCCGGCCAGCGCGCAACCCGGGGCCGGCCAGGCGCTCCGCGAGCTGCTGGAGCGGGCGCGGACGCTCGATCCAAGCCGTCCGGCGACCTTCGCCAGCATCACGCCCGACGATCCCGTGCTCGAGCACTGCGACGTGGTCGCACTCAACCGCTACTTCGGCTGGTATGAGCTACCCGGACGGATTGAGGAGGCGGCGAGCCGCCTCGCAGCTGATCTCGATGCCATCCACGAGCGTCATCACAAGCCGATTCTCCTGACCGAGATGGGCGCGGACGCCATCCCGGGCACTCACGCCGATCCGGCCGAAATGTGGAGCGAGGAGTACCAGGCTGCGCTGCTTGACGAGCTGCTGCGGGTTGCCGAAGAGCGGCCGTTCGTCTGCGGGGCACACGTCTGGACGCTCTGCGACTTCAAGACCGCCCAAGCCGAGCACCGCCCCGCCGGGCTGAACTTCAAGGGAGTCTTCACGCGCGACCGGCATCCGAAGCTCGCCGCCTGGCACCTACGCGAGCGCTGGAAAAGCTGAGGATCTGCCGGCGGATCGGTACGAGCTCCGCCGACTAGCAAGAGCCCGCTCACAACGTAGCGCCATCGTCGAGCCCGCATCGCTTTAGCCCTGACGCGCGGATAGATCGGCGCTCGGCTTTCTCGAGCAGCAGGCGCCGCCGACGCTCCTTGGAATAGCACTATTTCCGGCCACTTTCGTGACAGACACGCGCGAGATGGATCCGCACGCTGCTTCGGATGGCAAGTCTCGACCGCGATCCGGACTGTGTTCTCTGTCGACTTTTGCCATCCGGCGCTCCAGTAACACCTTTCGACTCCGGATCATCAAACAGGCGTCGCCAGCGCACCTTCCGCGACGCCGAGATCGGCCTCGTCAAACATCAGAAAGGCCATCGCGAC
>PMZQ01000064.1 GCA_003170155.1 Actinomycetota bacterium | reverse complement strand
GTCTCCGTCAACACCTGGATCGTTCGCCAGCTCTCGCGTGCGACGACGAGTAGCGGCGGCGGTAGCCAGCGCTCGAGTAAGCGAATCACCGGCTTTACGCAGGCCTGAGAAAGTCAAAACCCATCGATCGGAGGCACCTGATGAGACAGGAGAAGTTCACAACCCCGGCGGTGCTTCCGAGAAAGCTCGTCGCGAAGATCCCCCACGGCTCGATCCAGATCGAGGCGCTCGATGGAAACGAGACGACAGTCGAACTCGAAGCGCTACGCGGGAACGAAGCATCGGCGCAGGCGATCAAGGAGGCGCGGATCGAGCTCAAACCGGCCGGGACTGGGCTCGAGCTTATCGTCGACGCCACCGTGAAGCGCCGCTTCCTCGGCTGGTTCGGCGGGGAAGGGCTGCGCGTGCGCATCGCCACTCCGCCGGGAGCGGACATCGAGCTACTCAGCGGCTCGGCCGACATGGACGTCCGCGGCAAGTTCGGAGCACTGAAGGTGCAGACGGCCTCGGGCGATCTCGACGCGGGCGAGTTCTTGGGCGCGGCCAGCGTGAAGAGCGGCAGCGGCGACATCGAGATACGTCAGATCGGCGGCAACGCCTCGATCGTGAGCGCCTCCGGCGATATCGAGCTGGGAACGGTTGCGGGCGACCTGACGGCGCGCGCGGCTTCTGGGGACATTCGCGTCGAGGAGGCCGGGAGCTCGGTAACACTCCAGTCCGCCTCGGGCGACCAGCGAGTCGGTGCAGTCTCGGCGGGGAAGGTCAAGCTCCAGTCCGCCTCAGGCGACCAGCACATCGGAATCCGCCGCGGTTCTCTCGCCTTCATCGATGCCAAGACATGGGGCGGCGAAGCGCGTTCCGAGTTGGATGTCACGGACGAGCCGATCAGCGGCGACGGCCCGAGACTCGAGCTGCGCGCGACCGCCGCCAGCGGTGACATCACGATCGCCCGGGTTTAGCGCGGCCGGCCCGATCTTCGCCGCCGGATTTCGCCGCGTCATTCATAGGCAGCCCCAACCTCCTCCCCGAGGCGATCGTATCGGGGAGAATCAGATCTGTGTGTGCCGGATTCGTAACGAAAGGGTCGCGATGAGCTCGAAGCGTGACGTTTCCGAGAAGACTGGGAAGAGCGGGGAACGGCAAGAGGTCGTCCGCACCCGTTTCGCGCCGGCGGCCAGGCACTTCGCCGAGCGGGCACGCGAGCAGGCGCCATGGATCAGAGAGCGTGCGACTCGACTGCTGGCACCGCTTCGCGGCGACGAGCGCGCCCTCGATGCCGGAACCGGAGCCGGTGCGCTCGCGCTCGGGCTGGCGCCGCTGGTCGGTGAGGTGGTCGGCTGCGACATCGTGCCCGAGTTGCTGGCCGAGGCGAGGAAGCTGGCCGTCGATCTCCCCAACGTGAGCTTCGTCGAGGGCGACATCTTCGCGCTCCCGTTCGAGACCGGCAGCTTCGATATCGCCGGCACCATTCGTACCCTGCACCATCTGGAGCATCCGGAGAAGGCCATCCCCGAGCTCATGCGCGTCCTCAGGCCGAACGGCCGCCTGCTCGTGATCGATCAGCTCGCTCCACTCGATCCGCCGCGAGCCATGGAGATCGACCGCTTCGAGCGGGCACGCGACCCCTCGCACGCACGAACTCTTTCCGATCAGGACATGCGCGGCCTCTTCGACATGAACGGGCTGACGCTCCTGCGTCAGGAGGTCGTCTCGGAACTGCGGGACGTTGAGCGGTTCCTCGACGGCGCCGGCTGCGAAGGTGAAGAGCGCGAGCGCGTGAAGTGCCTAGCGCCGGGCGAGACCTTCACGGTCGAAGTCGGCTGGTACGTGCTCGAGCGCCCTGTCTAGCGCAGTTCCTTCCTCGGCTCCGATGGGTCCCCTGATCTCCCTCTTTACGAGGAGTACTGTTGATTTGACCTCACCCACGTAGAAGGAGCGGATGATGCGGCGCTTCGCTTTGCTCGTTGGTCTTACCGGGTGCCTGGCGATCGGTGTCGCCGGTGCGCAAACTGCCAACACAGCCGTCTCCGGGACGGTCACCAGACTGGCCGACGGGACGGCCGTACAGGGTGCTCTGGTCACCCTGGCGGGCCCGCACCAGCCGCCGATCACCCAGGCGACCGGCGTCGGTGGAAGCTTCTCGATCGACCCGACCGGCGCGGAGCCCTACGGGGTGTCGGTCGCGGCGAGCGGCTACAAATCGCAAGCGCTCGCCGGATTGGCGGCCGGAGCGCTCGCTCCGATCGCGCTCGACGTGGCGACCTACACGCCGCTGCCGATCTATGGCGGTTCGGCCTTCGACGTGGCTGCCGACGCGCACTCGGGAATCTTCTACGCCTCGCTGGGCGCGCCCGAGATCTACCGCACGCTCGACTATGGCGGCTCGTGGCAGGCAGTGACCGGAGTCTGGGACGATCCCGCCACCGGCCTCAGGAACTTCAGCGGCGCCAGCCTCATCGCTACCAGCTCGGTTCCGGGCGAGATCGCCGTCCAGGATGGCCCCTTCGGCTCGGTGCTCTTCTCGACCGACTACGGCCTGACCTGGCGAACCATCGCCGGTTCTGTCAACGGCAACCCCGTCACACCTCTCGAGCGCCATCTGTACTGGGCGCACGCGGCTGCCGGGGCGCCTGACGTGATGATGTGGGCTGTCAAGAATAGCGACAGTTCCTGGCAGGTCTGGAGGGCCGACATGTCGGCCGCCGAGCCGGCGCTCAAGCCTGATTCCTCCGATCCGTTCGGAACGGGATCGGCGATTGCGGTCGCCGACTCCGCTTCCGGCTCCTTCATCGGGCGGGTCGACTCGGGCGGGAACCTGAGCTTTGCGCCTCTCACGGCTGACGGAGCGATTTCGTTCGGAGCGGCCCAGGTGACAGGGCTTCCGAGTCCGGTTCGGCTCCTGCGCCTCGGCGGCAAGGAAGAGCCCGCCGCTCCGCCCGACGGTGTGCTCGTCGCCGGTGGATTTGCTCCATATGCGGCGACGATGATTACGAAGAGCGCCGGTGCGAGCAGCTTCGCCGGAGCCTCGTCCTCCGCGACGACCGCGCTCGTCAACGGCTGTCTCAACGACCGCTTCGCTGGGTCGGTCGCCCCCGGCACGACGGGAACGAGCGGAGCCGGCAACGCGGGCAGTTGTTGGGTCGAGAAGAGCGGAACGGGCAACTCGCTCACCGTCTCCACGATGATCGCAGAAGGAGCCGACATCGCCTACGACGCCGACTACGGGCAGGGGAATCTCGTCGCCATCAACCCGCAGGCAGCTCTCGGCTTACGGAAGTTCGCCAAGCTCGACTCGGGCGGCGTTCCGGCCGAGGAGGCCAAGCCCGCTGCCGCCGGAACCGACTCCGGCTCGGGCGGCTACTCCTACTCCGGCATCACCGCCCCGAACGTGGAAGGCATCGCCTACGGGCCGGCCGCTTCGGAGTTCGCGGTCGCCACCTTCACCGACGGCATCTACGCCTCGAAGGACGGCGGCAGCACGATGACCCAGCTCACGCCGGCCTCGGGGACGACTACCGCGGTTCAGTGGTGGCAGGGCGCGAGCGGAGAGTGGCTCGTCGGCGGTCACGGCTTCAACTGCGGCGACATGCTCAGCGCCATACTCGACTGGAACGGCTCGTCAACGCTGTCCCAGCCGAATGTGAGCGGCAGCGACTGCGCGAGCCTCGGCGGTCCGGCGACGGGCTATTCTGGCCCAGGCGGCTACGTCACCGGCTCGATCGAGCCTGTACAGGGAACCGACACGGTCTTCTTCGGGATGGGGATCATCGGCGGCGGCAACTACGCAGGCGGTAATCACATCTACCGTGCCCGCCTAGTGCCGGGCAGCCCGCCTTCGCTCACCGCCGTCCACAACTTCGATTCCTCCCCCGCCACGACCGACGAAATGGCCAACGCGATGGCTTACTGCCCGGCCTCGGCTGGCTATGCCGGCCTGAAGGACGTTCTCCTCGTCGCCGCCGGCTACGGTAGCGGCGGCACCGACAACTTCGGGTCGCTGCTGAGAATCAGCGACGCCACGGGCGCTTCCCCGAGCGTCGAGGTGGTTGCCTCGGTTCCACACGGCACGACTGCGAGCGCACTCAACGATGTTCGCGCCGACTGCTCGAGCGGTGTCGTCTATGCCGGCGGCAACAACAGCCAAGTCGGCGACACCGGCCTCTACAAATCAACGGACGGAGGAGCGAGCTTCGACCAAATCAGCGTCCCGGGCATCGACCAGAGTGAGGTCACGGCGATCGGGCTGAATCCGGCCAACGGGAACGACGTCACGATCGCCGCCGGCGCTCTCGGCAGCGAGGCTCACAGCACCGACGGCGGCCAGACCTGGACGGTCGTCTACGACGGGTACGTCGACCGGCCGACAACCGTCTCGGACATCGAGTTCCCGCCCGCCTCCGGCAGCTCGGCCGGCACCGTCGCCTCAGGTCTGGCTCCCACCCGGAGCGCGGCCGCGATCACGGTTTCCTCGAGCACTACGTCGCGAGATCTCGTCGGCTCGGGCAGCGGCGCCTTCCGTTCCGACCTGTCGCTGAAGGGGGGCATCGTCTCGACCGCCAAGTACTCGGGTAAGCCGTGGTTTGCCACTCAAATGACGAGACTGATGTCAGACAGGAATCCGGCCCTGACCGCTACGGCGACCGGCACCGTGGCGGTCTTCCATCGCACGAACGGCCTCTACTGGAGCTCGCAGTCGAACGGCAGCTGGTCGATCCCGCAGTCGATCTCCGGGACCAAGGCCGCCGACAACCTGCCGGCGCTCGCGCGTGCGAAGAACGGCGCACTCGAGCTCGCCTTCGCCCGGACGGGATCCGCCCACGGGATCTACTTCGCCGCTCGCGCGCAGAACGGTTCCTGGTCGAAGCCGCAAAGAGTCAGCTCCGCCTCCGGCGACACGCTGCCCGCGATTGCGGTCACAAGCGGCAGCAAGCCGCGAATATATGTGGCGTTCCTGCGCACTCGAGGCTCGGCACGCGGCGTCTACTACGTTTCCCTCCAGGGCAAGCGCTGGAGCCATACCGCCAAGCTGCCCGGAAGTAGCCGTGCCGACGCGGCACCGGCACTTGGCCGCCCCTCGCTCTACGCTCACTCCAACGGTCTCGAGCTCGCCTTCGCGCGTACCGGTCGCGGGATCTTTCTCGCGACGCTGAGTGGATCGCGATGGAGTGCGCCGAGGCGTCTCAGCTCGGTATCCAGCGACAGCCAGCCCGCGCTCGTGATCGACAGCAGTGGTAAGACCCACATCGTCTTCCGCCGCTTACGCGGTCACGCTCGCGGTCTGTACGAACTGATCGGCAGCAAGACCTGGTTGCTGCGCAGGATCACCGGCACTGCCGCCGGCGACCGGGAAGCCTCTCTCTCGATCAACGGATCCAATCTGGTGCTCGCCTTCGCCCGCCCGTCCGGGAAGACGGCCGGCGTGTACTTCGATCAGGTGCTGAAAGGTCGCTGGCTGGCGAAACCCCAGCGCTGGAGCAAAGACCCGAATGACGGGAATCCGTCCCTGTGCTCCGTCGGCGGCGGCATCACGATGGTCTTCGAGCGGCGCTGACTGCGTCAACCGCCACGTCTGGCCCGGACATGTCCCGGTGCCAGGCATGGTTACGGAAGTGTGACGGAAAGAGCCCGCTCGGGACCTGCTTCGGTGCGCGCACCGGCCCGAGCCGAACGCCGCCTAAGCGGCCGGGCGAATCCGAGACTCGTCCTTCAGCTCTTCCACTTGACCGTGCAGCCGATCGCCTCGGTCTCGGTGACGGGCGGTTCGTCTCCGGCCAGCAAGGCGTCGATCGCGTCACGCAAATAGCTATTGGTCACGGTCGTCTCGTCTCGGGAATCGTCGATCGCTCCGTGATAGCGGAGCTTTCGCTCCTCGTCGAAGAGGAAGACCTCGGGCGTGTACTCGGCGCCGAGCGCGTGCGCCAGTGACTGATCCTCATCGAACAGATAGTCGAAGCTGAAATCTCGCTTCGTCGCTCTCTTCTTCATCTCCTCGAAGGAATCCTCGGGATAGTTGGCGACGTCGTTGGAGTTGATCCCCACGACACGTACACCCTCGTGCGCATAGTCCTGGGCGATCGCGATCAGCCTGTCTTCCCAGGCCAGCACGTAGGGGCAGTGATTGCACGACTGAACGAGAACGAGCAGCTTCGCGTCGCCGTACTCGTCGAGCGAGTGGTCGAACCCGTCGACGCCGGGGAGCTCGAAGAAGGGGGCTTCAGTGCCGAGGTCGATGCTCATCTGAGTGCTGCCTCCAGTTGTCCTCGTGAGGGAACGGGCGAGACTCGTCCGTCGGGAAGGTAGTAGATACGACAGGTGAGCGCCGGGCGCGACTTGGCGCCCTCGCGGTCGACATCGTTGCCGTCGACGCGGATGGTCGGCGAGCCGGGGAAGCGAAGACGCTCGGCCTCTTCGTCGCTTTTCACCTCGGTCATCACGATCCGATCGTCGCGCCCGAGCTCGGCCAGCACCTGCTCGAGCAGCGCTTTCGCCTCGGGGTGCGAGGGGCAGCCCTCCCAGTAGAAGAGCTCGATCACCGCTCGGCTCCGCCGTCTTCGGGGATCTCGACATCCCGGCCCGGGTCGCCCCTGGCAACCATGCGCGTCACGGTCGCCGGGAAGAGCCCCGTCGAGATGCCCGCGATTCGCATCCACCGCGGTATTACGACCTCTGTCCGTCCGCGCTCGATCGCCCTGACGATCTTCTCCGCGATCCGATCGGGCGTCAGCACCGTCCAGCGCATCGAGCGCCGGCGGATCAGCCTGGTCTGCGGAAACCCCTCGGTCGCGACCGGGCCGGGGTTGACCGTGAGGACAGAGACACCACGCGGTCTGAGCTCGGCGCGGAGCGCTCGCGAGAAGGCGAGCTGGGCGTGCTTGGAGGCCGAGTAGGGGCCGGCGTCGGGGACGACTGTGGTTCCGGCGACCGAGGCGATGTTGACAACGAGAGAGGGGCTCGCCTGCTCCAGGCCTGGTAGGAATGCGCGCAGGCACCAGACCGAGCCGAGGTAGTTGGTGCCGATCACCTGCTCGATTCGCTCCGGCGAGGCGGTGAGAAAAGAACCATGCGAGGGGATGCCGGCGTTGTTGACGAGCAGGTCGATCGCGGGATGGCGTTCGAGCACGCGCGCCGCAACCCGGTCGACGTCTTCCCGGCTCGAGACGTCGCAGGTTTCGATCTCAGCTCCCGACTCGCCCGCGACCTGCTCGAGCCGCTCGACGCGTCGCGCCAGCAGGACGCAGTGCCAGCCCCGCTCGGCGAGCGTGCGCGCGAGTGCGGCGCCGATTCCGCTCGAGGCGCCGGTGATCACAGCCACGCGTTGCCTTGTGCTCATAGGTCGCTCTCCTGTCCTCCCCTTACGGAGCGTATCGCAACCCCTCGCGGGCGTCATCTCGCTAGACTCGCGCCGATGAAAGGCAGATTCGAGGGCAAGCGCGGGCTCGTTCTCGGTGTCGCCAATAAGCGCTCGATCGCCTGGGCGGTCGCGCGCCGGCTCACCGACGAAGGCGCCACGATGGCGTTCACTTTTCAGGGCGAGCGCATCGAGGCGAACGTGCGCGAGCTGGCCGAGTCGATCTTCAGCCCGCTCGTCACGCCCTGCGACGTGCGCCAGGAGGAGGACTGTATGCGCGTCGTGGCCGAGGCTGTCTCGGCACTCGGTGGTCTCGACTTCATCGTGCATTCGGTTGCCTTCGCCGCTGCCGAGGATCTGGAAGGCCGTTTCATCGACACCCCGCGCGAGCGCTTCTGGATGGCGCTCGACGTCAGCGCCTACTCGCTGGTGGCGATCGCCCGTGCCGCCGAGCCGCATCTGGCCGAGACGGGCGGCTCGATCGTGACCATGACCTATCTGGGTGGCGAGCGCGCCGTACCGCACTACAACGTGATGGGCGTTGCCAAGGCGACTCTCGACGCATCGATGCGCTATCTGGCCTGGGATCTCGGAGCCGAGGGCATACGCGTCAACGCGGTCTCCGCCGGGCCTGTTCGCACTCTCGCGGCGCGCTCGATTGCCGGATTTGCGACCATGGAAGCGATCGTCGCCGAGCGCGCTCCGCTGCGGCGCCACATCGACGCCGAAGATGTCGCGGCAGCCAGCGCCTACCTGCTCTCGGACGACGCCCGCAACGTCAGCGGCACGATCCTGTACGTGGATTCCGGTTACCACGCCATGGGCATGTAACCCCTCGCGTCCTCGGCCGGCGGGCTCCGTGCGGCCAGGCGTGACTGGCCTTCC
>PMZQ01000057.1 GCA_003170155.1 Actinomycetota bacterium | reverse complement strand
CGCACGCCGGGGCTCGGCCTGCGTGGCAGTGTCAGGCCTCTGGGAGCGACGGCTGTCGTCGAGCTGCAACGGATCCGCGCCGGCAGCTGGACGACGATCGCGAGACTCCCGCTCAGCTCCAGCGGCAGCTTCGCTCGAGCCGGCGTGCTACGAGCGGGCCAGTACCGGGCGCGAGTTTCGGGCCTGAAAGGGCTAGTGCCGGGCTTCTCGCCGCTGGTCGTTTTGGGCTCCTAGAGCCCGTTCCTCGTTCGGATGATGCGGCCAAGCGAAGGATGCACTTCGCTGATCGCATCAAGCGTCTCTGGTTGATTCCGTTCCTGCTTCTGGCGGGAACGGCAGGGGAGCAGGCGCTTGAACCGGCTCGTCCCTGCCGCCGCTACCGAACGCTTGGCCGCACAACCTTCAGCTCGGCATAGCCGACGATTCCGGCGACGCGGCCGCTCTGCGACGTTCGGTGCCCTTCGGCTTCCGCTACCAGTATCTCACCGGCGGCGTCAACACGGGCAAGGGCTGGGCGACCTGGAACGAGAACGGCAGCTTCGTCACTCGCTATATCCGCGACTCGGTCGCGCATAAGGTGATCCCGGTCTTCCCCTACTACATGCTGTCGCAGTCAAGTCTGGCCGGAGGAGACGAGAAGGCAACCGACCTCGCCCACATCGACAGCGTCGCGGTGATGCGCGCTTATTAAGCCGACTTCGAGCTCTTTCCCCAACGCGCACAGGAGGCCACGAGCAGCGTCGTCGTGCTGCACGTCGAGCCCGACTTCCGGGGCTACGCGCAGCAGGCCTCGAAAATCGATGACGCCTCGACCTTTCCTTCGAAGACTCCTCCGACCGCGATGCGGGCTACTACAAGAAGATCCAAGGTGATCCGACCGCCTGGTTCAATGCGGGAGACTTCCACCGCCATCTGCTCTACACGTCGGTGTTCGTGCACCAGAGCAGGCTGCGCATGGTCGCCTGGCAGATCTCGCTCGAGAACACGATCATGCGCGCCGAGAACAACACCTGGAACCACTTCCAGGACAACCGCGTGCAGTGGCTCCTGGACCAGCCCAGCCGAACCCACCTGCGCGCGTACATCAAGGCCGGGGTGATCGCTTTCCTGTTCGGACGCGGCGCCGACGGCAACACCTGCGCCTGCGACGCTGCCCACGACGGGGTCACCAACCCGGCCTCGATCGACAGCAACAAACGCAGATCGTACTCGGCAGACGACGACGGTGGCGACTTCCGGGTGCGGGCAAAGGCGTACTACCGACGTAAGGCGTTGAGACTTCCCGGCTGAACTCGCAACATTCGGTCGCCGGTGGTTTGTCAGTCGATCGCATCTTTGGCTTCCGGCAAAGAGCGCAATCAGCGGGTCGGGATCTCCGAGCGGACTTTAGATCTCTGTGCCGTCGCGGTGATGTCGCTGCGATCACCTACGAGCTCTCGCCGACGAGGCAACCGCATGGTCTTCAGGCGCATCGCGGGACGCTCGACCGCGAACCAGCTGGCGACAGCCAACGGGTAGGTCAGCGCGATCGTGAGCCCTATGCACGAAGCGACGCCGAGCTTGGTTGCCCCGAACACGGCGAGGAGCTGCGCCACCGGGAACGCATAGATATAGACGCCGTAGGAGAAATCGTTCGCCCGCCCGACGGAACGGAGCGGCAGGACGACGCCGAGCCACAGGCAGAGGTAGGCGAGCGGCAGTGCGACGACTGCGCCGGCCTGAGCGAAGACCACGGCGACTAGGAGGATCGCGAGCGCCAGCAGGCCCAGGGAGGTGTTGAACAGAACGCGGTCGCGATAGACGTAGAGGAGCGAGCCCGCGATGAAGCAGGTCGTCAGCCCAACGACATCTTGAGCGGCGATCGGAAACGACAGCTCGACGGCGACCATGTCGATCGCACTGGCGACGAGGAAGACGGCGATCAGGATCGCCCGATTTCGGCGTACCAGTGCGATGGAAAGCAGGCAGGCGATCGCGATATAACAGATGAACTCGACCGGCAACGTCCAGAGCGACCCGTTCCAGGCGTTCGCGTACGGCACATTGGCCAGCGTTCGGGCGATACCAGCGAAGCCGGGTACGAGAAGTCCCTTGATTCCCACATACGAGGCTCGGGACGCGAGGCCCGAGAAGATGCCCTTGCCCTCGTCGAACAGGGCGATCGATACGAACAACGTGACAGTGACGATCAGACACGCCCACAGCCCTGGAAAGATGCGGAGAAATCGGCGCCACATGTAGGCGCCGAACGACGAGTGGAGGCGGCTACCGGCGATGAGATAACCGCTGATCACGAAGAAGCCTGAGACCGCCCATATCCCGACCGACATGCCTCCTACGACCGGGTCGCCACCGAATCCACCGAGCGGCCAGGCGTGGGAGACGATCACCAGGGTCGCAAAAATGAGCCTCAGTGCGTTCAGGCTGTTACTGCGCGGGTCGAAGGCCTGTTCGAGTGTCTGCGAAGATCGATCATGAGCTCTCTTCAGAGAAGAAAGGCTGGGCCTTCGCATTCATCACTTCCCTTCGATTCGGCGATTGCGACCTTGCCGGGAGACGCCGGGTACGACGCTCGTAACACTAACTGAGACCTCACTACGCAACGCCCGAGGCGAGCAGCCTTTCGTCCGGTTCCCCGCGCAGAGTTGATGCGGATCGAAATCGGTCACCTCCACACAACATGGAGCTATGTTCATCTGATGACACTCCGAAACGAACGAGTGCGCGATCGAAATCCGGCGTCAGGAAGGGCGCCTCTACTACACCTTTCGCAAGCGCGACGGACGATGGCAGCAAGAAGTGGTGAACGGCAAGATCCACGACGTCACGGCCGAGCAGGTATTCAACCACCTCCTGCCGGTGCTGTCCGGCATCAAGCCCGGAGTCGAGATCGCTGTCCGCTACACGCCGGACGACGTCGCCGCGCGAGACTGACGCGAATACGCTCGAGCGCCGCGAGCTGAGCGGCGCTCGATCCCGATCGCCGGCAAAGAAGACTCGACGATGGCGAAGCTGATCTTCTCGACGATCATGTCGCTGGACGGCTACGCCGCAGACGAGAGCGGCAACTTCGACTGGGCCGCGCCGGTCCACGCTTTCGTCAACGAGCTGGAGCGCTCGATAGGCACTTACCTTTACGGGTGTCAACGGAACGAGGGCTCTGCCGGTCGACGTCCGCCTCGAGCTCGAGCTCCTCGACGCACCTTGTTTCTCGAGCGGCTTCGTCCACCTGCACTACGGAACGAGAGATTGAAGCGGCGCCGGCCGGGTCGGCGCCCTACTGATTCTCGAGCAGCTCTTCGCCGGGAACCTCGCGCAGGTGCCGGGCGGGGTTGCCCACGACGACGGTGCGCGGAGGAACGTCCTTGGTCACCACGGCGCCCGCTCCGACGAAGGCTTCTTCGCCGATCTCGACGCCCGGGCA
>PMZQ01000073.1 GCA_003170155.1 Actinomycetota bacterium | reverse complement strand
CGATGCCCGGAGAGGACGATCCGGGTGGCGCTCTTGGCCCAGTCCCAGACCCGAATCGTTCCATCCTGGCCCGCGCTCGCGATCAACTTGCCGTCCGGGCTGAAGGCAACGTCATAGGCGATGCCCCGGTGCCCGCGCAGCGTCGCCCGCGCTCTTCCGCTCGCCCAGTCCCAGACGCGAACCACGCCATCGGCCCCCGCGCTCGCGACCAGTCGCCCGTCCGGGCTGAAGGCGACGCTCTCGACATCACCCTTGCTCCCGCGCAGGCTCGCTATCTGGCGTTTCTGCGACCTGTCCCAGACTCTCGTCGTGCCGGAGATCATGTCCCCGATCGCAACCAGTTTTCCGTTCGGGCTGAAGGCAACGCTCTTGGGCGGATAGAGATCTCCCCCCGCCGCAAGAGCTGTCGCTTGGAGCGTTTGCACCTTGTCTTGGGCCCAGTTCCAAATTCGCAGGTCTGTCGTGTCGGTAACCGCTACGCGTTGCCCGTCCGGACTGAAGGCCGCGTCGACGGAAATAGGTCCCCCGCCATGAAGTGCCGCTCGCTGGCTTCCCTTGGCCCAGTTCCAGATCCGAACCGTGCCGTCGATTTCGCTTGAGTTCATGACCAGTCGCCCATCCGGGCTGAAAGAAACACTGGTGGCGCCACCGATCGCTTTCCCGGTCAGAACCGCTCGCGCTCTCCCCAGCTTCCAATCCCAGATCCGCACCGTGCCATCGTCCCCGGCGCTGGCGACCAGCTGCCCGTTGGGACTGAAGGCGACATCTTCGACCGGCCCCTGGTGCCCCCGCAGAACCGCGAGCGAGCCTCCCTTCGCCCAGTCGAGTAGCTGCACCGTTCCGTCGTAGTTCGAGCTTGCGATCAGCCGTCCGTCGGGGCTGAAGGCTATTCCGCCGCCGATGGACTGAGGGTAGGTCGTGACCACTCTCTGCACTCTGTCTCGGGCCCAGTCCCAGACGCGGATCTCCTGCGGGTCGGCGACCGCAAGGAGTCGCCCGTTCGAGCTGAAGGCAATGCCAGAGATCGGGTTCGCAACCTTTTCGCCCGGAATGGGCGTGCTAGGAATAACCGTCCGCGCCTTACCCGTCGCCCAGTCCCAGATCCGCACAGTGCCGTCATCGCCGGCGCTCGCCACCTCGTTTCCGTCCGGGCTGAAAGCGACGTCGCGGACATTGCCTTTGTGCCCGCGGAGCTCCGCCTTCTTCACGCCCGCGGACCAGTCCCAGACGCGCACCACACCGTCCTGGCCGCCACTCGCGATCAGACGACCGTCGGGGCTGAAGGCGACATCTCCTACGAGGCCGCTGTTACCGGGCAGCTGAGCTCGCGACTTGCCCGCCGCCCAATCCCATATCCCGACCGTGCCATCGAAGTTGGCGGTAGCGATCAACCGTCCGTCCGGGCTGAAAGCGACCGCATCGGTGCCGGTCGCGTTTACCTTTATGACCGCCCGCTGGTTTCGCCGTGCGACGTCCCAGATCCGCACCGTACCGTCGTCGCCGGCGCTCGCCAGCACGCGTCCGTCCGGGCTGAACGCGACGTCTTCGACCTTGCCCTGGTGTCCGCGCAAGACCGCCGGCGCAACCGACGCCAGAACGGCCTGGCGAAGAACCGCGCCGGCTTGGTCCGTGTGCGCCTTGCGCGTTGCCTCTAGTCCGAGCAGCAAGCTCAGCTGAGGATCGACGCTGAGCTGCGCTTGAGCGTATGACGCCAGCTCGCGAGAGACGGCGGTTCGCTGGCGTTGAACGGCGCTGTTGCGCTGAACCATCGCCACGAGTCCTAGTGCTATCGCGACAGCGAGCCCACACCCCACCGCCGCGAGCACCGTCCTTGTACGCCGGCTCGACGACTTTCGGCTCGCCAGGATGTACTCCAACTGAAGCGCGGCCGGGCTCGGCTCCTTGCCGGCGGCTTGGGCCTGCCACGTCTCGGCCTCGCTCAGGTCGCGACCGCGGAGCAGGTAACTGCGATCACGGTTCTTGTTCTCCCACTCGCGGGCTCTGACGAGCAGGCGCGTGTGCGCGCGGACCCAGTCGAGGTCTGTCCTAACCGCCTCCACGAGCCTGTCGAAAGCTTGCTGATACTCGTTTTGCTCGCGGCAGAAAATCCAGTTTATCGAGGCGACCTCAGGCGGCAGCACCGCTGGGTCGACGTTGTCCAGGACGATTGGGATCAGGCGCTTATGGTGCTCGATCGCATGGGCGATCTCGCGACCGCAGACCTCCGAGTCGACAGAGGTTGGGCTGACCAGGAACACGAAAGCATCGGCGGCCTCGATCGCCTGGTAGACCTCGGCCAGCCAGTCCGCGCTCGGAGGAATATCCTGCCAGTCGATCCACGTCTCCAGATCGCGAGCGTTGAGCTCCTCGTGCAGGATCCGGGCGAAGGCGATGTCTTTGCGCGAGTAAGAGACGAAGATGTCTGCCAAAGGTTTCTACTCACCCTCTCACGATGCTCGGGTCGCTGACTTCATCTCACACCTCGTTGGCGTTGCCGAGAGCCTACTCCCTCCGTCCCACTCGTCAAACAAGCCGCGAGCGAGCTTCCTGGATAACCTAGCGCCCAGAAAACGAGTCGGCGATGCCGAGATCAAACCGGTAGCCGCCTAGCTCACGCCTCCGTGGCCAACAGGTCGTCCTCGGCGCTCGAACACGAGCGTCGACGAGCTACTTCGCGGCTTCGTCGAGATGCCCCTATCAAGACACGAGGTAAGGGTTCGTACGTCGCACCTTTGGTCGTAGGTAGCGGAGCACGTCCAAACCCTCGAGCCGGGGTTGAGCTTTCTAGGGTCGGCGCGCTCCGCGACGAGTTGCTCCGCAGAACCCAGGCCAATCCTCGCACCCCTCGACGCGCTTCTCCCAAGGCGAGTTTGGTGGACATCGCTCCCTGGGGTGACAGCGAGCATGCGACGCGCCCGCTACGGTGAAAGGCGATGCAGCCGCACGCAGAATGCCTGTCCGCCTCGCCGCCAGCAGCGAGCGTCACCCGCCCGTGGTGGTGCTGACGCCGCACCGCAAGGCCACGGTCGTGCCCGCCCTCGCCGGCGATGCCTACCGGGTTCTGGGGCAAGACATCGGCCGGCGCGGCCTTGTAAGCCACGTGCTCGCGCTGCCGCTCGCCGCACGCTCGGTACCTGGCCGGTCCTCCTGGCTGCGTCCAAGCTCAGCCCGCCGGTTGACGAGGCTGCAGCTTGAAAACGGGCGCCTCCCGGGACTGCGCGACCTCCCCCGCATTCTCCCGCTCCACCGCCTCATCTGGCGGCACTGCTACCGGCAGCGGCGGGGCGCGCCAGGTGCATCGTGAGTGTGGCCGAGCCCTTCGTGGTCATGGCGAAGCCGGTCGGGCCGGTCTGCAACCTCGACTGTGGCTACTGCTACTACCTGGGAAAGGCGGCGCTGTTCCCGCTGGACGAACGCTTCCGGATGAGCCGGGACGTGCTCGAGGCCTACGTCGCCTCGTTCATCGCGGCGAGCCCCGGGCCGGTGGTGCACTTCGTCTGGCACGGCGGGGAGCCGACCCTGGCCGGCGTCGGCTTCTACCGCCAGGTCGTGGAGCTCCAACGCCGCCACCTGCCGACAGGCTGGACCTGTCTCAACAACCTGCAGACGAACGGGACCCTCCTCGACGAGGCATGGTGTGCCTTCCTGGCCGAGCACCACTTCGCCGTGGGAATCAGCATCGACGGGCCGGCACGCCTCCACGACGCCTGCCGCACCGACCGCCGTCGCCGGCCCAGCCACGACCGGGTGATGCGCGGGCTGCGCCTCCTCCGGGCACACGGCATCGAGCCTGACGTGCTCTGCACGCTGAACGCGCGGAATGTCGCCCACGCCATGGAGGTCTACCGCTTCTTCCTCGACCAAGAGGTGCGCTGGGCGCAGTTCCTCCCCGTGGTGGAGCGAGCCCCCGACGGTGGCGTGTCAGAGTGCTCGGTGACGCCCGAGGCGATGGCGGAGTTCCTCTGTGCCGTCTTCGACGAGTGGGTCCGCTATGACGTCGGCCGCATCGGCGTGCAGAACTTCCTCGAGTGCCTCCTCGTCGTCACCGGGAAGCCCGCCAACCTGTGCGTGATGGCCGAGACCTGCGGGCGGGCGCTCGCGCTGGAGCACGACGGTAGCGTCTATGCCTGCGACCACTTCGTCGACCCCGCCTACCGCGTCGGCATGGTGGCAAGCGACGGGCTCGGTGCGCTCATCGAGGCTCCGGCGCAGATCGATTTCGGCCAGGCCAAGCGCGATGGCCTGGCGGCGTGCTGCCGGGAGTGCCCGGTGGGCTTCCTCTGTAACGGCGGCTGCCCGAAGGACCGCTTCGCCACGGCTCCCGACGGCGAGGCCGGCCTCAACTATCTCTGCCCGGGCTACCGGCGCTTCTACAGCCATCTGTTGCCCTACCTCGAGCGCATGGCAGCCCTCGCCCGCCAGAGACGGCCAATCGCCGTGATCAGTGAGGAGCTCGAAGCAGCCGAGCGCGAGGAGCGGCGCCGCTGGCACACGACCGGTCGGAACAACCCCTGTCCGTGCGGGAGCGGCGCCAAATACAAGCACTGCTGCCTGACGAGCCGCCGGCGCTGACGGCCGTTGGTCCGCTACCAAGGGCCCTGCTCCCGCAGTGCCTACGTCCGCCTGTCCGGTAGCGAGGGAAGAACCAGACGCCGGTACGCCGCATATGCCAGTCCTGTGCCCATTGTCGGGCGATCAGAGTCGAACCCATGTAGCTCGGCGACGATCTACCGGCGGCTCACCCGTTCGCGCTGCCCTCGCCCCGGAACGAGTAGTCGAAGAAGCGCTCCACGACCTCGTCGGACGTCCATTCGGAGCGCAGGGTCGTCTTGCGTTCGGTCCGCCGGAGTGCCGAGAGCAACTCTCGGTTCGCCTCGCGTGCGCTGGCGCCCTCGACGACTCCCTCGATCCGAAAGCCCTCGACGACCGGCTTGATCGAGCAGCCGGGCAGGGCGCGCTCGATCTCCGGTTTGATCGCCTGCGGACGCGCGCTTCGCGCCTCCGCGACCAGCCTGTACCTCTTCATCCGCGTCTACGCCATCCGGTCACGCACATCCGCCGAGCCGTCGCTGAACCCTCCGTAGTACTGATCGTGCTGGAGAGATGGAGGGCGTGTTTCACTCGCGCAACACCAGCTGCTCGGCGAAGAAGGCCAGGGTGCAGGCCCAGGCATCCCGAGCCGCTTCGACTCGATAGCTGGCACGGGTGTCGTTGAAGAAGGCATGCGGCGTTTCCGGGTAGATCTGATACTCGAAGCGCTTGCCTGCCGCTTTCATCGCCTCGGCGAAGGCCGGCACGCCGCTCGTGATCCGCTCGTCCTGCTCGCCGTAGAGGCCGAGAATCGGGCAGCGGATTGCCTCGACACGCTCCGCCGGCGGCGAGGAGCCGTAGTAGACGACCGCTGCGGCGAGCTCGGGCTCGGCGCAGGCAAGCAGAGCCGACAGGCTTCCCCCCATGCAGTAGCCAACCGCGCCGACCGGCCTGCCCGCGCAGGCCTCATGGCCTTTCAGGAACCCGACCGCGGCCTGCAGGACACCGACCTGGGCCGAGGCGTCGCGAGCCCCGCTGAAGAGCGTGCCGAGCGTCTCGCCCAGCGCGGCCCCCTGGTCTCCGGGAAGGCGTGCCAGGATCTCGGCTCGCCGACCCTCGTCGCCGAGGATCGCCATCCACTCCCCCGGCCGGAGCGTGTCCAAGAAAGCCTTGACCGCCTCCACCCGCTCTGGGGCGAGCGCGGGGGGCCGTGCCTCGCCGGCCGAGTGCAGGTCGGGGGCCAGGGCCACGTAGCCGGCGGAGGCGAAGCGGTCGGCCACGTCCTGGATGTGGCCGTCCACCCCCCAGACCTCTTGGATCACCACTACTCCGGGTAGCGGATCCGACACGGCGGCGGGACAAGACAGCCAGGCCGGCACCGGCCCCTGACTGCTTTGGAACTCGGTCCAATCGTGCTGCAGGCGCATCTCTACCTCCTGCCCTTGTTCGGACGGAGCGTAACCGGCCGGCCGTGGCGCCCGCCCGGCCTCTATCCGGCCTCGACGACGACATAGGTCGTGCTCCGCTTCGCGGCACCTGCACCTTGGTGTGGTGCCCGCGCGCGCTCGAACTCACTCAGGATCTCGACGCGCGCCTGCGCGGAAAGCGTCGGTGCCGTCCGCGCCAGCCACCACTCGAAGCGCCACCCCAGTTGATCGCTCCGGCTCGTATCTCTCGGCTCCTCGACCTCCTCGCGGTGAAGCAGGCGAAAGCCTCGCTGCGTGATCAGAGCGAGATCAAGCTCGAGCGCTTCGCGTGTATAGGGGCGGCGGGCCGGCCCACCGGACACCTCGGGGAGGGCGAGCTGCGGCCAGCGGGCAGAAAGCGTCTGTGCGATCTCGCGCCAGGAGGAAGCCGCCGCGGCTCCCTGCGAGCGTAGGCGGACGTCGAAGCTGAATCTGCCGCGAGGCTTCAGCGCGCGAGCGAGCTCGTCCAGGACACGCTCCCGGTCGGTGAGGAAGTTCTGCCAGGCGCTCGTCGCAACGACATGGTCGACCGGCTGCCGCAGCAGTGCGGAGAAGGTGTAGGCGTCCCCTTCCAGGAAGCGGACATTCGTGTCCTTGGCCGCAGCTCGGGCAAGCGAGATCATTGCCGCGGAAGCGTCGATACCGATCACCTCGCCCGTCGCTCCGACTCTCTCCACGAGCTGAGCCGAAACCAGCCCAGGCCCGCAACAAAGGTCGACGACACGGTCGCCCTCGCCGATCCCGGCGAGCTCGACTATCCGGCCGGCGACACGCTCGGTCCGGCCGCCCCTGCGACGAGCGTACTCGGCCGCGAATGCGGGATCGCCGAAGTCGGAGAAGAGGATCGCAGACACCCGGCTAGCGTAGCGAGCAGTACTCAACTCCGACCGGAGCAACCGTCGCGACTCGGCGATGCCGCACCCGGAGCGTGCGACAGGTCACCACTGCCGCCCTGCGAACTCGGCGCCGCAGCTCTAGCAGGCGAGGGTGAGCATCCGCGCTTCCGAAGGGTGCGCGTGGTGTTTACCAACTC
>PMZQ01000067.1:9431-19964 GCA_003170155.1 Actinomycetota bacterium | reverse complement strand
ACCGCGCTCTTCCCGCTCGCGGTCGGCCCGAAGATTGCGAGGACGAACGGCCCGCTCTCTTTCGAAGATGTTCTGTGTGTCGGGATTACCCCTCCCCTACCCGGTTTCAGCCTATCGAGGAAAAGCGCGCAGTTGTGGAACGTATCGGTGCCGAAGTCACGCGGCCGCGTCTCAAAACAGTCACGCCAGCTAAGGAGAAACCGCAATGCCGCGGAGCGTGGTCGAGGTCGTGGCCTCGATGCGCACATCGACGAGCTCGCCCGGAGCAGCATCGCCACTGAAGTTGACAGTCGTGTTGCGACGCGTCCGGCCGCGCAACAGTGCATCGTCGGTGCGGCTCTTACCCTCCACCAGCACTTGCTCGACGCCGCCGACGCGTCGTTCATTCTGCTCGCTCGCAGTCGCCTGCACCAACTCGATCAGCCGCTCGATCCGCTCGCGCTTGACCTCTTCCGGCACTTGGCCGGAAAGCGAAGCCGCCTCGGTCTCGTAGCGCGGCGAATAGACGAAGGTGTAGGCGCCGTCAAAGCCGGCCTGCTCGACCAGGCTCAGCGTCTGGGCGAAGTCCTCGTCCGTCTCGCCCGGGAAACCGACAATCAGGTCGGTGGTGATCGCCAGATCGGGGATCGCGGCGCGCATATCGGCGGCGAGGGCGAGGAAACGCTCGCGATCGTAGGTGCGACGCATCGCCTTGAGGATGCGGCTGGAGCCGGATTGCGCGGGCAGATGCGCGTGTTCGCAGACCGAGTCGCACTCGACCATGGCGGCGATCACATCGCTACGGAAATCCTTTGGATGCGGGCTCGTGAAGCGGATTCGCTCGATCCCCTCGACCTGGTCGCAGGCGCGCAGGAGCTCAGCGAAATCGAGACGCCGGTCCGCTGGAAGATCGCGCCCGTAGGAGTTGACGTTCTGACCGAGCAGCGTGATCTCGCGCACACCGTCTGCCGCCAAGCCCTTTATCTCGGCCAGAATCTCGACCGGTGCTCGACTCATCTCTCGCCCGCGCACGGTCGGGACGATGCAGTAGGAGCAGACGGAGTTGCAGCCCATCGATATCTGCACCCAGGCCTGGAAGGCACGCTCGCGCCTGGCTGGAAGCTCCGCAGTGAACCTGCGCTCCCCGCCTGTGCCGAAGCTCCCGCTCGCGCCGCCGTTTCGCTCGGCAGCCAACCATTCACCCAGCGCCGCGATCGAGCCCGGTCCGAAGGCGAAGTCAACCTGCGGAAACTGTTCGAACAAGCGCTCGCGCTGAACCTCCGCAAAGCAACCCCCAACCGCGAGCAAGCGCCCGGGATCGGCGTCCTTGAGCGTCTTTGCCAAGCCCAGGTGGGCTGCCAGGCGCGACTCGGCCTTCTCGCGGATCGTGCAGGTGTTGAACACCATCACGTCCGCCTGCTCGAGCTCGGCCACCTCGCCCAGCCCCAGCTCCTCGAGCATGCCCCGGATACGCTCCGAGTCGTGGGCGTTCATCTGGCAGCCGAAGGTCGTGACGTGGTAGCGGCGCATCCGTCAAGCGTAGCTACGAGCGATCACGTTTCTACCTGAAGCCTTCCCTCTCCCCAACGTCTTCGAGCGTCTCCGCGGTAAAGCCGCGGGTTGCGAGGCGGCGAAGCATCCGTCGTCGGTCTCCGGCGTCTGTTAGTAGCGCCTGCGCTCGTTCTAGCTCCGGCTCGAGAGAAGTGACCGCTTGCTCGATCAGCTCCGAGGCGACGCCCTCCTGCTCGAGGATGTGCCGGACGGCGGCGTCGCCGTAACCGCGTTCGGCGAGGGACTGGGCTCTGCCGAGCGCGTAGGTGTGGTCGTTCAGGTATTGCGCCTGCTCGAGCGCTTCGACCGCTTCCTCGAGCGCAGCCGCTGCTACTCCCTTCCTCTGTAACCGGTCTTCGAGCAGCGCACGTGGAAGCGGGCGGCGGGCGAGCATACGCGTAGCCTTGGTTAGAGCCTCAGCGCGGCGGAGCTCGCGGCGGAGCAGGCGCAGGTCTTCCCGCTCGAGCCTCTTGCCGACACTGAGCCCAGCCCGAACGACCGCGAGCAGCGAAAGCTTGCGCCAGAGCGCACCATCAAGCTCGACGAGCACGTCGCTCGACGAGATCTCTCGCAGCCCGGTGATTTCGGGCATCCGCTAGGCGGCGGTGACTACTTCCTCCGCCTCTTCCTCGACGACCGCGACAATCGGAGCTTCTCTGGGCTTCTCTCCGAGCCGAGCGGAGACGATCTGCTCGTCCCCGATCAAGTCCTGGATCGCGCCCAGAATCTGCTGGGTGACATCAGAGTGCTCGCCCAGGAAGGCTGCCGCATTCTGACGGCCCTGGCCGAGGCGCTCGTCGCCGAAGGAGAAATACGAGCCCGACTTCTGCACGATCTTGCGATCGACCGCGGCGTCGAGCACCGTCGATTCCCAGGGAATGCCCGTGCCGTAGATGATGTCGAACTCGGCCTGCTTGAACGGCGGCGCCACCTTGTTCTTGACCACCTTGACCCTGACTCGGTTGCCGATAGCCTCGGCGCCGTCCTTGAGCGTCTCGATCCGACGGATGTCGAGCCTGACCGTGGCGTAGAACTTGAGCGCGCGGCCGCCCGGCGTGACCTCGGGAGAGCCGAACATGACGCCGATCTTCTCGCGCAACTGGTTGGTGAACAGGCAGATCGTGTCGGTGCGGTTGAGCGAGCCGGCGAGTTTGCGCAGAGCCTGGCTCATCAGCCTCGCCTGTAGGCCGACGTGAGAATCGCCTATCTCCCCTTCGATCTCGGCCTTGGGTGTGAGAGCCGCCACCGAGTCGATAGCCACGACATCGAGCGCGCCCGAACGGATGAGGAGCTCGGTGATCTCGAGCGCCTGCTCGCCTGTGTCGGGCTGGGAAACAAGGAGTTGGTCGATGTCTACGCCGATCCTCTTGGCGTAGGAGGGATCCATCGAGTGCTCGGCGTCGATGAAGGCGCAGATTCCGCCCCGACGCTGAGCCTCGGCGATCACGTGGTAGACAAGCGTCGTCTTGCCCGAAGCCTCGGGCCCGAAGATCTCGACGATACGTCCCCGCGGCAGGCCGCCGACCCCGAGTGCGAGGTCTAGAGGGAGCGACCCGGTTGAGACCGCACCGATCTCCACGGCCGGCCGGTCGCTCATGCGCATGACCGAGCCTTTTCCGAACTGCCGCTCGATCTGACCGAGAGCGGATTCGAGGGCTTGCTCGCGATCCAAGTTCATCGACCTCCTAGCGCGACGGATCGGAGAACGTCATACTGCGCCCCGTCGCGGCGCAGCACTGAATGGTAGGCAGACGCCTCGGACGGACTGACCTGTCCGAGCTCGGGAAGCTCGGGATGCAGGCGGGGTGCGATCCGGAAGCGAAGAACAGTGACGTGCGCAAGCCAGGGACGGCTCTCGCGCTTGTAGACGCCGATCTCCTCCAGTCCGCACTGGATCTTCCCTGCCACCCTCGTCGCCTCTCCGGTCGTGTCCTCGAAGATGAGCATGCCGACGCTTCGCGTCTCGCGGTAGCGGCGTAGCTCAAGCGACATCGGCCCGGCACCCGATACGGCGCCGGCGATGACCTCCGCGATCGGCCCGATCTCCTCTTTCGGCCGGGGGCCGAGAAAGGCGACCGTGAGATGGAGGTGCTCTTCGGGAACGAGACGAGCCCGATTTCCTGCGAGCTCCGCCCGCTGCCAGGTAGAGATCCGCTCGCGATCGCCGGGCGCGAGGGTGAAGGCGACAAAGAGGCGCATCCGTTCATCGCCACTCACGCTAGCGGGCGAGCTCATACCTCAATGTGCCTGAAATGTGTCAGAAGACGCCTGAGGAGATGGAGCGCGGCCACGCTCGCGTAGCGGCGAATCTGGTCTCTCCCGCCCGAGAACGTTATCTCCTGCTCGAGTCGCCCATCCGGACCGGCGGCGCAGAGAAAGACCAACCCGACCGGCTTCTCGGAGCTGCCGCCACCCGGTCCGGCTACCCCGGTGACGCTGACCGCGACATCGGCGCCGAGTGCTCGTCTTGCTCCTTCGGCCATCTCGAGCGCGCACTCGGCCGAGACAGCGCCGTGACGGGCCAGCGTCTCGGTTGAGACGCCGAGCAACCCCTCCTTGATCTCGTTGGCGTAGGCGACGATGGCACCGAGGAAGACGTCGCTCGCCCCCGGAACCCCGGTCATCCGGCCGGCGACAAAACCGCCCGTACAGGACTCGGCGCTTGCAAGGGTCAGACGTCGCTCTCGCGCCAGCTCGAGAACGATCTCCTCGATCGGGCGCTCGTCACGGGAAAAGAGCGTATCGGGGTCGGCCGCAGCGAGCGCATCCTCGAGCTCGCCGGCGCGGGCCTCGGCGCCGGGCTCGACGAAGATCTCGGCAATCAGCTCGCGTTCGCGGGCACAGATCGTGACCGTGACGCCGCCGCTCTCGCCGCCGGCCTGCTCAAGCGCGGCTGCCAGCGTCGACTCCGACAAGCCGTAAAAGCGCAGCACGCGGTGCTCGAAGGGCGGAACTCTTACCAGCACGTTATGTACCGGCTCGCTCGCCAGCGCCGCCGGCCAGAGTCCCTGCAGCTCGTTCGGCGGGCCTGGCAGAGCGACCGCGACCCGACCCTCGCGCTCCAGCGTCACGCCGGGCGCGGTGCCGGCGAGCCCGAGCACATGCGCTCCCTCGGGAATGCTCGCCTGCTTTCGTACGCCCGCCTGGAAGGCGTGGTAGGCGGAACCAACATTCCTCGCGTAGCGGCGACCGACGAGATCGATCGCTCGCTCGAGCTCGAGATCGACGTGGAGCTCTCGACCGGCCGCCTTCGCCAGCAGCTCGATCGTGCGGTCGTCGTGAGTCGGGCCGAGTCCGCCCGAGATCACGCAGAGATCGGCGTCAAGACCTTCGGCGATTGCCGACTCGAGCAGGCCGGGATCGTCTCCCACGATGGTGATGCGCCGGCAGGCGAGACCGAGCCGCGCCAACTCGGCGGCGAGGAAGGGGCCGTTCTCGTCGGCCAATTCGCCCCGGACGAGCTCGCTGCCCGTGACGATGATGATGGCCTCGGGGCGAATTGTGGAAGACGCCTTCGGATCCCGCACAGGCGCGCTGCTACTTGGTCAGGTACTCGGGCCCGTTTGGAGTGAAGAGAACTGTCGCCGGCCCGACGCGCTTGCCCGCGGTGGCGGAAGTTCCGCCCGCCAGCGTCCAGCTCACGTTCTGAATCGCCCCAACCTTGATCCAGATAGTCGAACGAGTGAGGCTCAGATGGTGTCCCTTCATCAGCATTCCCCCGTAGATCAGGCTGCCATTCGGTCCACCGGTATGCGCGTTGACGTAGACGTCGCCACGCACGGCCGTGATCTTGAGCTTCGTCATCTCCTGGCTCGTGGTCTGCCCGTTGAGATTCGCGACATCAACCTTCGGCGGTTTCGAGGTGAAGGCGGCGACGAGAACGATCGAAACCGCGATTATTATCGCCAGCGAGATAACGACCGCGCTGGTGGCGACACGGCGCGAGTGCCGCGTCTGTACCGGCGTCCTTCGCTCTCGTCTCTGAGAGACCGAGACTGCCGCCTCGGAGACAGAGAAGCGGGAGTTGAACTCGTCGACATAGAGCTGCCCGTCCAGGCCGAGCTCGTCGGCGTAAACCCGCAGGAAGCCCCTCATATAGGCCGGCGCGGGAAGAACCGAAAACTGCTCCTCCTCGAGTGCCTTGAGGTAGCGGGTACGGATCTCGGTCTTTCGCTCCAGATCTGCAAACGTCCGTCCTTGACGCTCGCGGGCCTCGCGCAGGCTGTTGCCTATCTCGAACATAGTGAGAAGTGTAGAGGGGGATGGTGATGTTGGACGCTTTGTCGGGCCTCACCTGACGAGGCGTTCTCCACTGCGCCGGACAACCGTGCTAGCGACTGGTCATGATCGCGTAGACCGACAGCGCCACACAGGCTGCGAGCCCGAACGAAAGCGCGAGCATTCCCAGCAGGCGACCGAGCCCGGCCAGCTTCGCGCCGCCCATGCGCCCGAGTGAGATCGAGCGGCGCAGACGAGCTCTCTTCGCCAGCGCGAGAGCCAGAATGCCAAACACCGAGCATCCCGCGGCGATGGCGATAACCGCCATGATCAGCGTCACCTTGGCCATACGCATCGAGAGCACGATCGCAGCCGGCGCCAGAAAAAAGCCGATCAGCCCCGTGAGCGCCGCGAGGCGGGCACGCACGTTCGACTGGCTCGTCCGGTAATCGTCGTAGGGCAGCACGGCGCTATTGTCGCTGCTCCGCGCCGAGCACGCCATCGGCAACTTCGCGACTATCCCGCTAGGCCCGTACGACCGATGCGGCTGTTTCGCAGCGCTATCGGCTGCTCGGACCGCTTGACGCACTATCAACGCGGTTTCTCGACCCGGCCAACCCCTCGCCTCCACGCCTCGACCACCTCGGCCGCACGTTCCGACGCTTGACGGCTAGCGAGCGGCCTGGAGGGTCACGACGTGCTCGAGCTCGCTCTCCTCGACGAGCACGCGCCGGGGCTTGGAACCCTCGTAACCGGAGATGATGCCGCGCCGCTCGAGCATGTCGATCAGCCTGCCCGCCCGCGTGTAGCCGACACGCAGGCGGCGCTGAATCAGCGAGACCGAAGCCGACCGCGACTGGACGACGATCTCGATCGCCTTCTCCAGCAGTGGATCTTCGTCGGGGTCGAACTCGCTCTCCGAGTCTCCGAGCGCATTCTCGGCGAATGCTTCCGGCAGCTCGAGCAGCGACTCGTCCAGTTCCTGCTCCCGCTGGCTGCGGCACTGCTCGACTATCAGGGTCACCTCTTCCTCGGTCACGTAGGCACCCTGGAGACGTTGCAGGCGCGAGGTACCGAGCGGCTTGAAGAGCATGTCGCCCTGCCCGAGCAGGCTCTCGGCGCCGGAGGTGTCGAGGATCACGCGCGAGTCGGTTTGACTGGAGACGGCGAAGGCAATTCGCGAGGGAATGTTGGCCTTGATCATCCCGGTGATGACGTCGACCGAGGGCCGCTGCGTGGCCAGGACGAGATGGATACCGACCGCACGCGACTTCTGCGCCAGGCGGATGATCGCATCCTCGACCGCCTGCGGCGAGGTCATCATCAGATCGGCCAGCTCGTCGATCACGACGAGGAGATAGGGAAGCGGGTCCTCCCCACGCTGCCTGAGGGCGCGATTCAGCTCCGGTAGAGCGCGTGCCCGCACGATGCTCATCTTCTCGTAGCGGCGCTCCATCTCTGCGAGCAGGTTGGCCAGCACCGCTGCGGCCTCCTTGGGATTGGAGACGACAGGAGTGAGCAGGTGTGGGATCGACTCGTAGAAACCAAGCTCGATGCGCTTGGGATCGATCAGGATCATCCGCACCTCGTCGGGAGTGCGGCGGAGCAGGATCGAGGACAGGATCGTGTTGATGCAACCCGACTTGCCCGAGCCGGTGGTGCCGGCAATGAGGACGTGCGGCATGCGCGCCAGATCGGTCCAGACGGCGTTGCCGGCGATGTCCTTGCCGAGCCAGACCGAGAGCGGGCTGGCCGAGGCGGGCAGATCGTCGAAGACATCGCCGAGCGTGACCAGGTTCGGGGTTAGGTTCGGCACCTCGACGCCAACCGCCTGTTTGCCCGGGATCGGCGCGAGGATGCGGATCTCGGTGGTGGCAAGCGCGTAGGAGAGGTCGTCCTTCAGGTTGGCAACTTTGGCGACCTTCGTACCGGGCGCGAGCTGAAGCTCGTAACGGGTCACACGCGGGCCGGAGATCTGACCGACGATGTGCGCCTCGACACCGAAGTGGGAAAGGGTCTGCACGAGCACCTCGGCGATGCGCTCGCCTGAATCGGACAGCAACTGAGCGACCGGCGGGGAGCGATGCAGAATGCCCACGTCGGGGAGCTCGTAGTCGCCGTTCCTCGGCGTGACGTCGAACAGGGTCGGCGCCTCTTCGGAGCCGTGTTCGGGATCGAGAAGCAGGGGCGGGGGACCGTTCGACCTGTCGCCGACGACGTCGGGAAAGACGCGAGCCCCGTCTACGAGCGCTGCGTGAGGTGCCAGCTCGTCCTGCGGTAGCGGAAGTACGAGCGGCTCGGGATAGTCGGCAAGAATACGGTCTTCGGCGCGAGTTTCGCGCGCGGGACGTGCTTGGCGGATCGCTTCGCCCGAGCTTCTGAGCCAGGCGCCGAGCGAGGCGCCGGTGAGGAGCAGACAGCCGATGATCAGGCTGAGTACCGCCACGATCGTGGTGCCGGTGTTGCCGAGCAACTTCGAAACGCCCGCCTCCAACCAGCGACCGCTGAGGCCGCCGTGCGCGCGGCCGAGCGTCAGCTGCAGGCCGAAGAAGAGAGTCACCAGCCCGCGCCGAAACGGGCGCACCTCGATCAACTCACTACGCACGAGCAGGAGCGAGCCGTAGACGATCGCACCCAGCGGTATCGCGTAACCCGTCGCCCCGATCGCAGCGAGCACACCGTGAGCCAGGGCGGCGCCGGCGACGCCTCCGTTCCAGCCCAGATAGAGGATGCTGCCGAGGAAGAGCCCGGCGGCTATGAGCCCGAGTCCAAATAGCTCTGGATGATGATGGCTGTGGATCTTGGCGGGCTTGCGCTTGCGTGCAGGCTGACGCGGTTTCAACTTGCGCTTGGAGCGCTTCTTGCTCACCCGAGCGAGCTTCGACGCCGTCTCGGGCGCTCCTGCTGGTTTCCGGACTCTCGAGGCTCATTTCGCAGTGGTCGTCTAGTGGGCGGGTGACGGCACCACGTTTCATCCGCGGAGTCATGAAGCGGTAGCGATGAAAAACGCCCGGGAATGTGCCGGGTTCGTGTCGACGCAGCGCCTCGCTACCAGGCGACTCACAGCAGAGCGGATCGCTCGGAAAAGAGCTCTCAGACCTCGAGCACGACCGGAAGAATCATCGGGCGGCGCCTGGTGCGGTCGTAGATGAGCTGGCCGATGCCGTCGTGCAGGTGCTCCTGGAGCAGCTTGATCTCGGTGATGTCGTCGGCCAGCAAGTCCTCGAGAATCTCGACGACTTCCTCCTTCACCTCTTCCAGGAGTGCGTCCTGCTCGCCGAAGCCGCGGGCTACCAGCTCGGGCGTGGCGACCATGTTCCCGTTGCTCGAGGTGAGAGTGGTGACGATGATCAGGACGCCGTCCTCGGCCAGGTGGCGCCGGTCGCGGAGCGCGACGTCGGCTACATCGCCGACTCCGAGGCCGTCCACCAGCGTCATACCGGTCTCGACCTGGTCGACGATCGAGGCGCCGTTCGGCGTCAGCTCGACCACCGTACCGTTCTCGGCGATCAGAATCGCATCCTCGGGGATGCCCCCCTCCCTTGCGAGCCTGGCATGGGCCGCGAGCATGCGGAACTCGCCGTGCACAGGCATCACCGCCTTCGGCCTGAGCAACGCGATCATCGTGCGCAACTCTTCGGCGCAGCCGTGACCCGAGGCGTGCACGGCGGCGACTTCCTCGTGTAATACCTCGGCGCCGGCTTTGGCCAGACCGTTGATGGCGTCGTGCACGCGCAGCTCGTTGCCCGGAATCGGCTTAGCCGAGATGATGACCGTGTCGCCTCGCTCGATATGCACGGTCGCGTGATCGTGGAAAGCGATCCGGGTCAGCGCCGAGAGCGGCTCGCCCTGACTGCCTGTGCAAAGAATCAGCTGTTCGTAGGGAGGCAGCTCGTTCAGTTCCTCGGGCTTGAGCAGGACGTCGTCGGGGATATCCAGGTAGCCGAGATTGCGGGCGATATTGACGTTCTTGCGCATCGAACGGCCGATCACGGCGACTGAGCGCCCGGTCTCGATCGCGACGTCGACGGCCTGCTGGACGCGATGGATGTTGGAGGCGAAACATGCCACCAACACGCGCCCGTCACGCAGCGGCACGATCTGCCGGAAGGCCTCCCCCACCTTACGCTCGGAAGGAGTAGTACCGGGCCGCTCCGCGTTGGTGGAGTCGCCGAGCATCAGGTCTACACCGAGATTGCCGAGCTCGGCCAGGCGGCCGACGTCGGTGCGCATGCCGTCCACGGGTGTGTGGTCCATCTTGTAATCACCCGTTACGACGATGCGTCCCGCCGCGCTCTCGATCACAACCGAGATCGCATCCGGGATCGAGTGGGCAACGCGCACGAACTCGACCCTGAAGGGCCCGATCTCGACCGGCCCGTTCGCCGGCACCGCCTCGCGGAGTTTGGTCGCGCGGGCGAGGCCGTGCTCGTCCAGCTTCGATTTGACCAGACCGAGCGTGAGCCTGGTCGCCCAGACCTCCTCGACCTCCAGCTCACGCAACACATAGGGAAGCGCACCGACGTGATCCTCGTGCCCGTGCGTGAGGATGATCGCCCGTACTGGCTTTCCGCGCGAGTGCAGGTAGCTGAAGTCGGGCAGGATCAGATCGACGCCGAGGTGCTCATCGCGCGGGAAGGCCATACCGGCATCGACCACGATCGCCTCACCCCCATACTCGAAGACGGTCATGTTCTTGCCGACCTCGCCGAGACCGCCGAGCGGGATGATGCGACAGGTCTTCGTGGCTGGCATCGATTCGAGTCTAGTCGCTAGTAAAGCGGT
>PMZQ01000067.1:0-9394 GCA_003170155.1 Actinomycetota bacterium | reverse complement strand
CGTTGCGTCGACCAGCGGCAGGCGCAGGCCGCCGACTTCGAAGCCGGCCAGGTTGAGCGCCGTCTTGGTCGAGATCGGGTTGATACAAACCCCGAGCGCATCCATCAGTGGCCGAAGCTCGTCGTTGATCGCCTGGGCTCCGGTGAGGTTGCCGCTGCGGAAGCGACGCATCATCTCCTGCACCCTTGGCCCGGCCAGGTGCGTGTAGACGCAGATCCCGCCCGCGCTGCCCAACTCGAGGAACGGCAGAACGAGATCGTCGCTACCGGCGTAGAGCACGAGCTCGGTCTCCTCGACGATGCGGCGTGCCTGCTCAAGATCGGGATTGGCCTGTTTTACCGCTACGACGTTCGGTATCTTGGCCAGCTCCGCGAGGGTCTCGGGCTCGGCGTTCACGATTACGCGACTGGGTATGTTGTAGACGATAAGCGGCTTCTCGGTGACGCCGGCGACCGCCTTGAAGTGCTCGACTATTCCCCTGGGTGGCGGCTTGGAGTAGTAGGGAACGACGATCAGGAAGCCGTCCACGAACTCCGCCGCCTGCGCGGTCAGATGGGCCGTGTGGCGAGTGTCGTAGGTGCCGGTACCGGCGATCACCGTTGCTCGCTCGCCGACCTCCTCGACCGCCGCGTAATAGAGCATCAGCTTCTCACGATCAGAGAGAGTCGAGCCCTCGCCGGTGGAGCCAGAGACGACCAAACCCTCGGAACCGTGCTCGACTAGATAGCGCGCCAATGCCTTGAAGCGCTTGAAATCGACCGAGCCGTCCTGCTTGAAGGGAGTCACGATCGCGGTCAGGATCGTGCCGAAGTCGCTCTGCTTCCCGCTGGAGGACATGGTGCGATTCTATCCGTCCCTATTCCAGGACCGCGCCGGAGGCTGCACTCGAGACCACGCGGGCATAGCGGGCGAGCCAGCCGCGCGTGAACTTGGGCTCCGGCTTCCGCCAGGTGGCCCTGCGTGTCTCCAGCTCCGCCTCGGGCACGAGCAGATCGAGCTTTCGCCCGGGTAGATCAATCGCGATCTCGTCTCCGTCCCGTACCAGCGCGATCGGGCCGCGGTCGGCCGCCTCGGGCGAGACGTGACCGATCGAGAGGTTGCGTGTGCCGCCCGAGAAGCGCCCGTCGGTGACGATCGCAATCTTGTCGCCAAGCCCACAACCGGCCACAGCGGCGGTCAGCGCGAGCGACTCGCGCATGCCGGGCCCGCCCTTCGGGCCTTCGTTGCGGATGATCAGTACGTCCTTGGGCACGACCTTGCCCTCGCGCAGATAGGTCATCGCATCGTCCTCGCTCTCGAACACGCGCGCCGTGCCGGTGAAGCTCATCATCCCCGGGGCGATCGCGCCCTGCTTGACGACTGCGCCGTCGGGAGCGAGCGTGCCTTTGAGTACGGCGATGCCACCCTCGGCGGCGACCGGATCGTCGAGCGGTCGAATCACCGCCGTGTCGCCGGGCGGAACCTTGGCGACGATCTCGCCGACCGTCCGGCCCGAGACGGTTACGCAATCCTTGTGCAGCAGTGTCTCGAGGCTCTTCATCACGGCCGGGATCCCGCCCGCGAACTCGAGGTCCTCCATCACCGTCTCGGCGGCGGGCTCGAGCAGGGTGAGCTGCGGCGTCTCGCGGCTGAGCCGGTCAAAGTCGGCGAGGGTGACGTTCACCTCGGCGTCGTGGGCGATGGCTGGGATGTGCAGGGTCGTGTTGGTCGAACCACCCAGTGCCATGTCCATGCGGATCGCGTTCTCGAGCGACTGCTTGGTGACGATCTGGCGGGCGGTGACGCCCTCGC
The DNA here is from genome assembly GCA_003170155.1 of Actinomycetota bacterium. Taxonomy (GTDB): domain Bacteria; phylum Actinomycetota; class Thermoleophilia; order Gaiellales; family Gaiellaceae; genus Fen-549. The sequence continues at coordinate 7,603 of PMZQ01000067.1, read as the reverse complement.
GGACGAGGTCGACAACGCGTTCGCCGGCCAGTTGCGCGAGCCGCATCTTCTTCGCCGAGCCGGCCAGCGCGGTCCCGGTGCCGGGCAGGCTCATTCCCATCGTCTCGGTCAGGCAGGCCATCGTGTTGGCGGTGTAGAGACCCTGACAGGAGCCCTCGCCGGGGCAGGTTTCCATTTCCATCTCCCCCGCTTCCGACTCGCTCATGCGCCCGGCCTGGCAGAGGCCGACGGCCTCGAAGGTGTTGCGCACGAGCGCCAGGCGCTTGCCGTGGAGCCGGCCGGAGCGCATTGGCCCCGCAGTCACGACGATGGCCGGAACGTCGAGGCGGCAGACGGCCATCAGCATCCCGGGCGTGATCTTGTCGCAGTTGGTGAGCAGCACGATCCCGTCCAGCCGATGGGCCTGCACGATCGACTCGATGATGTCGGCGATCAGCTCGCGCGAGGGCAGTGAGTAGTGCATGCCGGAGTGGCCCATGGCGATGCCGTCGCAGATGCCCGGCACACCGAAGAGAAACGGAACCCCACCGCCGGCGCAGACGCCCCACTCGATCTTGCGCTCGAGCGCACGCATGCCGATGTGCCCGGGAATCAGATCGGTGAAGCTCGAGCACACGCCGATGAACGGCTTCGACATCTGGCCGGGCGTGACGCCGGTTCCGTACAGAAGCGCACGGTTCGGCATCCGCTCGATTCCCTGCTTGATCTGATCGCTGCGCATTTCGGCTTTCTCTCCTTCTCCGCGGACTACCGGGAGCGTAGCGAGCACGAGGTTCCGGGGCGCGAGTCGGCGCCCGTGTCAGACACCAAGAACTGTCAAGTAGCGTTGGCAACGAACGTGGATCTTTCTTTCCACTAGCGAAGGAGCGGGAGTCTCCAGGGGCTGTTAACTACGCAGGCACAGGATCGCGGTCAGAAAGCGAGCCGGACGCAATTCCGCTCGATTCTCGACCTTCCTCGTAACCCCGCGGTAGTGGAGAAATCGGCACGCTCTCGGCACACCGACATCCTTGACAGCAAACGGTGTCTGACACCGGCGATGGATCGCTAGCGAAGCAGCGCGTCCAGCCCCACGGTCAAACCGGGCGGCAGCGTGTCGAGCTTCTCCAGCGCCAACAGGACGCCGGGCAGGAAGGCCTCGCGGGCGAAGGTGTCGTGGCGGATCGTGAGCAGCTGCCCGACGCCGCCGAGCAGAACCTCTTGATGGGCGACGAGCCCAGGCAGGCGGACCGAGTGAATCTCGGGGGCTGTGCCCATCACCTTGGCGGTGGCGAGTGCGGTGCCAGAAGGGGCGTCCTTCTTGGCCTCGTTGTGCAGCTCGACGATCTCGGCGCGGGGCAGGTGGCGGGCGGCTTCGGCAGCGAAGCGCATCATCAGCACGGCGCCGATCGCAAAGTTGGGGACGAGGAAGAACGGTTTTCCGGCCTCCTTGGCCAAAACATCCAGACGCTCGAGCTGCTCGGCCGTAAAACCGGTCGTGCCGACGATGCAAGCGATCCCGTTCCGGAGCGATTCGACGACGTTCGTCTCGACGACGTCGGGCTGAGTGAAGTCGATCATCGTCTCGACGCCGTTGGGATCGAGGCTGTCGCCGATGTCAATGCCCACGACCTCGTAGCCGGCCCGCTCGAGTCCGGGGCAGAGCTCGCGCCCGACCTTACCGCGGGACCCGAAAAACGCCACCGTCATGCCGTCGACCTCCTTGCCAGAGCCGGGCTGATTGCGCTTGCCGCGGCATAGAAGCGGTCCTCGTCGGGGCCGATGCCGGCGATCGAGAGGCGATCGGAAGCAAGCAGAACGCTCGCCAGCTCGCTGACCGCGTCGGGCTCGACCGCCTCGATCTCGGCGATGATGCGCTCGGGCGAGAGCAGCTCGGTGTCGGTGATGACCGAGCGGCCGAGCCTGGTCATCCGGGTCGAAGTGGACTCCATCGAAAGCATGATCCGGCCCCGCGCGTGCTCCTTGGCCCGCTCCAGCTCGCCTTTCTGGAAGTTGCCGGCGGCGATCTCGGCCACCTGCTCGGCGGCTATCTCCAGGCAGGAGACGAGGTTGTCCTCACGCGTGCCGAGGCTGATTCCGACCAGGCCTGTGTCGGAGTACTGGGCGACGAAGCTGTAGACCGAGTACGCCATACCGCGCTTCTCGCGGATCTCTTGGAACAGTCTCGAGGAGGCCGAGCCGCCGAGAATCGAATCGAGCAGAGAGGCGGCGAAACGGCGCCGGTCGGAACGGGCTATTCCCGGTGCCGCAACGCAGACGTGGTACTGCTCGGTCTCCTTTCGCTGGAAGCGAACTCCCGCCGCGGGCGTTTTCGAAAGCGGCTTGCGCACGTAGGGGCCGGCGGCTGCGTGCTCGCGTGCGCTCGCCGCCCGCGTCACGAGCGAAACCAGCCGATCGTGGGCCACGTTCCCGGCCGCCGCGACGACGACGTTGCCGGGGTGATACATGCTCTCGTGGAAGCTGGCGATCGTGCGCCTGCTGATCGAAGAGATCACCTCCGAACGCCCCAGCACCGGCCGCCCGAGCGGATGACCGCCGAAGACTGCCTCGCTGACGAGATCGTGGACCATGTCCTGGGGAGCGTCCTCGAGCATCGCGATCTCCTCCAGCACCACCTCACGCTCGGCGTCGATATCGGCGAAGGAAGGAACGAAGACCATGTCGGTCATCACGTCGATCGCCCGCTCGAGCTGGTCGTAGGGGACGCGGCCGTAGACGACGGTGTGCTCGCGCGAGGTGGCTGCGTTCAGCTCCCCGCCCAGCTCGTCGAAGGTCTCGGCGATCTGGCGAGCCTCGTAGGAGCGGGTGCCCTTGAAGAGCAGGTGCTCGATGAAGTGCGTGAGGCCGGCCTTGGCGGGCGTCTCGTCGCGCGAGCCGACGCCGATCCAGAAACCGATAGCCACCGAGCGCACCGACGGCATCCGCTCCGAGATCACGCGCTCGCCCGAGGCGAGCTCCGAGAGCACGACCTTCTGCACGCAGCGATCCTAGCGAGCGGCGAACGATCCGGACGGCCACTGGCGCCGCGGATCACCCGCGTCGAGCGTGTAGATCTACAGGGATAGGGCCTTAGTGACCGTTCGAACTCAGAAGGTGTTCGGAGGCCCGCAGGAGCTTAGACCGGTCGACACCAGCCATGAGCAGCACCCGACTCGTGATCTCGAAGCCCGAGCACGCGAACCCGTAGGTCATGTGCTCGGGCTCGATCGCCGGGTGACCGCGCATGCCGGCCGCCTCGGCGGCGGTGGCAAGGATGTTCGTAGCCTCCGAGGTGAACTCGACCTCCCTGACCGGATCTCCAGCCTCCCAGAGCGCCTCGGCGATCTGGGCCCGTGTCTCATCGAGGGTCATGCCGTGCTCGACCAGGACCGTCGCTGCCGGACCACCCTCCTCGAGCACCCCGACGATCACATGCTCGGCCCCTAGCTCGCGGTGATTGGAGCGATCCATCTCGACGCAGGCGAGCGAGAGCACCACTTTGCCTCGCTCGCCGATCCGTACGCCGAGGTCGCGCTCCAGTCTCGGTATATCGATACTGGAGCCACCCTCGGGTATCTGCTCTCCGCTCTTTCGCCAGCGCATGGGACTCTTTCGTCTCCTCGTGCTCTTTTACCTAGCGCCTATCCCTCGGCGGCCGACGGCCTCCCCTTTCGCCGTCGCGCTGGCTGCGCTCGGGCCGATCGTCAGAGCCCGCGGGCCGGTTGGCCGCCTTTTCCTTCGCCTGCTCGATCAGCGTCTCGGGCATCACCAGTCCGCCGTTATCGTGCTTGGCCACGAGTTTGAGCCCGATCCGTCCGCGCTCCTTGTCCACCTCTTGCACGAGCACGTCGATGATGTCGCCGCGGTCAAGCACATCCTCGATCCGGTCGACTCGTCCCGGCCCGACGTTGGAAACGTGGAGCAAGCCGTCGGTGCCCTTCTTCAACTCGACGAAGGCGCCGAACTGGGTCAGCTTGACGACGCGCCCGGTGTACTCGTCGCCGACCTCCGGGTTCTTGGTAATGGCGCGAATGGCCGCGACCGCAGCGACGGCTTTAGTACCCTCGGTGGCGTAGACGAGTACCGTTCCGTCCTCCTGGATGTCGATCTGAACCTCGTAGTCGGCCTCGAGCGCGCGGATCGTCTCGCCGCCCTTGCCGATCACGGCGCCGATCGTCTCCGGGTCGATTGAGATGGTCGAGATACGCGGCGCGTGGTCGGCCAGCTCTTGCCTGGGCTCGGCGATGGTGGCCGTCATCTGCTCGAGTATCGCCTGGCGAGCCCTCTTGGCCTGAGCCAGAGCCGCGTTCATGATCTCGTGCGTGACGCCGGTGATCTTGATGTCCATCTGCAGGGCGGTGATGCCTTCAGACGTACCGGCGACCTTGAAGTCCATGTCGCCCAGATGATCCTCGGCGCCCTGGATGTCGGTCAGGATGACGTAGTCGTCGCCCTCCTTGACGAGACCCATGGCGATGCCGCTGACCGGGCTCTTGATCGGCACGCCCGCGTCCATCAGCGCAAGGGTCGAGCCGCAGACCGAGGCCATCGACGAGGAACCGTTCGACTCCAGCGTCTCGGAGACAAGCCGGATCGTGTACGGGAACTCCTCGGCGAGCGGGATCATCGGTTCGAGCGCCCGCTGAGCGAGTGCACCGTGGCCGATGTCGCGACGCTTGGGGCCGCGCATGAAGCCGGTCTCCCCGACCGAGTAGGGCGGGAAGTTGTAGTGGTGCATGTAGCGGCGATCGGCCTCGAGTGAGAGGTCGTCGATGCGCTGGCCTTCCTTGGCGGTGCCGAGCGTGAGCAGGGTCATCACCTGGGTCTGGCCGCGTGTGAAGAGAGCCGAGCCGTGCGTGCGCGGCGAGACCGAGACCTCACAGCTGATCGGGCGGATCTCCTCGGTGCCACGACCGTCAGGACGGCGCTTGTCGACGGCGATCTTCTGGCGAACGATGTCCTTGTAGATCGCTTCGGAGGCTCGCCGGATGGTGCTCTTCGTGATCTGATCCTTGACCACAGCCTCGCCCTCGGCGGGAGCCGGGCCGACCGGGAAGGGTAATGCCGTCTCATCGACGATGCGATCGAAGAGCAGCTGGCGCTTGGCGGCGCGCAGCTCCTTCGAGTCCTGCTCGGCGTCGGTGAGGGTGCGCAGGTCGGCGCCGAACTGCTCGCGTACCAGACCCTCGACGGCCGCCAGTTGCTCCTGCTCGAGAACAACGCGGAGGCTGGCGCGCACCTGTCCGCGGCGAACGATGTCGGCCTCGGTCGACTTCATGGTCAGCGTCGGCGCCAGCTCGGAAGTGATCTCGTCGACGAGCGCCGCGGCTTCACGTAAACCTAGCTCGGCGATGCGCGCGCGGAAGTGCTCGCCGTGCGACTTCTTCAGCTCGGCCGTCAGCTCGCTGTCGAGCCACTTGGGCTTACCGATCCGGCTGCGCAGCTCTTCCTGCGCCTCGCAGAGTTTCTTGATCTCGCGCTGGGCGAGCTCGAAGGCCTCGAGAATCGTCTCCTCGGGCACCTCCTCGGCGCCGGCCTCGACCATCGTCAGGGCCTCCTTGGTGCCGACTACGAGCAGGTCGAGCGTGGAGTCTTCCATCTCCTGCATCGAGCGATTGACGACGAGCTCGCCGTCGATCAAGCCGACGCGAACCGCGCCCACCGGCCCCAGGAAGGGCAGGGAGGAGATCATCAGCGCCGCCGAGACGCCGTTGATGCAAAGAACGTCATGTGCCGTCACGAGATCCGCGGAAAGCACGGTGGCGATGCACTGAACCTCGTTGCGGAAGCCCTTCGGCCAGAGCGGCCGGATCGGGCGGTCGGTCATGCGCGCAGTCAGGATCGCCCGTTCTGTCGGGCGCCCTTCGCGCTTGAAGAAGCCGCCCGGGATCTTGCCGGCGGCATACATTTTCTCCTCGACGTCCACGGTCAGAGGGAAGAAATCGGCACCCTCGCGCGCTTCCAATCTTCCCTGCGCGGTTGCGAGCACCATTGTGTCACCCGAGCGAACGACGACGGCGCCGTCTGCTTGCTTGGCGAGCTTTCCGGTCTCGAAGACGATCTCGTGATCGCCAACGGTCACCGAGACGGATTCAAGCCGTCCGGTTCCGATACTGGTCATCTCAAACTCCTCACATTTAACGGAGAGCGGGAGTTTGAGTGAGCCCGGTTCGGTTCCGCGACTCGCTCAAACTTCCACTCCCCTTCTCTAGTAGAAGCCTTAGCGCCTGAGGCCAAGCTCCTTAATCAATACACGGTATGCCTCGAGATCCTTTTTCTGCAGATATGTCTGCAGACGCCTGCGCCGCCCGACTAACTTGAGTAGGCCGCGCCGCGAGTGGTGATCCTTAGCGTGCATTCGCAGATGCTGGTTGAGCTGGTTGATGCGCTCGGTGAGCAGAGCGATCTGCACCTTGGCTGAGCCGGTGTCCGACCCAGTCTCGCCGAAGCGAGTGACGATCTCGACTTTCGCTTCCTTTGTCAGGGACATGTCTTTCCTCCCGTCGCTTACGATGCCACCGATCCAAGCTCGCCGTCGGAAGCGCCTCGAACGGCCGAGATCGTGGTCTCGGGGAAGCCTATCAGGGCCGGGATGGCCGGTAACGCGCGCGACCGGTCGCTCGCCACGAACCGGTGTCGTGCTCGCGTTCTCCGGCNNGGGGGCGGCGGAACATGGTGCTCGTGGTGCTCGTGGCCTGCGATCCCCGGTGACTTGTAAGGTGGAGGGCATGCGTGCGCTCATCTTCGATCTCGACGGGACGCTCGTGGACACGGTCTACGCACACGTCTTCGCCTGGCAGCAGGCGCTCGCCGAGGCCGGGATGCCGATCGACGGCTGGCGCATTCACCGCCGTATCGGCATGAGTGGAGGGCTCTTCGCCCGCGCCGTCGCACGCGAGCTCGGGCGCCCGCTCTCGACTAGCGAGACCGACGCGCTCCAGCGCCGCCACGGCGAGATCTTCGAGCAGCTTCTACCCGTGCGCCGGCCGCTGCCCGGCGCCGTCGAGCTGCTACAGCACCTGCGCGAAGCCAAGGTCGTGCATGGCATCGCCACTTCAGGCTCGAGACCCCTCATCGACAGCTCACTAGAGGCGCTCGGCGTCGGGCCTGGCACGGTCGTGATCGAGCGGGGCGACGTCGCCCGCGCCAAACCCGAGCCAGATCTCTTTCTCGCCTGCGCCGAGCGGCTCGGAGTCGGGCCGAAGGAGTGCTACGTCGTCGGCGACGCGGTCTGGGACCTGCTGGCGGCGCGACGGGCGGAGATGCTCAGTATCGGTCTCATGAGCGGCGGCTACGGCGACGACGAGCTGACCAGAGCCGGTGCCTATCGCGTCTACCGCGACCCCGCCGAGCTGAACGACTCACTCGACGAGCTGGGAGTGCTGTCCTGACAGTCCCGGCCGGGCTGGCCGCGGGTCATCCTGCCACCGCGAAGGCCGGGCTCGAGGTGCTCGAGCAGGGCGGAAGCGCCGTCGACGCGGCCGTTTGCGCCTGCTTCGCCTCCTGCGTCTGTGAGGTAGTGATGACCGGCCTACTGGGTGGCGGGCACGGAATGGTCTGGGACGCGGGCGAAGGTCGCGCGAGCCAGCTCGACTTCTTCACCAGCGTGCCGGGGCTGGGCGCG
>PMZQ01000002.1 GCA_003170155.1 Actinomycetota bacterium | reverse complement strand
ATCGCACGAGTGCAGGAAGCGGCCGTCGACATCGATCTCGAAGACGCGATGCCGTTGCCGGGCTACCCGGCGTCACCCGTGCAACTTGCTGACCTCCGCGATCTAGTCTCTGACGACCTCGCGTCTGGGGGTCGGCCGGCAACGTTCGACCCGGCACGAGCTTCGCGAGATCCCACTTCTTGGGTAGCGCTCGGCACCTATGGGCACCCGCGGCTCGAGGAGGTTCTCGTTCGGATCATCGATTCCGGAGATGGGGCTGCCGATGAGGCGCTCGTTATCACTGAGAGCGGCAGTTCGGCAGCGGTAATGCGAGCCGATCGAACGCCTCCGGAGGCGGTGAAGTCGGTTTCCGAGCTAGCCGAGCTTGGCCCAGCGGCATCATTCGGCGACGCGGTCGCCGGAGCGGACACGATCGCGGCCGAAGAGGAAGATGAACGGCGCAGACGAGTCACTGCCGTCCTCCAAGCCCGCGCGGAGAACTCAGAAGAAGACCTGAAACGCCGTCTCGTCGATCTCGTTCGCGAGGCAGTGCGATCTGAGTGCGCAACAGCCCGCCGGCGCGGCGATAACATCGGCTCGTTGCTCGCCTGGCAGGAGCTCAAGCGTGATCCGATTTCGGGGTTTGGTTTCGTCGAAGAGTTCGCCACTCGTCTTGGCGTCGATCTAACGCGAGTTGTACCGATTGACGTCGGCGATTCGACGGCGACGCTAAGTCGACAAGCGGCAGGCCAGCGGCTATATGCGCTCGTCGAGGAGTGGAAGAACCTGCAATAGACTTCGTGCGGTGAGCTCCGCAGAGCCGAGCCCGGGCGTGATCCAGCGGCTGGGCGGCGTAGGCTGCCTGGGTGAGCTCGATCGAGATCCGAACGACCTCTGAAGCTCGAGCGATCGGAGAGCGGATCTCCGCGTTCCTGGATAACCGTGACCCAAAAGGCGCGCTTAGCCTCGTTGATGTCTTAGTCGGCGACGAACAGCTCGTCACCCACGCAAGGGCGCTTGCTTTTACCGAGTGTGGCCGCCAGATGAAAGACCGCGATCTGGTCTTAAAAGGGGTAGCTGCCTGGGCAAGCCTGCTCGGAAAGACACTCGACGCGGAGTACAACCTCGCGAATGCAGAGCAGACGCTCTGGGATCTCGCGATCGACGGCCAGGACTTCGTGACGGCCATGGAGAACGAGCACAAACGGCTCGAGCGTGCGCGTCTTCTGCACCGAGGGGTCGCTGAGAACGAGTCGCTACCTCAAAGAGTTCGGCTCCAGGCGGCGGTGAACCTCGGGAACTCCTACGATTTGATGGGTCGTGAGCTCGACGCGATGGAGGCCTGGAGCCTTGCGACCCGTATCGATCCTGACTTCGCCATGGCGCGAGGAAACATCGGTACAGCGCTACTAGCGGTCGCGCGTTACGTAGGAGAGCACAGGTCAACCGTGATCCGGGAGGCGGCGAGCAACCTCGACTTCGCGCTTGCAAGACCGGACGAACTCGTGCGTTTCGGCGGGTCTGAAGCTTTGAAGCACTTCAAGAAGGCCCGAGCCCGAATCAAGGTCGCGAGTAGCGATAGCGCCAAGAGTTCACCGGGCTCAGAAGCGACCTGGCCTTCGGGCTACTTCGGGTGGTGTCGAAAAAACGAACTCTTCCTCCACGTCTCCCACCGCTGCCTGAGGGTCGATACGAAGCTTCTCGACCCACTCTTCTTCGCCAGGCTGAATGCCAGAAGTCTCGACGAGGGAGAGGAGCGGATGAACGATCTCGTCGATGCCTTCAATGCGATCAAGCAGGCTTACGCGACTGCTCGCTACACGGCCTGGCTCGCCATTTCCCAGGCCGATGCCCAGCGGGAGGAGTTGAAGGAAGCCCGGCGGCGGATCGCTTTCCTTGACACCCTCTCCTACACTCGCTTTGGGGTTCGAACGGGATTAGCGGTTCAAGCATTCTCGGCCGCAACGAACGTTCTCGACCAGGTCGCGAGCTTCCTCCATCTGTATCTGGAAACCGGGCGCAACTTCCGCGGCGTTTATTTCAGGACTCTGTGGCACAAGCGCCGGAACCGTGTGATGGAACCGGCTTTCGTCACGCGGCTTCAACGGAGCGGACACCTCAACAGAGGCTTGCTGGCGCTGTGCGACCTCGCCTCTGACCTAGAGCAAGACACACTCCTCGCGCAGCTCGTCGATAGACGGCACGCAGCGACTCATCGCTTCTTGGTCCTCCACGATTTTCGTCTCGAGCAAGGAGAAGGGCCGTGGGTGGATCGAGAGAGCTGGGCGCGCTTCTGTGACGAGTTACTTGCTGTACTGCGGATCGCCCGCTCGGCGATTGTCTATCTAGTGAGAACGGTCGATATCGAGGAGTCGCGCACGAAGCACGGCGAGGGGCTTGTGCTCGAACTACCGCTTTCCTTGATGCCGGACGATCTCGCGGAACTCGACTAGTCGCACGCGGCCGATAGGTTCTCTAGAGTCGGCGACTTTTCGAGCGAGCTGGACATCCACCGGTTTGGTGGACACCGGGACAGTCAGGCGACTTGCCGAGTGGATTCTGGAAGCTGAGCTCCTTGATCAGTAGCGCGTAATAGGCGAAGATGGGGGGTGCCAATGGCTAGTCGCCCGTACCAGAACTACTCAGAAGCCGAACTACTCGATCTACGGAGAAGCCTCGAGAACTACGTAAAGGGATACGAGCGCGAGATGAATAACTACATAAAACAGAATGGCCCCGGTTCCTGGGGTTTTGAGGGCTACAGCGATATAGAGGCGAAAAAAAATAACGTCTCAAATCAAGTCTCCGAGATCAACAGAGAGTTCACTACCCGCCGCAGCGAGCGCGCGTCGGCTCCGAGTGCTCCTGCAGGTTGGTATGCGGATCCGCAGGGGCAAGCCCGCTTACGCTGGTGGGACGGAACCACTTGGACACAGAGCACATCGCCTTAATACTGCCAAGGCTCGCCGGGGTTCCCAGATGCGCTCACGAAGACCCCCGTGTGGACAAGTTCATGCTCAAACCAGTGACCAAATAGCCGCCCGTCCTCACAGACGTCGGTTCTTTGGCGACTGCCCAACGGCGATGTCACCTGGTGTGACAAATGTTATAATTGATACATGGGAAGCAACCATGAAAGCATCGAGATCTTGGTCCCGGACGAACTCAAGCCCGCGTTTCGTTCGTTCCGCACGCTGAGCACGCTCGGCGCTATCGCCCTCTGGGGCTCCGGATTCACGCGGTAGCGACTACGAACGAGAGTGAGCTAAAGCTCCAAAGACGCACTTGTACCGCTCCGCGAGCCGATACACACCGCGACTCGTGCGAACGAAATGTGGCATGGCGCTTGAACCTGCGCGTCGCGCTCCGGCCGGCGCCTCCATGACGTTCGATCGGGCTCATCGTTCGACTCATCGAGTTCGGCCCGGTCGTTTCGACCCCTGCCAGCAGAGACGAAAGGTCAGAAGCCCCTCCACGTCTTCCCAGCCCACCCAATAGTCGCGTAATCCAAGCGGCGTGGAGAATGAGACCCTTCACAACCGGCCCGACTTCCGCGGCGGCGCCTAGCAGCCGCACGTTCGTGGAGGACACGAGCGAGCGCGGGCTTCGAGGGTCAGACGGAGCGGAGATCAACGACAACTACGAGCCCTTGATGGTGCTCAGATTCCGGACTGCCGACGCGCGATCACGCTCGAATTCGACTTAGGTACAAAGGAGGGGTTCGAAAACTCGGTCCACAAGCCTCGAGACCATCGCGGACGCGCTTACGGAGTTTCGAAAAACGCTATGTGCCGAGCGAGAATGCTTTCGCTGTCGCGAGCAGGCGGCCGTAGTGCTGATGAGCGAACAGGCCTCGGTAAACCATTGATCCGCCAGCCGCTTCATGAGATACGGTCGAGATATGGCGAAGCGACAGAAGAAGAGCCATCAGAAAAGTAAGGGAGTAAACGCTCGGCCTGTCCAGTCAGTCGAGACTACAGAGGACGCAGAGGAGAACATTCTCACTGTCTCGCCAGAGGAGTTTGGCCGCATGCGAAGCGAGTTCTTCGCGGCGATCCCCGGACGTCTCGCCGAGTTGAAGAAGGCCATCGTCTCGGAGATGGCCTCTTTTGATGCTTTTGACGTCCTGACCAATCTCTTGATGGCGAACATGCCTTTGAATTCGGAGACCTACCGCGAATCCGAGCATGAGGGGATGTTCGCTGTGGTTGAGTACGCTGGTCTGCTTCTCCTTGAGCGTCCCTCACGAGAAGGAACGGACGTCGCACGCATGCGGCCAATCGATGTAACGGTGATCCCCGGTTGGCAACACAAGCTCCGTGAGATGTTGAGCCTTTCAGCGTTTCTAGCCATGCACGCCGTCGGAGGCGAAGGAGACGAGCCTCAGGCTATTGACGAGGTTCGTGTGCGGATCGCGCAGCGCGAACTCTTCCTAAGGAACCCGACGTACGACTGGCAGGAAGAGGAGACCCTGCGAGGTTTGTTTGGCGAGGAGACTGTCGCAAGCGATCTTCGAGAGGTGATTGGTTTCGATGCGGAGGACGCGTTGTCCCTCTCTGATGCGCTCTGGACGATCGGCGTTACTCGGTTCCGGGAGAGAGCGAAGATCTCAAGCGATTTAGGAAATCGCGTAGAAGCCGAGACGCGACGGGTGTTACGAGGTGAGCGGCCGAAGGAGCCGAGCCTCGCCGAAGTTGTTGGGGCGATAGCGGCGGAACCTAGTAAGCGGCGGAAGCGAACGATCACAAACCTCGCAGTGGGTTATGCGTGGTCGCGGGCTGGCGACGCGTTTCAGGTCACGGCGGCAGACCTCGCGGTGGCCACAGGAAGGCCGGCTTCGGTGGCGGCCTCTTTCCTCTCGTTCTTTGCTCTGGAATTCGGACAGGTAGAGCCCACCCTCGCGCTCAGGGGATCACACCCGCTTCGCGAACGCCCGCTTATCCACGATGGGGATGGTCACTACCTTTGCACGTATCACGGCAACGTTCTCTTTGCGCTGCGTCGACGGCTGGAAGATTCACTGAAACCCGTCAACGGCGATCCCGCGAGCGCCGGCCGCTGGGAGCGCTACAACCGTGTCCGGCGTCGGTATCTGGAGGGACGAGCGGTCTCGCTTCTCGGTAATAGCCTGAAGACGCCTCTTGCGTGGGTGAACCCAAAGTACGCAATCGTGGGAGGTGACCGGATCGAGATCGACGGTCTCGTGCTTTTGGACACGGTTGCGTTCGTGATCGAAGCGAAGGGAGCTCCGCTGTCCAAACCTGCCCGAAGATCTCTGGAACCGAGACTGAAGCGAGACATCGAGGCGATCCTTGAGAAGGCAACAGATCAGACCAGTCGTCTCACGGCAGCTATTGAACGTGAGGAACAGATCGAGTTTTGGGATTCCGATGGGAAACGGATACTGATCGATCAGAAAGAGCTCAGTCGGGTATTCGCAATCGTTGTCACTCTTGATGACTTGAGCGGGCTCTCGACGCTCGTCTCGGCTCTTGTGGAAGCGGGACTACTTGATGCTCCCGAGCCGCTCCCGTGGATCGTCAGTTTGCATGAGCTAGAAGTCGTTCTCGATCTACTCGAGTTCGGCGCCCAGTTCCCACATTTCTTGATGCGCCGTCGGCGCATCAACGAGCTGAAGCGCGTCTATACATCGGACGAACTCGACTTCTTCGTCTACTACCTACTCCGTGGTCTCTACTTCGAAGAGACGTTTGACGCCTCCGATGCTCCTGACCGGGTGTTTCTCCAGTCGATGACCGATGACGTCGATGCTTACTACTTCTGGCGTCACGGGCTACGGAAATCAAAGGCGAGAAAGCCGAGCACACGACTAGATCCTTTGACCAGCAAGGTTGTGAAGCAGCTCGACACGCAGCGACCACCCGGATTCTTGGAGGCGTCGATCGCCTTCTTCGAGATGTCCGATGAGAGCCGAAGGGAGTTCGCGAGAAAGGCCCGGCGTGCCGTAGCGCTGAGTGCTAAGGACGGCGGGCTCCATGATGTCACTTTCAGCTTTGTTCCGATCGCAAGCTGGGGAATCACCGTTATGACAGCGGTTCCGGGGCGCAAAGACGAACTTCGAAAGCGCCTATCTACCTACGTTACGCTGAAGAAGCACCAGCTCGGTGCTGATTATTGGGTGGGAATCGCGATCCTTATCGGAATGCCCGGGGCGTTCCATGGGCTCGTAGTGGACTATGCGCCCTGGCGGCCTGATTCCAAGCTAGATGAGATGGTTGCTCAAGCATTCGCTGTTTCACCGCCTAGAGATCAGCTATCTCAGAAGCTACGCGCCTATCTGTTAGGGCACTCCGGCTCGATGTAGAAAGCCATTGCGTCCCATCAACGAGTACACGGGAAGCCTGGACCCCGCACAGATCGAGATTCTGCGTTGGATCTCCGAAGGCTGTCCCGAAGGCGTGATGGAGGGCTACTCGCACCGAGTCTCGGCCGCCGCTCTCAGATCGCGCGATCTGGTGAAGATCTCCGGTCACGGAGGCACCTGGCGCGCCGAGATCACGCCACGCGGCACGAACTTCCTCGAACGCCTACGAAAAGAGCGAGAAAACATCGCCCGAATCACCGCTCAGGCGATGAACTCACCGCTCGAAGACGGGGAGCCCACTCAGGTCGAGCCAAAGCAAGAGATCGCCAAGCCCGAGCAACCGCCGAGGCCGCTCTCGCCGACAGACCAACTGATCGCCGATCTCGTGGCTGCCGGCGGTGTCCTTCACGTTCCGTTCCGGCGGAGCGCGGAGGATCCCGATTTCGAGCAGCGGATTGCCTCAGCCAGGCGCTTCGGCAAGGTTCCCCCGGGGAAGCTCATCAGAACGAGATACGTCCAGGGCGAGCTCGAGATCCGCTTCGACAATGCGCCCGCCGGAAGCGATATCAAGGAACGCCCGGTACCCGTACCTGAGCGTCTCTCTCGCCCGCACCCGATAGTCAGACGCTTTCGAGAGCAGACCGGCCACCACGAGGTCTCGAGGGCATCGCTCGGCCGTGCCTCACGCATCCTTCAGGCGATAGTGGATGCCGCCGAGAAGCGCGGATATGAGGTGGCAAACGTCGAGGAGTCAGAGGATCGGTATGGGAGAAAGAGCTGGACCGGAGCAAACGACGGGCATCTCGCGGTCACAATCAGAGGCAATCGCTATTCGGCGCGGATCTTCGAAGAGAAGGTTCCGGCGCGAGAGAGATGGGAGCGAGAGGCGCGTTGGCGCTCAGTCGGCGCCTACAGCAACCGCGGGCCGAAAAGCGCCTATGACGCTGACGCGACCGGACGGCTGACGATCTCGCTCGAGCGCGGATACAGCCGCGAAGGCCGTCAGGTCTCCTGGAGCGATCGAAAGAACTGGACGCTCGAGGAGAAGCTGCCAGAGGTTCTGCTCGAGCTCGAGGTCAGGGCGGTCGAAGACGACTTCCGTGCTGAGGAGATAAGGCGCCAAGAGGAAGAGCGAAAGCGCCAATGGGAGATCGCGGTGGAACGCGCGAAAGAACTCTACGTGGAGTCCGAGCGGGAGAAGACGCTGCGCGCTCAGGTGAGCGCCTGGCTCGAGACGAAGGCGGCTCGCGAGTATCTGCAAGCGCTAAAGAACGAGTTCGGAGGCAGCCCAGAGGCAGACGAGTGGATCGCGTGGATACGCGCCCATATCGAGTGCATCGACCCTCTACGATCGCCGCCAACGATGCCAGAAGTGCCGGAGCCTCGGCCGGAGGATCTGAAGCCGTTCCTCGGCGGGCTCGGCCCTTACGGTCCCTCGCGTCGGTGAACATGCGGCCCGAACCACGGTTGGTCCGTCCGTTTCCTGAGAACCCTACGAAGCCACCCGTTCTCCCACCTGAAGAGCGAGTCGTTTTCCGCTTGCTCCGCGAGCGTTATCGCTGTTAGCCGGGTAGCCGCACTCCATGCGCCCTGATCTGGTAGTAGCCGCGCCGGACGCGCTCGAAGCGCGCTTCGGAGCCTTCGGCGCAGGCGGCCAGAGCCGCCTTAACCGATGTCCAGCGCAATGGCTCGCCCGCGAGTTGCTCGGCCGTTGCGTGAATCTCGCGAGCCCGCATCGGACAGTTCGCCTCCTCTAGCACCCTCGTGATCGTCGCCAGCACTCGCGCGGGATGCCGCTGGGCAGGACGAGGTTCACGAGGATCGGCCAAGGCTTTACGGAGCAGCTCGTCATGGAGCGCGCCGAGCCGAGAGAGCTCAACTCCGGCTTGAGGGTTCGAACGTGCCCCGTTTAGTTCCAAAAGGTTCG
>PMZQ01000087.1 GCA_003170155.1 Actinomycetota bacterium | reverse complement strand
GTGCCGCCGCGCTGGGTGTGACCGAGCACGACCGAGCGGGTCTCGTAGCCGGTGCGCTTCTCGATCTCCTTCGAGAGCGCATCGCCGACGCCGCCCAGGAGCACGTGCCCGAACTGGTCGGTCGCGGGCGCCTCCTTGGCGACCATCTCCGACTCGCCGCTGGCCAGGGTCAACTCGTAGCCCTCGCTGACGGCGACGATGGCGAACTTCTTCCCCGAGTCCCAGCGCTTCTTCAGGTGCGCGCAGACGTCCTCGACGGTGGTCTTCTGCTCCGGGATGAGGATCGCGTCGGCGCCGCCGGCGATTCCGGAGTGGACGGTCAACCAGCCGGCGTGGCGGCCCATGATCTCGACCACGAGCACGCGATTGTGCGACTCGGCGGTGGAATGCAGGCGGTCGATCGCCTCGGTGGCGATCGAGACGGCCGTGTCGAAGCCGAAGGTGTAGTCGGTGCCGGAGAGGTCGTTGTCGATCGTCTTGGGCACGCCCACGACCGGGAACTGGAACTCGTCGTAGAGCTTGGCCGCGACCCCGAGCGTGTCCTCGCCGCCGATCGCCACCAGCGCGTCGAGCCCTGCGTCCGAGAACTTCTCGCGCAGACTCTCGACGCCGCCCTCGACCTTGTAGGGGTTGGTGCGCGAGGTGCCGATGATCGTGCCGCCACGGTGCAGGATCCCCGAGACCTCGGCTGGCCCGAGCGGCTTGAAGTTGCCCTCGATCATGCCGCGCCAGCCCTCGAGCGCCGCCACCATCTCGTAGCCGCGCGCGAACGATTTCCGCGACAGCGCGCGGATAACCGCGTTCAGCCCCGGGCAGTCGCCGCCGCCTGTCAGTACCGCAATCTTCTTCGACACCTTTCCTCCTCTGCTTTCTCTTAGAGCCTATTCCGCCAGGCCTGCGCACTCGAGGCGGCCGATCCGCGGCACCAGCACCCGAAGGGCCGCTTTCCGCACTACCAGTGCGCCTTCACGAACCTTCGGGCACTGGCATCCACGGCTTGAACCCCTCGAATGCACATCCCTACCGAAATAGGCTCTGTGCGATCAAGTCTTCGCTGAACGCTAGCGAACCCCGGCGCCCGGGCGTTAGTACAAAGGCGTTAGGTACGCCGGTCACCGCGATCGACATGGCGGGCGCGGCCGACTAAACGCCTTCCCCAACCCACCCGACCCGGACCCCGGCGACTATCACGGCAAGCCCGCCACGCGCATAGGAGCAGACGAGTCAACGAGCCGAAGGCGCGGCGACTCGCTCGCAAGCCCGCACCGACGAAAGTCGTTGCCCGCTCTGCGGGCGGACTTTCGTCGGTAAAAGTGCCGAAGGTGGGAATCGAACCCACACGACCCGAAGGCCACTGGATTTTGAGTCCAGCGCGTCTACCAATTCCGCCACTTCGGCTTTGGCTTTCTCGCGGGCCATGATAGTCGGCACCCGCGTAGGATTCTCCTGTGGCGCCGGCAACGATAAGAGAAGCGACTCCGGCGGACGCAGCGTTCTACGCGGAGCTCATGAGTCTGCTGGGATACCCGGCCTCGGAGGAGGAGGCACGCAACCGGATGCATCGGCTCGATCGGGACGGGCAGCGCTTGCTCGTCGCCGAACTCGACGGCCGGCTCGCAGGGATAGCCGCGATGCAGGTCTATCCGGATCTGATTCACGATCCTCCTACCTGCCGGCTGGTGGTGCTCGTGGTCGCGGAATGGGCGCGGCGCCGAGGCGTCGGGCGGGCGCTCACCAAGACGGTGGAAGAGGAAGCAAGGAGCGCGGGTTGTGGCTGGGTGGTGCTCGAGTCGGGGCTCCGGCGCGACGAAGCGCACGAGTTTTACGGCGCGCTCGGCTACGAGAATCACGCGCTCGAGTTCGTGAAACAGCTCTGAGAGCAGAGCCCCTAGGCTTGCGGCGTGGAGGCCGGTCGCAGCGTCGCGTAAGGCGGCCCGAGCAGGAAGCCGATGCGGGCGTTCTCGCCGGTGTGCCCGGTCGCCAGATCGAGCGCCTGGCCTAGTCCGTGCGCTGGTACGAACCCGAGCTGGCGTGCCGCGGTGGCATCGCGGCAGCCGGCGGCGAGGATGCTTCCGGCACGTTCGATCGCGGGCTGACAGGCCTCCCAATCGGCGAAGGGTAGAAGCGGGTGGCAGCTCTGGCCGCGGCGGTAGAGATCGATGGCGCGAGCGTCCGATCCCACTCCGCGGGCGATCTCGGCCAGGATTTCCTGGTCTCGTCCGAGGTGCAGGGCCGAGAAGAAGGCGCGGTAGGGCTGCTGGTTCGGGTGCGCGAAGTGGCGCTCGAAGCCGTGCATGAGCACGATCGTTCCGCCCTGCGCGAGCGGCGGCGACTCCCGCCAGCGCCTGAACGCGTACCCGAGCCCGAAGGTGGCTGCGGCGAGCGGATTGGGCCGTTCGCGAGGAAGCATGAGCGTCGTGTCGGGGATGGGTATGCAGATCACGTCCAGCTCGCCCGCGACGGCGGTTGTTCGGGCCTCGAGAGTCGCCAGGAGAGCCTCGGCGTGAGCGACCGAGGGAGGGCCCGCGAAGGCGGCGACGGCAGCGATCTCGGCCGGCGCCGACGCCAGCATCCGCCAGCGCAGCGAGCGCGGAACGAGAGCGAGTGCGCGGCGCAGGTGCGAACGGGCGATGCGTCCGACCGTGCGCGCGTCGTACGGATACCCGCTCGCGAGGCCGCCCAGTTTGGGCGGCGCCAGAGCGAGCGAGATACCGAACAGCGGCACCTCGCGCTCGAGTGCGTGTTCCAAGGCGAGCGCTAGCCGCCAGCCGCGCGAGCCGCCGGTCTCGAGCAGCGAAGGCGACTCCTGCGCCGCCACCAAAGGGGCCGCCGTACCGGCCGCAAGGAACAGGTTCGGCCCGCCGTGCAGGACGCTCTCGGCCGCGCTCACCGTGACGACGAGATCGGTTTCGGTGAGGGCTCGGTTGACCGCCAGGGGAATGCTTTCCGCCTCCCCGAGCACGGCCAGATCGGGCGCCTCGAGGTCGTGGACGACGACCAGGCCGTGAAACCGGCGCGCAAACTCTGGTGTCACCAGTCCTGCCAGATCGCCTCGCCCGGGACGCCGCGCCAGACCGGCTGCGACCAGGATCGTCTGATACCCACTCGGAATACCGGCCGCTTCGAGCTCGTCGGAGACGGCGACGAGTGCCTCCAGCCGCGGGTCACGCAGTGCGCCTGGCACCGGCAAAGCCGGCGGCTCCACGACGATCGTCGCGCGTTCCTTGCCTCTCGCCAGCTCTGCAAGCGGTACTCCGGAGAGGGGAAAGCGGATCGCGTCTCGCACGGCTGCGGTGACGTCGACGATTCGCTCGGTGGGCGGCGGCGGTGGGGGAATGGCGACCCCGTTGTCGGGCATCTCGAAGGCGAGCGGGCGAGATCCCGCAAGTAGTGCGATCCGGAACATTGCTAAACCCTAAGCGGCGGCGGCAAACGAGGCGGGGAGGAAGGCATTGGATCGACCCGGTTCTGGCACAGACGTGCGTGAGTTTCGGCGCTAGGCTCGAAGTGGGGATGGGAGGCGGGGAACCCGCCTCTCCCGGGCGCGATCGCGGCCTACCCGCCCGCGGCGCCGACGCTCGAATTCAGCCCGCACGCCTCAATATGATCGCGTCCATGGGCGCCAACACAACCGACTTCGCGATCGAGCCGTCGTTGTAGCGCGTCTTGGAGCGCAGGTAGAGCGCATCGGCTGCGCACGGTCGTGAGCCCGCGCAGACGAGGCGCACGACGGCGTGCTTGCCTACGGGGAGGCGCAGCCTGGCGACGCGGTGCCAGCGATCGCCATAACGGCTCTGGTTGAAGCTTCGCGCGGCAACCACCTTGCCGTTCACGAGAACCTCGTAACGGGCCGCTCGGCTCCAGCCCTTCGCCGCGGGCGCCGCCGGCCACCAGGCGTCGATCGAGTAGACGTCGGCGCCGGGGATGGTCAGGCGCCAGCTCGCGCTCGTGCGCGCCGGTAGAAGATGCGCCTTTCTGTTCCAGGCATGGAAGTACGGGCCGGCCGCAGTCTCGAAGCCGCTGTCGAGAGTCTTTACCGTTGCCTTCTTCGAAGCGGTGAAACCGGAGTCGGAGTCGTCGACCATGAACTCCCAGCGCGGCGCCTGCGAGCCTTTGAGCCGGCGCCAGCCCTTGCCGACCGCGATCCGCCGCGTCTGCCAGTTGGGGTTCAGGAGCACGAGACCATGGTCGAACTCGCGCCGGTAGATCACCTGCCGGTGCGGGAAGAAGTGGACGTCGTCGATCCAGACCGAGCCGGTGGTCGCGCCGAGTAAGAACTCGACCTGGGCCTTGTTGTCGGTGCCGCTCGACTCGAAGGAGAGGTGGTAGCGCGTCCAGCTCGGGCTCAGGTTGAACGTGTACGAGCCGCCGTACTGGCGCCAGTCGGACGAACCCTTCTGGATCGCCACGGAGATCTGGCGCGCCTTATCGGCCCGGGCGAGGAAGGTGATGTCGTAGCTCTTGCCCTTCTTCACCGAGGCGCGGTTCGAATAGAGGTTCACGTGCCAGTTCGTCCCCGCGGTGGCGGTCACATCCACGCGCGCCGAGGAGGTGCCGGCGCCCGGGCTGGAGCTGTCGATCTGTGCGCTCGCCTGGTAGCCATTGTCCGTGTCGGCCCACAGGCCCCAGCCCTCTCCGTCGACCGTGCTGCGCTCGAACCCGCCGCCCGCCAGCAGAGCCTGCTTCACCGGTGCGCCCACCGCGATCGCCTGCGCTGGCCCGCGTGGATAGCCGAGGTTGTAGTTCAGCTCGTCGTAGCGCCAGTCGTTTCCGTGCCAGGTGTCGCCGAACTCGTAGGCGAAGTAGCCGTCGTTCATCAGCGCCAGTCCAAGCCCGAAGCGCATGTAGGGGTAGAGCGTGCGGGCGAACTCGAGCGTCGAGGCCGGAATGCTATTCCAGGGCGCGTAGCCGTAGCCGTAGGCGATCTGGTCGGGCGGCGAGGCCTCGAGCATGGTTACGTGCGGCGAGAGCGCCTCGGTCATCCAGCTGGAGTACTCGTCCCAGAGGTCGCCGAAGGAGAGCTGGTGCTCGAGCACGTCGGCCGGGCGGAAGCCGATCGAAAGGCCGTTGAACAGCCCCGAGATTCCCGGCTCGGCGATGTCCATCGCATGGCCGCTGACGATCGCGTTCGGCATCAGCCGGCGGAACTCGCGGATCTCCTGGAAGACACCGGCTTTCCAGGCGACGTCGAAGGCGGCGAGGTCGTCGGGCTTGCCGTCGTCGTTGGCATCGACCACGAACGGATTGCCGTACATGTCCGTGGTCTGCCAGGACTGGGTCGTCATCACGTTGTCGAAGAACATCCCGTCGCAGACGAGGTTGTCCTTCAGCAGCAGGTCGTAGGCCGTGCGAGCCTGGTAATCGGCGACGTAGGATTTGGTCAGGTTGAGCCGGTAGGAGCCGGGCCAGACCTCGAGCCTCTTGCCGTGGATGTCGTGCAGGTAGTAGTCCTCGGGCAGGCCGCCGCCGGCCTCGACGGCGTTGATCGAGTTGAGGATCAGAACGTTCGGGTTGAGCGCGCGGATCGCCTGCACCTTGGCGGCGCGGCTGTCCGAGAGACTGCCGTAGAGCACCAAGAGGTCGGTGCGGGCGAGGTAGGCGGCGCTCTTGTTCCAGAGGCTGTCCCAACCCCAGAGGTTGCCCGTGCGCGGGAACGGCGGATTGGCCGTGGTCAGGCTGCGGTACTCGAGCGAGAGGACGAAGCTCGGATCGGAGGCGCAGCTCACGTAGACGTGGTTGAGCACGGCCGGGCTCGGGTCGAGTCCGGCCAGGCGCGTGCTGTGACTGGTGCTGCCGGCGCCGCCCGCGAACGGTGTCATGTCCGCATACGCCTTCGCCGTTCCGAGCGACCAGGAGCAGTCGGTCGCCACGGCGCTGTCCACCGTCAGGTCAAGCGCGGTGGTGCCCGGCGCGAGCAAGGTGCTTGCGGGCTGCGGGTTGCTGACCGGATCGGTCGCGGCCGCCGCGTCGCGGGCAAGCCTCGAGCTCGGTAGTTGCGACGAAGCCGAGCAGAGCGCCACGAGCGCGAGTACTGCCCAGAGAAAGGCCTCCGTCCTCATTGGTCGGATTATTGCTGTGCGCTCGCCGCTGTCCATCTTCGCTCGGTCAGGAGACCGGTTTCTACAGCGCGACATCGAGTCGGTCCAGGCACAGGCGCGGCACAGACACGTGTGAGTTTCGGCGTTAGGCTCGAAGTGGGGATGGGAGGCGGGGAACCCGCCTCTCCCGGGCGCGACAAAACCGCCTCTCCGGCCCGTGGCCAACCAGCGCCACCCCTCCCGCAACCGCCGGAACTTCTAGACTCGAAGCGATGTCGCCGAAAGACCTGAGCGGAGCGGAGCTGGAGCTCGACGACGCGCCCGCGCGAGCCAGCGAGCTGTTTCTGGTCGACGGTAACAACCTCGCCTACCGCGCCTTCTACGCCCTGCCCGAGGACATCGCCACCAGCGAGGGCTTCCACACCAACGCGCTCTACGGCTTTACGAGCATGCTGCTGAAGCTGCTCTCCGACTACAAGCCGCGCGGGGTCGCGGTTGCCTGGGACACGCGCCCGGTGCACCGCGAGAAGACCCTCGAGGCCTACAAGGGGACGCGCAAGCCGACGCCCGACCTGCTGCGCGAGCAGTTTCCGCACTTCCGCCCACTCGTGGAGGCGTTCGGTTACACGAACGTCGAGTTCGAGGGCTGGGAGGCCGACGACGTGATCGCCACGCTGGCCACGCGCGCCGAGCAGGCCGGCGTTCAGACCTGCATCGTCTCGACCGACCGCGACGCTTTCCAGCTCGTCTCCGAACGGGTCTGCCTGATGATGACCCCGCGCGGGATTACCGAGGTGCAGGTCTACACGCCTGAGCGCGTCACCGCCCGCTACGGCATCACGCCCGAGCAGGTGCCCGACTTCATCGGCCTCAAGGGCGACGCCTCCGACAACATCCCGGGCGTCCCGGGCATCGGCGAGAAGACCGCCTCCGAGCTGATCATTCGCTACGGCTCGCTCGAACAGGTGCTCGCGCACGCGGCCGAGATGACCCCGGCCCGGCGCAAGAAGCTGGAGGAGAACGTCCAGCAGGCGCTCGACTCGAAGCTGCTCGCGACCGTGCGCCGCGACCTCGAGATCGAGTTCGACGCGGCCGCGCTCGTCTCGGTGCCGCCCGACCGTTCTCAGCTCAAGGAGTACTTCCGGCGCTACGAGTTCCGCTCGATGCTCGGCCGCCTGGATGCGCTGGACGAGGCGCTGCCGGGGAGCGAGCCGGAGCGGGCGAGCGGCGAACCCGTGCGCTGGCGCGAGGGCGAGCTGCCTGAGTCAGCCGCGGGAGCGCTCGCCGTGGAGGCCGGCCGCTATGCACTCGCGCTCGCCGACGGCGTCGTCGTGGGGGAGTGGAGCGAGGAGCTCGCGCACAAGTTCGAACCGGGCGCGATCGTGGCGCACGACTTCAAGGCGCTCCCCGCAGAGCTCGTGCGCGTCGCCGGACCGGCTGCCGAGGACACGCTGATCGCCGCCTACCTGCTCGATCCCGGCAGGAGCGGCTACGAGCTCGAGGAGCTGGCGCACGAGCAGGGGATCGAGCTCGAGCCCGNNTACCGCGAGATCGAGCTGCCGCTGACGGTGGTGCTGGCGAGAATGGAGGAAGCCGGCGTCAAGATCGACGCCTACCGCATGGGCGAGATCACCGCCCGTCTGACCGAGCGGATCCAGGAGCTGGAGGCGCGCGCTCGGGAGCTCGCCGGCGAGCCGTTCGCGCTCGGCTCACCGCAACAGCTCGGCCGCATCCTGTTCGAGAAGCTGGGCCTGACGCCGGGGCGCCGCGGCAAGACGGGCTACTCCACCGACACCCGCGTTCTGCGCGCGATCCGAGAGGAGAACGAGATCGTCCCGGCGATCGAGGAGTGGCGCGAGCTGACCAAGCTCGTCAACACCTACCTTGGCCCGCTCCCGCTTCTGATCTCCGAGACCGACGGACGTCTGCACACGACCTTCAATCAGACCGTCGCTCCCACCGGCCGGCTCTCTACCTCCAACCCCAACCTGCAGGCGATCCCGGTCCGCACCAAGCTGGGGCGCGAGATCCGCTCGGCCTTCGTGGCCGAGGAGGGCTTTTTGCTCCTCTCGGCCGACTACTCGCAGGCCGAGTTGCGCATCCTCGCCCATGCGAGCGCCGAGGAAAAGCTGATCGAGGCCTTCGAGCGCGGCGAGGACATTCACACCCGCACGGCCGCCGAGGTGCTCGGCAAAGATCCCGAGGTGCTGACCAAGGACGAGCGAAACCGAGCCAAGGCGGTCAACTTCGGGATCATCTACGGCATCTCGGCCTTCGGCCTCTCCGAGCAGCTCGGGATCTCGCGCGAGGAGGCGGCGGCCTACATCGACACCTACCTGTCCCGTTTCCCGCGCGTACAAGCTTTTATCGCCCACACGATCGCCGAGGCGACTCGCGACGGCTTCGTGACCACGCTGCTCGGGCGCCGCCGCCTGATCCCCGAGCTTCGCTCCAGCAACCGCCAGATGCGCTCGCTTGGCGAGCGGCTGGCCGTGAACACCGTCATGCAAGGCACCGCCGCCGACGTGATCAAGATCGCCATGATCGCAATCGAGCGGCGCCTGCGCGAAGAGGGCCTGAACGCCCGCCTCGTGCTGCAGATTCACGATGAGCTCCTGCTCGAGCTGGCGGTAGACGAGCTCGAGCACTGCCGCGAGATCGTTCTGCACGAGATGAGGGCTGCCTATCCCTTCGAGCCGGCGCTCGAAGCCGAAGCTGGAGCCGGGCCCAACTGGGCTGAGGCCAAGTAAGAGCCGATCCCGCCAGGTCTACACGCCCGAAGCGGCCACTCCACGGCGCCAGTCTCCTAGGTCCGCCTGACCCCTGGCATCCACGGCTCGACCTTTTCGACCGCGCATCCCTAACGAGATAGGCTCTACATAGGCGCGAAGGACCCAACAAGCGGCTTCAGTAGCGGTTTCGCACCTTTGCAGCGCAGCTATACTCCGCCGACGCATGGCCAATGAGATGCTCGACAAGATGAAGGCCGAGCCGGGCGTTTGGGTCGAAGGACCCGACGGCGAGCTCATCCCCGACTACGAGTCCACCTTCCCGACGATCAAGGAGGGCGAGGTCGTCCACGGCACCGTCGTCCGCGTCGACAAGGACGAGGTTCTGGTCGACATCGGCTACAAGTCGGAGGGCGTCATCCCGGTCTCCGAGCTCTCGATCCGGCGCTCGATCGATCCCGCCGACGAGGTTGCACTAGGCGACGAGATCGACGCGCTCGTGCTCACCAAGGAGGACGCCGACGGGCGGCTGATCCTCTCCAAGAAGCGCGCCCGTTTCGAGCTGGCCTGGAAGTCGATCGAGGAGAAGGCACAGTCGGGCGAGCCGATCGTGGGCCGCGTGATCGAGGTCGTCAAGGGCGGTCTGATCGTCGACCTCGGCGTACGCGGCTTCCTGCCCGCCTCGCTGGTGGATATCCGCCGCGTTCAGGATCTGGACGAGTTCATGGGCACCGAGCTTCGCGCCAAGGTGATCGAGCTCAACCGCTCGCGCAACAACGTCGTACTCTCGCGCCGGGCGGTGCTCGAGGACGAGCGCAAGGAGATGCGCCAGGCGATTCTCGACCGGCTCAACCCGGGCGACGTGATCGAAGGCCAGATCTCGAACATCGTCGACTTCGGCGCCTTCGTCGATCTCGACGGTATGGACGGGCTGATCCACATCTCCGAGCTCTCCTGGAGCCATGTCAACCATCCCTCCGAGGTACTCGACGTCGGGCAGACCGTCAAGGTCAGGGTGCTCGACATCGACCGCGAGCGCCAACGAATCTCGCTCGGGCTCAAGCAGACCCAGCTGGATCCCTGGCAGCAGGTGATCGAGGCCTATGGCGCCGATGACGAGGTCGAGGGCCGGGTGACCAAGGTCGTCACCTTCGGCGCCTTCGTCGAGATCGTCCCCGGTGTCGAGGGGCTGGTGCACATCTCCGAGCTGGCGCAGCACCATGTCGAGAACCCGCGCGAGGTCGTCTCGCAGGGCGATCTGGTGCGCGTCTCCGTACTCGAGATCGATGCCGAGCGCAGAAGGCTTTCCCTTTCCATGAAACGCGTCGAGGGCGGCCCGGTCGTGCTCGAGTCCGCGTCCCCGAGCGCCGAATTCGAGGAAGAGGAGCCGGGTGCGGAGCCGCAGGATGAGGCTGAGCCGGGCGAGCAGCCGCAGGATGAGGCCGAAGGCGACGATACGGTCACGGTCGAAGAGCCTCAAGCCGAGCTGGAAGGCGAAGAAACGGTCACGGGCGACGAGCCCCAGGCCGAGGTGGAAGGCGAAGAAACGGTCGCAGCGGCCGTCTCCGGCGAGCAGCCGGCCGAGAGTGACCAGCCCGAGGACATCGAGCCGGAACTCGCCGAGGCCGGCGAGACGGCCACGGACGAGTCCAGCGAGTAACCGATGCGGCCGCTTGCGGTCGCGCTCACCGGCGGCGTTGGCGCCGGCAAGAGCGAAGCCCTACGCCTGTTCGGGGATCTCGGTGCGGCCACGCTCTCGAGCGACGAGATCGTGCACGAGCTGCTGCGGTGCGACGTCGAGGTCAGTGCCAGGCTCGAGGAGCATTTCGGCTCTCAGGTCGTTACGTCCAGCGGCGAGATCGACCGCGCCGTGCTCGGTCGCCAGGTGTTCAAGCACTCTGACGATCTCTACTACCTGGAGTCGGTTCTGCACCCGCGCGTCATTCGCGAGCAGAGGCGTTTTCGCGAGCAGCTCGCCGCCTCACCCGAAGCGCCCGCGATCTGCGTCATCGAGGTGCCGCTGCTGTACGAGGTGCGCGGCGAGGGACGCTTCGACAAGGTCGTCGTGATCACCGCGACGCCCGAGCTCAGACGGACACGGGCCGGCTCTCGCATCGACGAGCGCGAGGAGCGGTTGATCTCGGACGCCGAGAAGAGTCGCCGCGCCGACTTTGTCTTCCAGAACGACGGCTCTCTGGACGAGCTCGAAGGATTTGTCGTCGATGTCTGGCGCCAGCTGATCACCGAGCTGGAGGAGAAGGAATGAAGCGCCTGGTCGGGCTCGGGCTGGCAGCGGCGGTTCTGCTCGGCGGTTTCGCATACGTCCACTTCGTTCAGCCCGGCTGGTGGGCTCGTTTGTGGCATCCGCTTCCCTACGAGGCGATCGTGCTCGGTCATGCCGCGAACTACGATCTCGACCCCGCCTTACTTGCCGCCGTTATCTACCAGGAAAGTCGCTTTCGCCCCAGGGCTCGCTCCAACTCGGGCGCGCTCGGCTTGATGCAGCTGATGCCGAAGACCGCGCAAGGGATTGCCGACCACACGGGCGGCACCCGCTTCCAGCTCTCCGATCTCTACGATCCCGAGATCAATGTTCGCTACGGCGCCTGGTACCTGAGGCATCTGCTGAACAAGTATGGCAACGAGCGACTGGCGCTCGCCGCTTACAACGCCGGTCAGCAGAACGTCGATCACTGGCAGGCATCCGGCGAGGGCATCGCCTTCCCCGAGACGCGTGCCTACGTCGATCAGGTCGAACGTCTGAAACGGCTCTACCGGCGCATCTACCCCGTCCTTCGCACCGGCACGAAACCGAGCTAGAGAACCGGCTGAGAAACCCCCTTGGCGCCTGCAATTTGAGGAAGATCCTCAGGCTGCTGCAGGACTGTCCTCTACCCGCCGACGCTACGCGGCATCTTGAGCTCATCCTCGCTAGACCGACGGACGGGTACGCTTGTTCGTAGTGGACGAGCTTCGCGCAGCCGATCTCTACAAGCCGACCGGCGACCAGCCCAGGGCGATCGACGAGATCACCGAGGGCGTGCTCGCGGGCGAGCGCTTCCAGACCCTGCTCGGCGCCACCGGCACCGGCAAGACGGCGACCATGGCCTGGATCATGGAGAAGCTGCAGCGCCCGGCGCTGGTGATCGCCCACAACAAGACGCTCGCCGCCCAGCTCTGCAACGAGTTCAGCGAGCTCTTTCCCTCCAACGCGGTCGAGTATTTCGTCTCCTACTACGACTACTACCAGCCCGAGGCTTACATGCCTCAGGCCGATCTCTACATCGAGAAGGACTCCTCGAGGAACGAGGACATCGAACGTTTGCGCCTCTCGGCCACGACCTCGCTACTGAGCCGGCGCGACGTCGTCGTGGTGGCGTCGGTCTCCTGCATCTACGGCATAGGCTCGCCGGATGAGTGGCGCGAGCGCATGCTCGTGCTCGAACGCGGCGGCCACTACGACCGCGACGACGCGCTTCGCCGGCTGGTGGCCAGTCAGTACGTGCGTAACGACAGCGTGCTCGAGCGCGGCCGCTTCCGTGTTCGTGGCGACGTGATCGAGGTGCAGCCGGCCAGCTCGGAGACCGCCTACCGCATCTCCTTCTTCGACGACGAGGTCGAGCAGATCACCCACTTCGACCCCCTCACCGGGGAGATCTACGCCCGGCTCGACAATCTGACGATCTGGCCGGCCAGCCAGTACGTCACCTCGACACCGTCGATCGAGGCCGCCGTTGACGCGATCAAGCGCGAGATGGAGGCACAGGTGACGACGTTCGAAGCCGAGAACCGCCTGCTCGAGGCGCACCGGATCAGGCAGCGCACCGAGTACGACATGGAGATGATGCGCGAGCTCGGCTTCTGCAACGGGATCGAGAACTACTCGCGCGTGCTCGAGGGCCGGCCCGCCGGCTCGCATCCCTTCACCCTGCTCGACTACTTCCCCTCCGACTTCGTCTGCTTTCTCGACGAGTCGCACCAGACGGTGCCCCAGATCGACGGTATGTATCAGGGCGACCGCTCGCGCAAGCAGACGCTGATCGACTACGGCTTCCGGCTCCCCTCGTCGCTCGACAACCGTCCGCTCCGCTTCGACGAGTTCCTGGAGAAGGTGCCGCAGCTCGTGTTCGTCTCGGCCACACCGGGGGCGTTCGAGCTGCGTCACTCCACGCGCATCGCCGAGCAGCTGATCCGTCCCACCCACATCGTCGATCCCGAGATCGAGATCCGCGCCACCCACAACCAGATCGACGACCTGATGAACGAGATCCGCCGCCGCGCCGACGCGAACGAGAGGGTGCTGGTGACGACGCTGACCAAGAAGATGGCCGAGGATCTGACCGACTACCTGCTCGAGTCGGGCATCCGCGCCCGCTATCTGCACTCCGATATCAAGACGCTGGAGCGGATCCAGATCATCCGCGAGCTGCGCCTGGGCGAATACGACGCGCTGATCGGCGTCAACCTGCTGCGCGAAGGGCTCGACCTGCCTGAGGTCTCGCTCGTCGCTGTGCTAGATGCCGACAAGGAGGGCTTCCTGCGCGGCAAGACGGCGCTCGTCCAGACGATTGGTCGTGCCGCCCGCAACATCGGCGGCAAGGTGCTGCTCTATGGCGACAAGATCACCGAGGCGATCAAGTTCGCAGTCGAGGAAACCGATCGCCGCCGTGCTATTCAGATCGCCTACAACGAGGAGCACGGCACCAGGCCGGTCCAGATCGTCAAGGGTGTCTCCGACATCGCCGAGTTCCTCTCGCTCGAGCAGGCGCATGTGCCCGGCAAGCGCCGCCGCGGCGCCGCCAAGGTCGAGGGCCTGGGTCGGGAGGAGTTGGAGAAGCTGTCGATCGAGCTCGAGGAAGAGATGCTCGCCGCCGCCGAGGAGCTCCGCTTCGAGTACGCCGCCAAGCTCCGCGACGAGATCAAGGACATCCGGCGCGAATTGCAGGCGCTGGTGCAGAGCAAGCGCTGAGCCCGGCGCCGGGTTTGCTGGTGGAATCGATCGGGGAAGCTAAAGCATGTTGTTCCTCTCGGCCACGGCGACCATCGGCGCGATTATCGCTCTCATCGTTGTCGGGCTGATCGTCGGGGCTCTCGGACGCCTGATTCATCCGGGCCGCGATCCGATCGGCTTGCTTGGCACACTCGTAATCGGCGTCGCCTCTGTGCTCGTGGTCGGGCTGCTGCTCCGCGGGCCGATCGGCTTTCTTGGCTACGTGGTCGCGGTCGCGGTCGCCCTTATCCTCGTGGCGCTGGTCTCTCGCAGCCGGCGACGCCGCGTCCGCTGAACGCGGCGAACCAGCGACGAGCCGAGAGAAGACGACCTCGGTGACGTCTTTCCCGGCGGTACGCCACCCGTAGCGCGTGCCTAATTACACAGCCGGCACATTCTTGGGCGTTTTTCTTCGATACCGTTCTCCGCCCCGTGGGAGGGTGGGGGGAGGAGGGCGGATTAGCGAGGTGCCCGGAACTCCGAGAAGTGGGTCGCTCGCGGTCGACGGGTCTTCATTCCGCCTGGCGTTCTAGGTGGAGGGGGGATTAGCGAGGTGCCCGGATCTTCGAGAAGTCCGTACCCGAGGCGCCGACCCGCTCCGGTCAGACCGGCGGCGGAGCGCCGGTCGAGGGCGGATACCTCGTCAGCCCGCCCAGCGCTCGCAGAGCTCGCGCAGCTTCCTGACCTCGTTTGCGTCGGGCCCGTGACCCTCCGAGCCGGGCGTCTCGAGCAGCGCGGGCAGGTTCCCGAAGGCCGGATGCGAGAGGAAAACGCCGAGCTTTTCGCCCATCGCGCCCTCGCCGATGTTCTCGTGCCGGTCGCGGTTCGAGCCGAGCGGCGCCTTGGCGTCGTTCACGTGCAGCGCGCGCAACCGCTCGAGGCCGATCTGGCGATCGAGCTCCGCTACGAGGCGGTCGAGCTCGTCGCGCTCGGTCACGTCCCAGCCCGAGACGTAGAGGTGGCAGGAGTCGAGGCAGATGCCGAGGCGCTCGTGCCTGCCGAGGCGCTCGTACAGGACTGCCAGCTCCTCGATCGAGCGCCCGATCGTGCCACCGGCGCCGGCGGAGTTCTCCATCAAAAGCCAGGTCCTGTCGTTCGAGTGCTCGAGTATCTCCTCCATCGCCGCGGCCACTTGCTCAACCGCGCTCTCGAAGCCCGAGCCGCGGTGCGAGCCGACGTGGAAGATGACGCCGTCGGCCTCTATCTGGCAGGCCACGTCCATCGTGATGCACATCGTCTCGACCGACTTGCGGTAGAGCTCCTCGTTCGGGCTGGCCAGGTTGACGAGGTAGAGGGCGTGGGCGAAGACTGGTGCCTCCAGTCTGGAGCGCTCGGCCTTGAAGCGCTCGATCGTCTCGGGCTTGTGATTGGTCGGGCGCCAGGTGCGCGGGCTCTGGACGAACAACTGGGCCGCATCGGCACCGATCTCCTGCATGCGCACGAGCGCCTGGTCGAGACCTCCTGCGGCCGACACGTGAGCGCCGATGAGCACGCGACTACGATACCCGCATGCTCGTCCGCGTACGCGTCGCACCCAGCCACCACGCCGGCTGCGCCTCTACAAACCACGAGTCGGGAGCCGCCACTACGTGAGTATTCAGAATTCATCCTCGCCGGAACCAGGCGATTTCGTCCGTGAGATCGTGGCTGCCGATCTGAAGGGTGGCAAACACGAGACGATCGTCACCCGCTTCCCGCCGGAGCCGAACGGCTATCTGCACATCGGGCACGCGAAATCGATCGCGCTCAACTTCGGCATCGCGCGCGAGTTCGGCGGCCGCTGTCATCTGCGTTTCGACGACACGAACCCCACCAAGGAGGAGCAGGAGTACATCGACTCGATCGAGGCGGACGTGCGCTGGCTGGGGTTCGACTGGGGCGAGCACCTGTACTTCGCTTCCGACTACTTCGACCAGCTGTACGAGTGGGCGGTTCACCTGATCCGGGTCGGCAAGGCTTATGTCGATGACCTTTCGGCCGACGAGATCCGCGAGCACCGCGGCACGTTCACCGAGCCCGGCCGGGACAGCCCCTGGCGGGCGCGGCCGGTCGAGGAGAACCTCGATCTGTTGGAGCGGATGCGCAGCGGTGAGTTTCCCGACGGCGCCCGCGTGCTGCGCGCCAAGATCGACATGGCCGCCCCGAACATCAACCTGCGCGACCCGGCGCTGTACCGAATCCTGCACGCCGAGCATCCACGCACCGGCGACAAGTGGTGCNNCCGATGTACGACTTCGCCCACGGTCAGTCCGACGCGATCGAGGGCATCACGCACTCGATCTGCACGCTCGAGTTCGAGGATCACCGGCCCCTCTACGAGTGGCTGATCGAGAACCTCCCTGTGCCTTCGCGCCCCCGGCAGATCGAGTTCGCGCGGCTCAACCTCACCTTCACCGTCCTCTCCAAGCGCGTCCTCGTGCGCCTGGTCAACGAGGGGCATGTGCGTGGCTGGGACGATCCGCGCATGCCCACGATCTCGGGTCTGCGCCGGCGCGGCTTCCCCGCCGAGGGGATCCGCGACTTCGTGGCCATGATCGGCGTGGGGAAGGCCGACAGCATCGTCGAGGTGCAGATGCTCGAGCATGCCGTGCGCGACGTCCTCAATCGTACGGCCCTCCGCCGCTTCGCCGTCCTGCGACCGCTCAAGCTGGTGATCGAGAACTACCCCGAAGGGCAGGTCGAGGAGATGGACGCGGTCAACAACCCGGAGGACGCCTCCGCCGGGAGCCGCAAGTTGCCCTTCACGCGCGAGCTCTGGATCGAGCGCGAGGACTTCATGGAAGATCCGCCCAAGAAGTTCTTCCGGCTGGCCCCGGGCCGTGAGGTGCGACTCAGGTATGCGTACTTTGTGACCTGCACCGACGTCGTGAAGGACGCGGATGGAGAGATCGTCGAGCTGCGCTGCACCTACGATCCGGCCACTCGGGGCGGAGACTCACCCGACGGCCGCCGGCCCAAGGCGACCCTGCACTGGCTCTCCGCCGAGCACGCCACACCCGCGGAGGGGCGGCTGTACGACCACCTCTTCACCCGCCCTGACCCGGGCGCCGAGCGCGACCTCTTTGCGGATCTGAACCCGGTCTCCGAGGAAGTGCTCTCCGGTTGCCTGGTGGAGCCGGCGCTCGCCGAGGTGCCGGTCGGCGAGACCGTGCAGTTCGAGCGCCTGGGCTACTTCACTCCGGACTCCGACTCGACGCCCGGTCAGCTCGTTTTCAACCGCACTCTCACTCTCAGGGACACCTGGGCCAGGGTTCAGGCGCAGGGCGGAAGCGGTTCCTGATCGATCGAACCACGCCGAGCAGGAGGAGACGAGGATGCCCGTCGATGTGGTAGCCACGAAGCCCACGATGCAAGCGATCGTCAACCGCAAGTACGGCTCGCCGGACGACCTGAGGCTCCAAGAGATCGACAAGCCGGCGCTCGGCGATGACGGCGTGCTGGTGCGCGTCCGGGCAGCTTCGATCAACCCGTACGACTGGCACTTCATGCGCGGCCTGCCATATGTCGCTCGCCCGATGCTGGGCCTGCGGAAGCCGAAGAAGAGTATTCCGGGCGCCGACGTGGCGGGGCAGGTCGAGGCGATCGGCAAGAACGTGACGCAGTTTCGACCGGGCGATGAGGTCTTCGGCGCGGGCTGGGGCGGCTCCCTTGCCGAGTACGTGTGCGGCGGGGAGAACGACTTCGCGCCCAAGCCGGCAAGCCTCAGCTTCGAACACGCCGCCGCCCTGCCCATGGCGGGATGCACCGCACTCCAGACTCTTCGCGACCGCGGACAGCTTCAGTCAGGGCAAAGTGTCCTGATCAACGGCGCCGCGGGAGGAGTGGGCACGTTCGCCGTGCAGATCGCCAAGGCGCTCGGTGGCGACGTGACCGGCGTCTGCAGCACGCCGAACGTCGACCTGATTTCCTCGCTCGGCAGCGACCAAGTCGTCGACTACACGCGAGAAGACTTCACCAGGAGTGGCCGGCGATACGACCTCGTACTCGATCTAGTCGCGAATCGTTCGCTGTCGGACCTGCGGCGGGCCTTGACACCCGAAGGAACTCTCGTGCTCTCCGGAGGAGGGGGCGGTCGGTTGCTCGGGCCGGTGACTCTCATTCTCAAAGCGCGTGTCCGATCGCGGTTCGTGAGTCAGCGACTGCTCTCGTTCTTCGCGCAGCTGCGCAGGGACGACCTGGTTGTTCTGACGGAGCTGATCGAAGCCGGGAAGGTCACGCCTGTCATCGACCGGACGTACCCGCTGAGCGAAGCGCCCGAGGCCATCCGCTATCTCGAGACGGGACACACGCGCGGCAAGATCGTCATCACGGTGTAGGTCGGTACGTCGTGTCCGTGCAGTTCGCGCGCTTGGGCTACTTCTCTCCCGACCTCGATTCGACACCTGGCCGGCTCGTTTTCGACCGCACGCTTACCCTCAGGGACACGTGGGCCAAGCTCCAGGCGCAGGGCCGGCAGGACGCCTGATCGATCGAACGCGCCTGGATAGTGCCAGGTTGGCGCGGTCAAGATCAGATCCCAGGCTTGCTCGACCGCGGCCGCCGAGACTTTGGCGGCGGGTAAACAGATCGAGCAATTGTGGCTGAGATCCACCCGATTGCCCAGCCAGCGAAGACCAAGAGGAAGACGTGCAACTTTGCCGTCGTGGCCCAAACTGCAATAGCGGCCAAGATCAAAGCCCAGACGACGGCACACCCGATGCTGTAGGCGGTGTAGGTGTTCAGCCGATCTTTCACCTCCGCATCATGTCCAATCCGTGGTCTCGTTGGCTGGAAGCTCGATGATCTTCACGACGCCGACGATATCGCGAGACGTTCTCGCGTCAAGTGACGTTCCCGCACACTGGCTCAGCGCAGAGTCGATGCTGCCGGAGGCTGAAACGCGGCCGCCGAAGAGCTCGCGTCCAGGACCCGACAGGTCGAGTCTGGTCGGTCCCGCTAGTAGATCCAGAGCCGTGTATACGCGAGCGACGAGCTCCCAACTACCGCCGATGATCACTCGCGGAGCGAGTAGATACTTAGGCGCGCCGCCACGACCGGCATGACGGTCGCGGCTCATAAACGCCCGTCCCCAACACAACCCGGACCCCGCACAGCAATCCGTTGTTCTCGCTGCGCAGGTAGGAGCAGAAAGCTGAGTAGGCGCCGCAGGCGCGCTCAGCTCCTCGTTAGTCCTCGGCCGAAAATCGAAGATTTTCGGCCGTAATCTACGATACCCGCATGACCGTCAAAGTCCGCTTCGCTCCCTCGCCGACCGGTTTCCTCCACATCGGCGGCGTCCGCACCGCGCTTTTCAACTGGCTCTATGCTCGTCACGCTGGCGGCGAGTTTCACCTGCGGATCGAGAACACCGATACCAGCCGCGAGGTCGCCGAGGCGACCGAGCAGATCAAGGAGTCGCTGGCCTGGCTCGGCCTCGACTGGGACGGACCGGTCACCTTCCAGCTCGAGCGCAGCGAGCGTTGCCAGGTCGAGGCGCGCCGCCTGCTCGCGGAGGGCAAGGCCTACGAGGACGAGGGCGCGATCCGCATCCGCATGCCCGACGAGGGTGTGACCGGCTGGGACGACGCCGTGCGCGGCCCGGTTGAGGTTCCGAGCGAGGAGCTCGAAGACCTGATCATCCTGCGCTCCGACGGGCGCCCGACCTACAACTTCGCCTCGCCGCTCGAGGACTGGCTGGACGGGATCACGCACGTCATCCGCGGCGACGACCACGTCTCTAACACGCCCAAGCAGATCCGCGTACTCGAGGCGCTCGGCGCCGAGATTCCCGTCTACGCCCATGTCGGCAACGTGCTCGGAACCGACGGCAAGAAGCTCTCGAAGAGGCACGGTGCCGTCGGCGTGGACGAGTTCCGGCGCGAGGGCTATCTGCCCGAGGCGCTCGTCAACTACCTGGCGCTGCTCGGCTGGAGCTACGACGACAAGACCACGATCATGTCGCGCGAGGAGCTGGTCGAGCGCTTCACGATCGAGCGCGTCGCCGGCAGCTCGGCTACCTTCGATTACGAGAAGCTGGAGTGGATGAACGGCGTCTACCTAAGGGCACTCGGAGAAGACGCCTACGCCGCCGCGCTCACGACCTTCCTCGGCGAGCAGGGGCTCGGCTGGGACGCTGAGCTCGCGCGGCGCACGGTGCCGATCGTGCACGAGAAACTCGTCAAGCTCGGCCGGTACCCGGAGTATGCAGGCTTTTTCTTCCACGACGTGACGCTTGACGCGAAGCTTCTCGATCGGAAGACGCTTGAAGCGGCAGGGGGAGTGCTCGCCGAGCTCGATCCCTTCGAGACGGAGGCGATCGAGCAGGCGCTGCGCTTGCTCCCCGAGTCGCTTGGCCTCAAGCCGCGCCAGGCCTTTCAGTCGATTCGGGTCGCCGTGACCGGCTCGAACGTCTCACCCGCCCTGTTCGAGTCGATCGAGCTGCTCGGCCGCGAGAAGACACTCGAGCGCTTGCGAACGGCCGCCGCGCTCGCCGGCGACTAGCGCGGACACCCGGCGGGAAAGCTGCGAGAGGAGAGAACGATGCGCGCCATGATCCTCGAAGCCCAGCGCCAGCCGCTCCGCCCGGTTGACATCCCCGAGCCCACTCCCGGCCCCGGACAGCTACTGATCGAAGTCAACGCCTGCGGTGTCTGCCGCACCGACCTGCACATCGTCGACGGCGACCTGACGCACCCCAAGCTGCCGCTCGTTCCCGGGCATCAGATCGTGGGCACCGTCGCCGCACTCGGCCCCGGCGCCGAGGGTTTCGAGCCGGGCGACCGCGTCGGCGTTCCCTGGCTCGGCTGGACGGATGGGGAGTGCCGCTACTGCCGAAGCGATCGCGAGAACCTCTGCGACGACGCCCGTTTCACCGGCTACGACGTCGACGGCGGCTTCGCCGAGTATGCAGCCTGCGATCACCGCTATTGCTTTCCGGTCCCTGAGGGCTTCCCCGATCTGCAGGCGGCGCCGCTTCTTTGTGCCGGCCTGATCGGCTACCGCTCGCTGCGCCTGGCCGGTGAGGCCGAGCGGCTCGGGCTGTACGGTTTCGGCGCCTCGGCACACATCGTCTGTCAGGTCGCCAAGTACCAGGGTCGGCGCGTCTTCGCCTTTACCAAGCCCGGCGACGAAGAGGGCCAGGTGTTCGCGCGCGAGCTCGGCGCCGACTGGGCCGGCGGCTCCGACGAGCGCCCACCCGAGCAGCTCGACGCCGCCATCGTCTTCGCGCCCGTCGGTCCGCTCATGATCGAGGCGCTGCGAGCCTCGGCCAAAGGCGCCCGCATCATCTCGGCCGGAATCCACATGTCCGACATCCCCTCCTTCCCCTACGCGGAGCTCTGGGGCGAGCGCTCGCTCTCGTCGGTCGCCAACCTCACCCGCGAGGACGGGCGCGAGTTCCTGGCACTGGCGCCGCAGGTGCCCGTTCGCATCCAGGTGACGGAGTACCCGCTCGAGCGGGCCAACGAGGCGCTCGATGACATCCGCAGCGGACGGCTTATGGGCGCGGCCGTGCTGCGAATCGCCTGACTCTTCGAAAAACCGGGGATAAACATTCCCGCTTCTGACACAGCGAGCGGCTTGACACCTCTTGGTGTCTGACACCGGTGGGAATGCCGACTCGATGCGCGTGAGCAACGGAGCCGGTTCCTCGTGTCTTCTTCCGCCCGCGGTGTCAGACACCGTTTGGTGTCAAGAAGCGTTGGGGGCGAAAGCAGATCTATTTTCTCCACAACCTAGGCGCGTCGATTTGCGGCCCCGAGCGCTGCGGTCACAACGGCTCAGGCGTCGATCGCTAGAGTCCAAACCATGGACGAGACAGAGATTCGCGATCCAGGCGCCTTCGAGGCGCGCCTTTCGCACTTCCTCTACGAGAGCTTCGAGGAGGTCCGCGCAGTCAGGGTGGGGGAGAAGGAGGTCTCCGAGCAGGCTGAGATCGTCGCCCGCTACGGCGATCTCTTCACGCGTGCCCAGCTCGAGGCGCTGGCCGAGGCCGAGCGCCAGGCGAAGACGGGAGGCGCCTCTGCGGATGAGCTCGAGAGGCTCTACCGTCTGCGCAAGACCTGTGAGGGTGGAATCGTCGCCGCCGAGCTGGCCGAGCGCGATGATGCACTCGAGAACGAGATCCTGGCCGCTCGCGTCGTCTGGAAGGACGAGGAGATGTCGCTCAGGACGGCGCAGGCGCGCCTCGCGGTGCTCGATTCCTACGCCGACCGCGACGAGCTAGGCGAGCTCCAGGCCGAGGTATCGGCTAGCTTCAACTCCGAGCGGCTGGGGTTGATCACGGCGGCCGAGGCGCTCGAGGCCGAGCTCTCCGGCCAGCCCGACCCGATCAGGCGCAGCGAGGAAGAGAAGAGGATCTCGCTGCGCGAACTGGAGAGAGCCCTGGCCGTGGTCTCTGCGCGTCTGGACGAGCGCTGGAGCGAGCTGCGCGAGCACTGGTTCGACCGCCTGCTCGGCAGCGGGCGCGACGATCTGCCGCGCCAGCACCACACCGCCTACATGCGTCGCCTCTCGCCGCTGGCCGGCACCTATACCCGTGAGCGTGCGACCGAGGTCTGCCTGAACACACTCGAGCAGCTCGGCTTCGACCTGACCGAGATGCCGAACATCCGCCTCGATCTCGACGATCGCCCGCAGAAGTCGCCGCGCGCCTGCGTGATCGCCTCCGATCCGCCCAAGGTAGTTCATCTGATCACCCGCGCTCAGGGCGGCCTGCACGACTACGAGGCCTTCCTGCACGAGGCCGGGCACGCGCTCCACTACGGTGGCTGCGATCCCTCGTTACCCTACGCCTTCCGCAGCCTCTCTCGCGACCACGCCCTGACCGAGATCTACTCCTATCTCTGCGCCAAGGTGGTGGGTGAGTTCGGCTGGCACGCGCGCTATTTCGCCCTGCCCCAAGAGACCGCGCACGAGAACGCCGAAGCCGTCCGCTTTCTCGAGCTGATGCTCTTCCGCCGCTACGTCGCCAAGCTCCAGTTCGAGCTGGATTTCTGGGAGCGCTTCGCGGGCGACGGAGGCACGGCGGATGGCTACGCCGAACGCCAGCAGGCGGCGACCGGCATACGCTACCGCTCCGACTGGTTCCTCTCGGACATGGACTCCGGCTTTTACTCGGCCGACTACCTGCGTGCCTGGGTTCGCTCCGCACAGCTTCGCGCGACTCTGCTCGAGGAGGTGGGAGAGGAGTGGTGGAGGAGCCCGAGAACCGGCGAGGTGCTGCGCTCGCTCTTCAAAGAGGGCACGCGGCCGTCGAGCGAGGAGATTGCAGCCCGGCTAGGTTTCGATCCGCTCGACTGCGCCCCGCTCCTGTCCGAGCTGAGCGCATCCGGCGGCTAGCGAGCGGGAGGAAACATCAGCCCCCAAAGAGGGCTTGCGCTCGCGCGCGGGGCTTCTACGATCCGAGCTGACTCCCCCCGAGCACGCACCGCATGCAAGCCGTGAGCAAAACCAGCCGTACCTCCGCCAGGACTCGTCTATCGCTGCCTGTGTTCTTGCCGGCGTTTCTCCTTCTCTTTCTGTCGCTGCTCGCGATCAATGCCGTCAGCGCAACCGCGCAGGCGAAGCCACGTAAGGCTCCGGCTCCCTCTGTCTCTCCCCAGCCTCCGGTCGGGGGCAAGGCGTGCCCCGCCTATGCGCGCTACAACCCGACGACCCGCAGCTGCGAGAAGATCCGCTTCTAGCGGATCACTGCGCGAGCGATTCCCGTTGGGTGGCGGCAGTCTGAACCGCTTCGGATAGCTGCTCAAGCGTGTCGGTCATCTGCTCCACCGCCAGCCGAAGCGCCGATCTTTCACCGTAGCGTCGCTACGCGAAAGTCCGACTTGACGTACTATTACGTTTACACTAACGTAACAGTACGTTATTAGCTCGTACGGCCGGGAGTCGAGAGGAGAGGCGTGGCTAGAGTCTTCAAGC
Organism: Actinomycetota bacterium; assembly: GCA_003170155.1. Lineage (GTDB taxonomy): Bacteria > Actinomycetota > Thermoleophilia > Gaiellales > Gaiellaceae > Fen-549. The sequence goes on along the minus strand of PMZQ01000087.1, from coordinate 14,417 downwards.
GTGGCGAGCTCAAGCAGGCGATCGTCGCCGTGCTCGCAGCTCTCGGGGACGCGCACGGCTACGCGATCATGGCTGAGCTCAAGGAGCGCGTCGGAGGACGCTGGCGGCCGAGCCCAGGCGCTATCTACCCGGCCTTGCTCTCACTCGAGGAGCTCGGGCTCGTGAGCTCGCGCGACGAGGGCGGAACCAGGATCTATTCGCTCACCAGCGAGGGCCGGCGCCTGGCGGAAACGGCGATCGGCGCCTGGGCGGCACTTGCCAAGAGAGCCCGTGACGCCTCGCCACGCTCGAGTATCGGCTCCCTCCTCGACACCTTCGCGTCGTCTCACCCGGAGCGGCGCAAGCTCGTCGACGAAAAGCAAGCGCGAGTCATCGAGCGGGTGCTTGCGCGGGCAAGCAAAGAGATCACCTCAACACTGGAAAAAGGAGAGAGAGATGGATGAGTTCGGCGAGCTCGCTGTGCGCGAGCGAGAGGCGCGCAGGATCGCGCGCAGGCAATGGTTCTGGCTGCATTTTGTGGTCTACGCGACGATTCAGATCTTCCTGTTGATCGTCTGGACGATTACCGGGCACAACTTCCCCTGGTTCGTTTTTCCACTGTTCGGTTGGGGCATCTTCGTCGCCGGTCATGCAGCCTTCGCCTACATCGTGCGCGATCCGGAGGAGATCATGGTCGAGCGCGAGCGAAAGCGGACGGAGCGCGGCGAGTGAGCTTGGCGAGCGTGCATTAAGAGGGAGACGGAGTGGGCTCGCTACTCATCGAGACGGTCGGACGGCGGTTCGTGGATGGGCTCTGGACCGAGCTCGTGAGGCTGGACGATCTCTGGCTGCGCCTGATCTCCTGGCTAACGCAGAGAACGAGCGGGCGCTCGCATCTCTATCGGCGCCGCTTGCTCCCTGGCTCGTCTTGCTCCTGATCGGCGCCGGACGAGCTCTCTTCCCGCCGTTTGCCCACACCCGCCTATGAACGCAACGACACACCGGAGGCACTAGATGAGCACGCAATTCCGTTCACCGACTTTCGCCGAGACGGTTCTGCGGCCGTTCTTCGCGCGGGGGACCTACCTGGGCCTGGCCTACGCGCTGCTCGGCCTCCCGCTGGGGACTTTCTACTTCGTATTCCTGGTGACCGGGTTGTCGGTTGGGCTCGGGCTCGCGGTCACCGTCGTCGGCATTCCGATCCTCGTGCTCGCCATTGTCGCCTGCCGCGGCCTGGCCCAGTTCGAGCGCACTCTTGCCGCTTCGCTCCTCGGCGCATCCATACCCCGCGTTACAAGGGAGCGGGGAGAGGGCGTTCTCTGGCGCCGCCTCGCCGGCCAGGTGCGATCGGGTACGACCTGGCGCGAGCTTGCCTACCTACTGGTCCGCTTCCCAACGGGCGTCGCCAGCTTCTCGATCGCGGTCTCGGTGGTCGGAGCCGGCGTCTTCTACGGGCTCGTGCAGCCGTTCCTCGTCGGTTTCGGCGTCCCCGGCACTGACCTCGGCAACTGGCGCGTCCACACCGTCCGGCAGGCTCTGCTGTTCGTCCCGCCCGGTATCGCTCTGCTCTTGGCGGCGCCCGTCGTCTTCACTCTCCAGGCTCGGCTCGAGCGGGCGCTCGCAGTCTTCTTCCTTGCCCGTATCCCGCGCGCCGACTTTCGCCGCGCCGTTGGCCGGACTCTCACCCGGGGCGATGCCGACGCCTTCTCGCTCATGGCCGATCTCGAGCTCTACTTCGGGCCCGGCCCGCATCTCAGCCCGATCAAGCTCGAAGCGACGCTGCTCTCGCTTCAGGATCTCGGCCTGGTCGCCTCGGCTCGCTCCGGCCCCGTCGATCGCTACTCGCTGACCGCGGCCGGACGAGCGGCGCTCGAGCGGACGTAGCCGGCGCGGTGCGCGGTCGGGGCTGAAAGGCGCCGCTCGGTATCAGTGCGCCTCGAGAGAAGTTGAGTAACGCAGCTCGCGATCGTCAAGAGCCGGCCGGGCTCTCATCCGCTGTTATCTGCTCGCGCAACCACTCGCGAGCATCCTCGATCGTCAAGAAGACTCCGAGCTCGAAGTTCAGCTCGGGCTGCAGCTCGACGTAGGCTTGCTCCATTCTCGCTATCCCGAAATCAACCGGCGCTCGCATCACGACGGCGGCGCGAGCGCTATCCAGGTGGGCCGCGTCTCTGGCGAAGAGCTCGATCCGATCTCGTACGTCCTGCGGTGAGAGGCCGCTCCAATCGAGCCGGCGATGGTCGATGAGCAGGTGCATTCCGGGCCGGAAGCGTGCATCTGAGAGTCCTTCGTGTACCCAGGCATCGAGTCCCTCGATCGACGCCGTGCCCCAAGTGGTGATGCGGGCATCCTCGGGGTCGCCTCCCCAGGTGATCTCGTACTCCACATAAGGGAATCTAGGCTTCGAATCTCTCCTTTGCAAGGCGCTGGCCCCGCCCTGCTCGACCGGGTGCTCTGAGCACTCTTTCTACGGACACTCCCTTTCGGCCTCCAAGAGCCTATCTCGCTAGACCCGCATGCCCGACGCGGCCGCTCCTCCCTGGCGAGATAGGCTCTCGCGCAGCTATCGTCACCTCCATGTCCAGAGCAACCATGAACACATCAGAGGGCGCCATCGAGATCGAGTTTTTCGATGCCGACGCGCCCAAGACCGTCGCGAACTTTCACAAGCTCGCTAAAGACGGCTTTTACGACGGCCTCATCTTTCACCGGATCATCAAGGACTTCATGATTCAGGGTGGCTGCCCGGAGGGCACCGGCACGGGTGGCCCGGGCTACAAGTTCGAGGACGAGTTCAACCAGCACAAGGTCGTCCGCGGGGCATTGGCGATGGCCAACGCCGGTCCGAACACCAACGGCTCGCAGTTCTTCATCGTCACGATTCCCGCCGCGGAGTGGCTCGACGGCAAGCACACCGTGTTTGGCCAGATCACTTCCGGCATGGACACGGTTGACAAGATCGAGGGCACCAAGACCGATAGTCGCGACAGGCCGGTCGAGCCCGTCTTGATCGAGAGTATTTCGATCAGCGAGTAACGGCGTTTGGCACGTTTGGTTTGAAGCGAAGGCCTGCTTGCGTCTACGGAGATCCGCACCGTTGAGCCAAGTCGGCATAGCTAGGCGGTAGGAAAAGGCGCATACGGGATTCGAACCCGTGCCGCCGCCGTGAGAGGGCGGTGTCCTAGGCCTCTAGACGAATGCGCCTTGCAGAGGCGTCAGTGTAGCGGCCGCTTCTTACCGCTGTTGTGTTCAAACAGCCCGCATCAACTCCGGCGCTTCTCGCTTTCTCGGGGCGCCGCTGGCGGTGCGAGCCCGGAGAGGACAGTGTTTCCAACACGAACTCGGAGAGGATCGTGCCGCCAGCGGCGCCAGGCGGCTCCAGAGGTCGGCTCCGCCGCCCGGGAGGAGCCGCCGGTCGAGTGCGCGAGATGAGAGTGGTGCCCTGGGCCTCTGGACGAATGCGCCTCGCGGAGGCTTCAGGGCAGTGACCGTTCTTCGTTGTCGCTTGTGGAAAACGAGGTAGACGAATCTCTATATACAGGTTAGAATCCGAATTTCCCCCTACTCTCGGACGCCGTATGGAGCCCATGGCTACTAACGCTGCGAAGACGATCGTTCTGGTCGAGGACGACGATGTCGTGCGGCGGCTCGTCGCTCGCGTGCTCGAGCATAACGGCTATCGGGTTTTCGGAGCGGTCAGCGGCGAGGAAGGGCTCGAGATTATCGACAGGGAGGAGCCGGATCTCCTTCTCACCGACCTGACGCTTTCGGGTGAACTGAGCGGACTCGATCTGGGCCGGCGCGCGCTCGAAGAGCGCAACGACCTCAAGCTGATCTGCATGTCCGGCTACGGTGAAGAGGACATCGCAGACGATCTCCTGAGCATCGCCAGGGGTGCAGCCTTCATCGGCAAGCCATTCTCGCCGAAAAAGCTGCTCAAGGCCGTGGACGATCTGCTCGGCGATTCCTAGAGCTCGTCTCGGAATTAGGTTCTATCCCGCCTGGCCCACACCTCGAAGCGGCCGCTTCGAGGTGTCAGTGGTCGACCGGATCGCTTGACCCACTACCAGAACGCCCTCGCGGCCCGGTCGGCGAAGTGCTTCGTTTTGAGACGAGTCCCTAGTTCTTGCTTCCGACCGACGATTCGCGGACGACCAGCTCAACCGGCAGCAACAGTTTTGGTGGAGTCGCCTTGGGGTCGTCGATCAACGCCATCAACTGCTCGCCGCCCACCCGTCCGAGACCGATCTTGTCCTGGCGGATGGTGGTAATGGCCGGGCTGAAGAGGGCAGCGAACGGCGTGTCGTCGAAACCGACGATAGCCATGTCCTCGGGGATCTTCACGCCGGCGGCCTTGGCCGCTCCGATCGCACCCACCGCCATCATGTCGCTGGCGCAGAAGACCGCATCGGGCGGGTCGTCGAGGGCGATCAGCCGCTCCATAGCCGTGAATCCGGACGGCTCGTAGAAGTCGCCGATCTGTACATACTCGGAGTGCTCGCTCAGGCCCAGCTCCTCGATCTGCTCGTGGTAACCGGTCAGACGGTCGCGGCTCGGGCGTGTGTAGGTCATGCCGGTGATCGTGGCGATCTTGCGCCGTCCCTGCTCGTAAAGGTGCCGGATCGCCATCTTGGCGCCCTCGACGCTGTCTGACATCACGAAACCGGTCTTGGGCCCGGTCACGTCGAGCTCGATCCCGATGCAGGGAACCTCGGAGCGTACGAGTTTCTGGATCTCGGGGAAGCTGCGCCCGATGCCCATCAGGACCACTCCGCTGACGTGGTGGCGGCGGCAGCGCTCGAGATAGTCGTAGGTGCGGATGCTGCCGGCGGGCGTGCCGCCGGTGAAGACGAGTAGGTCGTAGCCGCTCTCGGCGATCCGTTCCTTGAGTCCGTCGAGGACGTCACCGAAGACGGGGTGCCTGAGGTCGGTGTGGCCGGAGGTGTCGAGGATGACGCCGATCACCTGTGAGGGCGTGTCGGTGACAGCGATCGCCGAGATGTCGGCCGTTACCTCGAGCTTGCGCACGAGTGCAAGCACGCGCTCACGTGTGCCGGGATCGATCGCGGCGTCGCCGCCGAGAACTCTCGTCACGGTCAGCACCGAGACGCCTGCTTGGTCTGCCAGTCTGCGAAGCGTGGGCATTGAGATGGCCTTTCGAAAGATCGCCGCCGGTCTTGGTTATCGAGTGCCTCGAGCCCGGATTTTAGGGATAAACCCTCGATAGTTCGAGATCACGTCCGCGCGCGTCTCGAGTCGTGGCTGCGGGGCAGGGACTCGAACCCCGATCACCTGATCCAGAGTCAGGCGTCCTACCATTAGACGACCCCGCAAAGACAAGCGCTCGGATTGTAGCGGCGTTGCATCCGGGTCAGCTGTTCTGAGACGCTTTTAGCTTGGCGCCGCAGGATTCCCGCACGATCAACTCGGTGGGGAGGATCACGACCGGCGGCCCGTCCGTGGTGCCGTCGATGATGCGCAGCAATGCCTCGCAGGCCGCGGCGCCGAGCCCGGGCTTGTCCTGATGCACAGTGGTGAGCGCAGGCTCCATCATTGCTGCGAAGGAGATGTCGTCGAAGCCTACGACGGCGATGTCGTCCGGGACGCGCAGACCGCCGGCGTGGGCGGCCCTGATCGCTCCCAGCGCCATTGTGTCGCTGGCGCAGAAGACAGCATCCGGGCGCTCTTCGAGCGCGAGCAACTGCTCCATCCCCGTGTAGCCGCTGGGCTCGTAGAAGTCGCCCTCGATCAGGTACTCCTCGCGGAAGGGGAGATATTCGCGCTCGAGACCGGAGCGGTAGCCGAGCACGCGGTCGGCGCCCGGGCGGCTGAAGGAACTCCCGGAGATATGGGCTATGCGTTTGTAGTCGAGCGTGCGTAGGTACTCAACCACAGTCGCCGCGGCTTCGACGTTCTCGGACATCACGTATCCAGCCCGCGCCCCGACAAGATCGAGATCGATCGCCACGGTCGGGATCTCCTCATCGATCAGGTATCCGAGCTCGGGGTCGGCATGCGAGGAGCCCATCAGGATGACACCCGCGATGTCGTGCCGGCGGCAGCGGGCAACGTAGGAGAACTCGGCCGTGGAGTCGCCGCTGACGGGGCCGGAGAAGAACAGCAGGTCGTAGCCGCTCGCCACAGCGCGCTCCTTCAAGCCCTCGAGCACGTCGGCGAAGAAGGGATGGCGGAAATCGGGCTGCAGGCTGGTAGTGATCGCCGTACCGATTACGCGCGGATAAGCGGGCTGACCGGTAGCGCGCAGAATCTGCCCGCGCGGCGCCAGTTGAACCGCCCGCTCGCGCACCTCGTCGGTGATCGCCCGACCTCGTCGCAATATGTCCGAGACGACCTCGGCCGACATTCGTGCCGGAGGCGGCTCGGAAATGGCTCTCTCGATCTTCTCGTCGCTCATGGCGCTTCCCAGGCAGTATCGACGCTAGGCGCCGCCGCTGTATAGCGGCACCGGGGTAGGCGCGAGTGAGCGCGCCCGCGGTCGAGGTGTTCGGACACCTCTTGGCTCAGTAGATCGGCGGCAAGGAACGGCTATTGAGCGACGCCGCCGGGAGGGAGCGATGATGCGCCGCCGGCGTGATCAAGAGCCTATTCCGCCAGTTCCGCCTATCCCTACCGGGGCAGTGTCCGCAGCTCTGCTCGCGTTCCGCCCGCCGATCTGCACATAATCCCGCCATGAATGAGCATCCAGTCACACTCCACGTCATGGACGACCTGCGGCGCTCGCGCCTCACGGTCTTCTTCCGCGGTCTCTTAGTTCTTCCGCACTTCATCTGGCTAGCTCTCTGGAGCGTAGTCCTGTATGTCGTCGTTGCTCTGAACTGGCTAGTGGCACTCATCATCGGACGTCCGGCGAAGCCCTTCCAGCGCTTTATAGCTGCCTGGCTACGTTATGTGACGACGGTCTTCGCATACCTGTTCTTGATCGCGAACCCGTTCCCGGGCTTCACCGGCGAGCCGGGGAGCTACCCGATCGAGCTCGAGGTTCCTACTACACCGGAGAAGCAAAACCGCTTCAAGACGTTCTTCAGGATTCTTCTCGTGTACCCGGCGTTGATTGTCGGTGCGGTGTTGTTCTACGCCACCTACTTCGTCACCATACTCGCCTGGTGGGCGGCGATGATCACGGGGCGGATGCCACGCGGCTTCCGCGACCTCGGCGCCAACGCTATTCGTTATCTGATGCAGGTCTACGCCTTTTATTTCCTCATCACCGGTACGTACCCGTGCTCCAGCCCCTACGTGGGCATTTCGCTCGGAGCTCCGGTTGTTGAGGAGGCTTCGGCCAAGAAGGCTCCGGCCAAGAAGTGACAGCCAGCCCTCGTCGCCTGCTGGGACTCCTCGTCTTCGGAGTCCTGGCAGGCGGTTGGCTATACGCGGCGCACGCTCTCTGGCGGACCTCGGTTCCCTCGAATCTGAAGCTACCGCACGTGGACGTGAGCTCACTCGTGAGCGCGAGCGAGCTGCACCGTGCCCAGCACTTCTCCTTCATCCTCGACCTGTTTGGCATCGGCGGGCTGCTCTTACCGCTGCTGGTGCTCGCCCTCTACGCCAAGTGGGGCCACCGCTTCATCGGCGAGTCGGCGGCGGGGCCGATCGGCACCGGGATGCTGCTGGCGATGCTCGGCCTGGCGATTCTCTGGATCGCGATGCTGCCGAGCAACATCGCCGAGCTCTGGTGGCTACGCCGCTACGGCATCGAGAAAGCCGGCTACACCGATCTGATCATCAGCACCTGGTTCGTGCTCGGGGCCGAGTTCCTCGGTATTTGCCTGACGATCCTGATCGTGATGGGCTTCGCCCGCCTGCTCAAGGATCGTTGGTGGCTGGCCGGGGCTCCGGTTTTCGTCGGGATCATGTTGCTCGTCACCTTCGTTCAGCCCTACATGAGCGGGCTGGTACCGCTCCGGGGTCATACCACGCTGGCCCAATCCGAGAAGCGTCTCGCGGCGAAAGAAGGCGTCGGGAACATTCCACTCAAAGTTCAGAACGTAGCCGACCAGACCTCGGCCCCCAACGCCGAGGCGATGGGACTCGGGCCCAGCCGCCGGATCGCGCTTTGGGACACGATTCTCGACGGGCGCTTCTCCGAGCCCCAGCTCGAGTTCGTGGTCGCGCACGAGCTTGGTCATCAAAAGCACAACGACCTCTGGAAGGGGATCGGTTGGTACGCGCTCTTCGCTTTCCCGATCGCTTATCTGATTGCGCGGATCACGCGGCGGCGGGGTGGGATGGCGGCGCCGTTGGCCGTGCCGCTCTTCCTTTTCGTCTGGTTCGCGTTCCCGACCGCTACCCTGCCGATCGACAACGCCTTCTCGCGCCGGCTCGAGGCCAACGCCGACTGGGCAGCGCTGCAGGCCACGCGCGATCCGAAAGCCGGCCAGGCCCTGTTCGAGAACTTCGTCCGCACGACCAACGAAGACCCGAATCCGCCGCTTTGGGATCAGATCCTGTTCGGGAACCACCCGACGGACGAGCAACGGCTGGCGATGGTCAAGGCCTGGCAGCAGCGCAACGGTGGTTGACGGCGGCGGGTCGTCATTCTGTTGGGCGCTCTGAGGCCGCCGGCTCGGTCAGATCTGGATCGGCGGCATCATCGAGGCGCTCGGTCGCACTTGCTCGCGTGCCAGCTCGAAGTAGGCGAGTGTCCACGAGAGCGCGATCAGCGGCGCGAGCAGACTGCTCGTAATCGTGCCGACGAGCCACGACGCCAGGAAGCGAGGCAGGGTGGACAGGGGGAAGAGGAGAACGCTTTCCAACGACGACCCCACGGCCAAAGCGACCACGGTCAGAAATACCAGCCCGAAGACCGACCAGCTGGAGCCCCTGACCAGCTCCCAGGAGCGGTCGAACGCCTCTCCCGCCGACTTCTTCTCGAGCACGATCACCGGCACGATCAGAACCCAGCGCGTGAGCAACACGAGTCCGGGTACGACCAGTAGCACCAGCCCGAAGACGACGCCGATTGCGGCCGTGAATCCGGCGGCCATGAGCGCCGGCAGGCGCGGGCGCACGCGAACGTAGAGCTCCTCGACCGAGAAATCGGCGCGGCCGCCTCGCACCTCCCGGATCGCCTCGACCAGCGCTCCCTGCACCCAGAACGTTCCGACGATCCAGATCAGGACGGTGGCGACTCCCCAGAAAACGGCGTCTACCCAGTGCCTGGAGTGAACCAATGACTTCGAAAGAGCGGAGAAGAGCTCGAGTACGAAGAAAACAGTCGCTGCAATCAGAACGAAGCGCTTGAAGAACTTCCTGTAGAGCTCCCAGGCCTGGTGCAGAACTCTTTCGACGCTCATCCCGGCAAAGAGTACTTCGGACGGATCTCGATCGTCAGGCGCTGCGCTAGTGCTCGTGTTCTTCGGCGGCGAGCATGCGCTCGGCCTCGAGTGAGGCCATGCAGCCCGAGGCGGCGGCGGTGATCGCCTGGCGGTAGACGGAATCCTGGACGTCGCCGGCGGCGAAGACGCCGGGCACGTTGGTGGCGGTCGAGCGTGGCCTGGTGATCAGGTAACCGGCCTCGTCGTGGTCGAGCCAGTCGAGGAAGAGCGCCGTGTTCGGCTCGTGGCCGATGGCTACGAAGAAGCCGCTGATCTCGAGCTCGCTCGTGTCACCGGTCTTGGTGTTGCGCAGGCGCACGCCGGTGACGCGACCCCCATCGGGGTCGAGCACTTCCTCGGGGACCATGCTGGTCAGGATCTCGATCTTCTCGTTCGCCTCGACACGGGCGACCATGATCGGCGCGGCGCGGAACTCGTCGCGTCGGTGCACGAGCGTCACCTTGTCGGCAAAGCGCGTGAGGAAGAGGGCGTCCTCCAGCGCCGAGTCGCCGCCACCGATGACCGCGACTTCCTGGCCGCGGAAGAAGGCGGCGTCGCAGACGGCGCAGTAGGAGACTCCCTTTCCCTGCAGGGCCAGCTCCGAGGCGAGGCCGATCTGGCGCGCGTTGGCGCCGGTGGCGACGATCAACGTCTTGGCGAGGAGCTCCTGCTCGTCGGTCGAGACGCGGAAGGGACGCTTGGAGAGATCGACGCTGACGACGTCGTCAGTGACGAACTCGGTGCCGAAACGCTCGGCCTGAGTGCGCAGGTCGCTCATCATCTGCGGGCCCAGCACTCCCTCCGGGTAGCCGGGAAAGTTCTCGACCTCGCTCGTGATCATCAGCTGTCCACCCCAGGAGACGCCCTCGATCACGAGCGGCTCGAGCATCGCCCGCGCCGCGTAGAGAGCGGCCGTGTAACCAGCCGGCCCGCCGCCTATGACGATCACGTTCCGAACGCCTTTTCCGCTCACCTTTTCTCCTCTCCGCCGTCAGAGAACATAGCCCGAAAACGAGCACTCCGCCGCTCCCGTGTTCGGGTGTGAGGGCTCTCGATTACGAAACACGTTCAGAGTTCTCAAGCCTATTCAACGTAAGAGAGGACGAGTTCGTTCCCGTCGAGCAGCCAGCGAAGGTGCGCCGGCGCGGCTTTTACTGTAGGCACGGTCGGCTGGGCGCGCTGCTTCGTCGCTGCGGGGCCTGCGCACGCCACAGTTGAGGCGGACAGCGCTCTGGAGCGCGTCCGCGGGGGTTTGTTATGACGACGGGATCGAGTCGAGCGCGGGCGTCACGGCCATGTCCCCGACGGCGCTCACGTCCACGGTCGCCTCGATCTCTCTGTGTTCGGTCGTCTGCTCGAGCCTACCCTCGAAGCGGTCGAGCCTCTTCTCCGCCTCGCCGAACTTCGACTGGGCCCGGCCCAGGTGCGTGCCGACCAGATCGAAGTCCTCCTTGAAGCGGCCGAAATCCTTCTGTAACTGCGTGATCGAGGCCATTACCTCCTGGGCGTGCTTCTCGACCTGCAGCCCCCTGAGGCCGAACACGATCACCTGCAGGTAGGCGCTGAAGGTGGTCGGCGAGACCGGGAAAACGCGCTTGGAGAGGGCGTAGGTATAAAGCGCGCCGGTCTTGCCGCAGACGAGCTCGTAGTAGACGGACTCCGAGGGGACGTACATGAAGGCGAAGTCGTAGGTGCCCTCGGCAGGGCGGATGTACTTGCCCGCGATCGCATCGATGTGGGTCTTGAGGTCGCGACCGAAAGCCTTCTCGTGTATCTGGCGCTCGCTGTCGTCGGCTGCCTCGACCAGGCGATGGAAGTTATCGAGCGGGAACTTGGCGTCGACGGGCACCAGCCGTTCCACCCGGATCACCGCGTCGACCCGCTCGCCGCCGCGAAAACCGTACTGGAGCTGGTAGTGCGAGGGTGGAAGGGCGTCGCGGAGCAGGTTCTCGAGCAGGAGCTCGCCGAAGCCGCCGCGTGCCTTGGGTGGCTTGAGCGCCTGCTCGAGCCGGGCCAGATCCTTGACCCGTTCGTTCATCTGCACCGTTGCCTCACCCAGCTTGCCCAATCGCTCGTGGATTCGGTCGGACGCCTCGGAGGCGTTCCGGAGCCGGCTGTCGACCTTGGTGTCGAGATCTCCGAGCCTGCGGTCGAGCGTCTCGGCGAGCGCCTGCAGGTGCCGGTCGAGGTCGTGCTCGCGCTCTGCGCCTCGGCCTCGCTTCCAGGAGAGCACGGCCGCCAGGGCGGCGATCGAGAAGGCGAGCACGAGGAGCAGTGCGATCAGGATGTACGGCAGCATGAGAACCGCTTAGGGTAGTCCTGCCGGCGGACGGCAACCGAGCCGGCGCGGCGTACTGCTTCCGACGGCTCAGCCGTGTCTGAAGTACGCGATGACCTTGCCGGTCTTCGCGTCTAGCGCGATAGCGTTCGGCTCGCCCGGAACCACCTCGATGCTCGAATTGGCGCCGACGAGTGAAGCGAAGCTATGAGGGTCGTAGTTCGAGCTCAGCGATCGCGCGACGGTGACGCCTCCGGCCGCCGATACGAGCGCGAGCGCCAGTACCGATCGCAGCACGCGCAGGTGTCTCTTCCGGAGCAGGGCGTTGAACCCGTGCGCGATTTCCTCGACTGGCCCGAAGCGGGCGACGACGCCGGATGCGGCACCGGGACCGGCTAGGGTGCTGTCGAGCCCTTCAAGCAGGTGAGAGCGAAGCTCGGCGACGATCTCCATCCGGTAGCTCTTTCGACCGCCGAGCGCATCGCCGATGTCGGCCAGATAGTTGCTCAGCTCTCGCGGCTCGATCATCGTGTCGCCCTGAGGGTGAGCACACCGCGAACGCCGCGCTCGAAGTTCTCCCAGCTTGTTCGCTGGCGCACGAGCTCTTCACGTCCTTTTGTGGTGAGCGTGTACAAACGCCGCCGCCGCCCATCCTCGCTCCATTCACTGACGAGGAGGCCGGCCTCGCTGAGCCGGTGCAAAGCGGGGTAGATCGTGCCGTCCGGGAGATCGAAAGCTCCAAAGCTCGCGCGCCGTAGCTCCTCGACGATCGCGTAGCCGTGCCTTGCTCCGGCGTCGATACTGGTCAGTAGGAGCAGGTCGAGGTGACCCTTGGGGGTTTCGCCACCCATGTGGCAATGGAAACTACCGCAAAGCGACGCGCCAAACGCGCTCGGTGTTCGGCGCTTACGTTGTCCCGGCCAGCTGTCACCGAGCGACTTGCCGAAGACCACTGAGCCGTTCCCGTCGAGTGCGACGATGGCCCGAGCGTCGAAGCCAGGACAAGGCGAACCGGTTGGGACGTTGCCGGGTCCTAGCGGCGGGTGCAAGCTCCGGCCAAGAGCCCGGACGAGGCGCCGATCGTACGCCTGATCGGGGTGAGCGATCGCTGGCCCGGACGCAACCCGAGTCCGCGTTCCAAGCTCTAGTTGTGCCGGGGGAGGGACTTGAACCCTCACGTCCGAAGACACTCGATTTTAAGTCGAGCGCGTCTACCCGTTCCGCCACCCCGGCTCAGCTACGAGCATAGACCGTCCCGCGCTTCACCCGGCACGGCGAGCGCTCTTCCACGCTCGGGGACGAAAAGTCACGCTTCCGGCGCAATCACTCCTTGACGCCAAGCGGTGTCTGACACCGGGGAGAAACGTGGCGTTGTGGATAAGCGTTTGAGCAGGGAATTACTCGCCGTTCTCCAGCGCCTGGTGTCAGACACCACGAAGAGCTCAGGAGTGAAGCTCGGCGGCCAGCAGCGCGGCGCCGTCGAGGATGTCGAGCTCGCTGGCCTCGATCGCCTCGAGAGCGAAGACGTCGAGCAGTTCGCGGCAGACGATCGCGCCGGCGACGATTACCGGAGCCCGCTCGGGCTCGAGCGCCGGGATGAGGCGGCGCTCGGAGAGGGGGAGGGCAGCGAGGCGGGCGAGCTGCTCGTGGACGGCGTGGCGTGAGATCGAGTACCCGTGCACGCGCTCGCGGTCGTAGACGGGCAGGTGCTGGTCGAGCGCCGCGATGGTGGTGATCGTGCCGGCGTTGCCGATCGCGGCCCGGGGCTCGCGAAGAACGGCGACAGGGATCCGGTCGATCAGGAGCTCACGCACGATGGTGGCGCAGTGCTCGAGCTCGGCCGAGGCGGGCGGGTCGGCGTGCAGGTAGCGCTCGGTCAGGCGCACGGCGCCGATGTCGAGACTGACGTGAAAGCCGGGGCCGCTCGCGTCGCCGACGATCAGCTCGGTCGAGCCGCCGCCGATGTCGACGACCAGCACCGGTTGCGTGAGCGTCCGCCCGATCGTCGCGCCGCGGAAGGCAAGTAGCGCCTCCTCGCTCCCCGAGAGCAGCCGCACCCTGAAGCCGAACCGGCTCTCGATCTCGCTCAGAAAGTCACCCCCGTTCGAGGCGTCGCGAACGGCGCTGGTGGCGAGCGCGAGCGCGCGATCGACGCCGAGCTCGCCGACGATCCTGCGGTAGCCGGCGAGCGTCTCGAAGACGCGCTCGATCCCGGCCTCGGAGAGGCTGCCGCTCCTGTCCACTCCCTCGCCCAAGCGCGTGATCGTCGTGCGTCGCTCGAGCTCGTGCAGCGACGAGCCCGAAACCTCGGCCACGATCAGCCGGGTCGTGTTGCTGCCGATGTCGATCGCTGCGACCGGCACGCGTCTCTACTTACTGGGAACGAAGGCCCGGGCGCGAGTGAGAACTGCCTCGGCTTCGGCGATCACGCTCTTGATCAGACGCACACGCGCGTACGCGGTGCGGAAGCGGACGAGACTCGCCTGCAGGCGCTCGAATGCCTGCGTCGCGGTCTCGAGCTCGCCGGTGGTGCGCTCGCTCGAGCGGGCGATCCGCTGCAACTCGGCGCCGAGCGCGCTGCGCAGGCTCTTCAGCGCCCTCCTCGTCTCGAGCGCCCGCACGACCACGAAGACGACGCCGGCGACAAAGGCGACGACGAGGACGGCAAGCGCGGCCCAGAAAGCGATCACTCCGTCGATGCTAGCAACGAGCGGCGCAAGCACCCTCCCCGGCGGCTCCGAAAAGGGCACTTCTGGCGCTATAATGAGCAACGCGACGCGGGGTGGAGCAGTCAGGTAGCTCGCCGGGCTCATAACCCGGAGGTC
>PMZQ01000048.1 GCA_003170155.1 Actinomycetota bacterium | reverse complement strand
GCGTCGAAGGTGGAGGCAAACTCGACCTGGACGAGGGCACTGAGCAGGAAGTCGCCCTGAGCAGCGCCGACGAGAGCCGGGGCGTTTACGAGCGGCTCAGCGCCGGCGGGATCGGAGAAGAGATCCGTTGCCGGGCCGGCGCTCAGCTCCAGACTGCGCTCGCCCATTTGCCAGTCCTGCGCCGGAGTGAGCCAGCGCAGCGGCATCGGTAGAAGCTCAAGCATCAGCGGGTCGGAGAGGCTCATCCCGGAGAGCGTACGGCACGACCCACCCGCCCGACAAGCCGTGCCCGTTCCGGACAGTACTGGGGCTCCCCGACGAGAACGCTATCCCGCGGCGACGCGCACTTCTGTGCCGATCCTTCCATCTCGCACTTTCGACCGGCGACTCCTTTCGGCCAGGCGCGACGGGTCTACGGAACTGCCTCCCGGACGCTCCAGCACTAGCTCGGCTTGCTCGCTCTCGGCGAGGCGCCCGAGCAGGCTGTCAACTCGAGGCCGAACGGCATTTCGCCCCCCAGCACGATCTCGAAAGGACTCTTCGCCCTGGCCCCCTTTTCAGCGCTGGCCGACGTTTTTCTTCAACCCACCACGACTGAACTTACAAACACGACCACCTGGGCTCTGCTAGGTTGGAAGGGATGCCAGACGACGCGCTCCGACCTCGGGTCGGGCGAGCGTCCGCGCTGGCGAGGCCATCAGGCTCTGATGCCTCTCGAACGGGAGTGGTTGAATGACGCGATTGCGCCTCGCCGGCAGGCGGACGTTCGCCTCCCTTCGCTACCACCGCAACTACCGGCTGTTCTTCTCTGGCCAGGTCGTCAGCGTGGCCGGGACATGGATGCAGAACGCAGCCCTAGCCTGGCTCGTCCTCAACTTGACCCATTCGGCGACTGCCGTCGGCATCCTCGCCGTCGCTCGCTTCGGGCCCTACATGCTCTTCGGCCTCTTCGGCGGCGTCTTAGCCGACCGGCTCGACAACCGCAAAGCGGTGATGGGAACACAGTCCATCCAGCTCATAGCCGCCGCCTTCCTAGCCGCGCTGTCCTTGGCTGGGGTCATCACCCTCGGGGAGATCTACGCTCTCGCCGTCTTGGGCGGCGTAGCTCAGATCGTCGACACGCCTTCGCGCCAGTCGCTGACCTTTCAGCTTGTCGGACGTGCCGAGCTTCCGAACGCGATCGCCTTGAACTCGACGCTGTTCAACATCGGCCGCATCGCCGGTCCCGCGATCGCTGGAGTTCTGATCGCCGGCGTCGGCCTCGGCTGGTGCTTCGCGGTGAACGCCGTCTCGTTCCTGGCCGTCCTCGCCGGGCTCTATTTGATGAACCCGGCCGAGCTCTTCCCGCTCAAGCGCCGGGGGCGGCCGCCGATGTGGAAAGGCCTCCGCGATGGGGCACGGTTCGTCAAAGAGAGCCCGCGGGTGCTCGCCGTGATCGGGATGATGACCGTGTTCGGCGTCCTCTGCTTCAACTTCAACGTCCTGCTGCCGGTGCTGGCCAAGCAGACCCTCGCCGGCGGGCCGCAGACCTTCGGTGTCATCTCGGCGGCCTTCGGCGCCGGAGCCCTGCTAGGCGCTTTGGTGACGGCGGCCCTCGGGAGAGCGTCCTTGAAGGCGATGATGGCCGGCGCGGCCTGCTTCACCGCGGCCCAGCTCGCACTCGCCCCGCTGCGCTCGACGAGTGCCGACGTCGTATTGTTGTTCCTGACCGGGGTCTTCTTCACTGTCTACACCGCTCACTCGAACACCTACGTCCAGCTCCAGTCCCCCGACCACATACGCGGGCGCGTCCTCGGGATCTACTACTACGCCTGGTCCGGCCTGGCACCGGTCGGCGGCATCTTGACCGGCCTCTTGTGCGACTGGGGTGGGACAGCCCTGGCCTTCTACGTCGCCGGGGTCGCCGGCCTGGTGATGATCGCCGGCGGCTACCTCTACCTGAATGCTCATCCACCGCAGCGCAGCCCCAAGACAAGCGGCGTTCCGGCGCTGCCCAGCCCGTCAGCGGCGTAAAGGGTCATCTTCGCCCTTTGCACCAGCTTGAACGGCAGCGCGTAACAGACCAACTTGCCGCTCCAGCCCCGCACGTTCCTCGTCGCCCGGCAAGATCTCGAAGGGACGCTTCGCCATGGCCCGCTCTCCGGCGCCGGCCGCCATGTTCCTTCCCCACCGCTACCGAACCTACGACCGCAGGAGCAACTCGTCGTGGAGAGTGCCGAGCCGAGAGAGTTCAACTCGGCTCGAGAGTTCAACTCGCCTGGCTGACCGCAACACTCACACCGAGCGGCGCTGTCAGAGCGTTACTTCGACCCCCGTGCCGACCGTGCCGACCAGGCGCGGTACGACGGGCAGGATGCTCTCACGAGCGCAGTAGGAGATGTCCTCGGCGAGGTTGGCGTCGATCAGGTTGCGAGCGCTCTGGCTGACGCTGAGCCCGTCCTCGGCGCTGGCGAAGGAGCGCGCCAGCCTGATCGCAGCTGTGGCCGAGTCGGTGTAGTCGCCGTCGAGTAACTCGGCGATCCGCCCGGCGACGTAGGCGTCGTCCAGACAGAGCTCGCCACGAACGCCGGCGCAGAGGATAGCCAGATCGTCGGCTCCGTCCGCATGCACGGCTGCGATCAGCGCCTCGAGGTTGAGCAGCGAGGCGACGAGCACCCGCTCGGAGTGCGCGGCAGCGGTTACGAGCAGGCGCGTGCCGTTGGTGGTCGAGAGCACGAGCGTCGGGGCGGCGGGCTCGCCCAGGTACTCCCGCGGCGAGTTGCCAAAATCGAAGCCTGGGATGTGGACGCACTTGCGCTCGCCTCCGAGCACAGCCGGGCCATGCTCGGCAGCCAGCGCTTTTGCCTCCTCGATCTCCGTGCAGCAGAGAACGCGCGTATAGCCAGACGTGAGCGCCTGCGTGATCGTCGAAGTGGCTCTGAGCACGTCGATGACGACCGCAAGCGGAGCGTCTATGGGTTCTGCCGGAGTAAAGGAGACATGGATGCGCACGGCGAGTACGCTACCGAGAATCCGTAGATGGCGACGTGCTACCGACACCCAGATCGCGAGACGGGGCTTTCCTGTTCGGTTTGCGAGCGCCCGATCTGCACCGACTGCGCTACCTTCGCGTCGGTGGGCATTCGCTGCCCAGAGCACTCCGGTAAGCCGCAAGGCGTCGAGCGGATGACGAAGACCGTTCGGCGAGCGCACCGAGAAGGCACCGGCGCCCTCGTAACACGGGCGCTGATCGGCATCAACATCGTCGTCTATCTGGTCACCGTGGCCACCGGTGGAGGGATCAACTCGAACGCCGGCACCATTTACACGCACGGTGTGTTGTTCGGACCGAGTGTCGCGAACGGCGACTACTGGCGGTTGCTGACATCCGCGTTCATGCACTACGGCCCGCTTCATATCGGACTGAACATGTTCGTGCTCTGGATCATCGGGGCGCCGCTCGAAGAGCGAATGGGCCGCGGCCGGTTTCTTCTCCTCTACATCGTCGCCGGTCTCGCGGGGTCGGCTGGAGCGCTGCTCGCCTCTCCGTGCGCGCTGACGGCCGGAGCGTCCGGCGCCATCTTTGGCCTCTTCGGCGCCGCAGTAATCCTCGAGCTTCAGGGCGTATCACTGTTTGGCAGTTGGATCTACACGGTGATCATCATCAACCTGGTTTTTGGGTTCAGTTCCTCCGGGATCTCGATCGGAGGCCACATCGGCGGCTTGATCGGTGGCGCCCTGGCCATGCTCGCGCTCTCGCGCTTCGGACGTACCCACGCCCTCTACGGACGGGCGGGCTTCTTCGGCTATTTCGTTCTGCTCGCGGTTGGAGCCGGCAGCGTCGTGCTCGCCGTGTGGGCGGCGAAACAGGGTTGTACCGCGGTTTTCTAGGTTCTGGAGAGCGGCAGGCCTGGGACTTATCTCGGTAGAGATGCGCGATCGAAGGAGTTGAGCCGTGAATGCCAGAGATCGTGAAGGCGCACTGGCGCCGCGGGGTAGTCGCCTCAGTCGTGTACCTACTGGGATAGGCCCTTGACCCGGTGCCGTCGCGCTCCGAACTCAGCCGTCCAGGCAGCCAGCCGCAGACCGAACCAGAAGATCGCAAACAGTCCGTAGAAGAGGATCAGCGCGAAGAACAAGCAGATCCACCAGGTTACCCAGCGAAAGGGGCTGATCTTCGGGGGCTCGCGGTAGCTCGCCGGTCTCCGCTCATCAGCCTCGCTGCGCGATTCCACGCGAGCAGACTAGCGTAGAAGCCTATTCCGCCAGGCTTGCAAACCCGAGGCGGCGACGCCCGAAGAGGCTCATTCCTACCGAAATAAGCTCTCTCAGACGCCGACTTTCGTCCGGCTCAGGCGAACGCCGATCTGCTCGAGCGCGTCCCGCGCTGCATCTCGGATCTTGGCATCGTGGTCGAGTAGAGCGCTTCGAAGCGAGCGCAGCGCGCTCGCGTCGCCGATCTTCCCCAGCGCCTCGGCGGCGGCGCTGCGCACGGTCTCGGACACGTGCGGGTTGCTCAGGCAGGCGATCAGAGGTCCCACGGCTCGCTGATCGCCGATCTCGCCCAGCGCCCTCGCCGCAGCCGCGCGCATCGAGCGCGAATCGTCCTCCATCAGCACCGTGATCAGCGGCTTGACCACGCAGCAGCCGGTCTCGACCGCACGGTCGATGAGATGGAGCGCAAGGAAGTAACGGGCGCCATTCTCGTCACAGGTCGGTCGCCAGCCAAGCCGGGCGAGTGAGCGGGCGGCCATCCGGCAGACGTCGTAACGGCGGTCGGTCAGGGTCTCCACAAGCGGCCGGAAGACGCGCGCATCGCCGATCCTTCCGAGCGCCTCCGCCGTCGCGGCGCGCACGCCGGCGTCGCTATCGGCCAGCGCCGCCACCAGCGGTTCGACCGCATGGTTGTCGCGAAGACAGCCGAGAGCGCGTATCGCCAACTCGCGTACAAAGGCGTCGCTGTCCGTGAGCGAGGAGAGAAGCGGCCCGACCGCCTGCCGGTCGCCGAGATGACCAAGCGCCTCGGCAGCTTTGGCACGCACGAGACGATCGCTGTCTGCGAGCTCTGCCACGAGCGGGTCCTCGGCACGAATGTCTCCGATCTTCCCTAGAGCCTCCGCCACAGCCGCGCGCACTTGCGCGTTTGTG
This sequence comes from Actinomycetota bacterium, assembly GCA_003170155.1. Taxonomy (GTDB): domain Bacteria; phylum Actinomycetota; class Thermoleophilia; order Gaiellales; family Gaiellaceae; genus Fen-549. The sequence goes on along the minus strand of PMZQ01000048.1, from coordinate 932 downwards.
TCCTCGAACTCGGCCAGGAGCGGCTCTTCGGCCTCGGCGTCTCCGATCTGGCCAAGCGCTTCGGCGGCCGCCATGCGCACGTGCCAGTCGTGATCGCGGAGCGCCACCATCAAGGGTAGTTCCGCCTGCCTGTCGCGGATCGAGCCGAGTGCCCGCGCCACCTCGGCGCGCACCTCGGGCGCCCTGTCGCCGAGCGCGCCGAAAAGCAGATCCAGCTCGCCGATTCTGGCCAGCGCGCGCAGAGCCTTCACGCGCAGGTCGGGTTGCTCAGCCGTCGCCAGCACTCGCGTCAACCCCGCGACATCGCCTCTGCTCTCCAGCTTCTCTACGTTCAACCTTCCGAAACGCAACATGGACTACTCTCCAAGCTCGCTTCGGGCGCAGTTGACGGAGCCCGCAGACGACCTGCGTCCAGAGTCGCCTGTCGTTCTCAGTGTAGGACGACGAAAACGGAGCTACAAGCCGAGAACGTTTTTCGCAGGGAAATTCACCCGCGTGAACGCTCCTCAGCAGTCCGCGAGCGCGTCGGCGTAGAAGCGAAGGTACTGGCCCGCGTGATGATTCCAGTAGGAGCTGGAATGTGCGCCTGGCCAGACGTGGACGGAAACCTGACGGCCGGCTCGCTGGAGAACTGCCGCAAGCTCGCTATCGGCAGAGAGGAAGGGGTCGGAGTTGCTGTTATCGAGCCAGATGAGAGTGGTCCCGAACGGCTTCTTCTGTTTCCTCGCCAGCCCGATCACGTCGTTGTGCTCGAAGTCGGCGGCGTCATCGTAGGCGCCGGAGGCGGTATCTCCACTTCGGAGCCAGAGCGCGGCGGAATGTCCGCCGGCAGCGCAGAAGCGACCCGGATAATGGACCGCCAGATCAAGCGCGCCGGCGCCTCCCATCGAGATGCCGCCGATGGCGATGCGGCCGGGATCGGCACCACTGCG
>PMZQ01000033.1 GCA_003170155.1 Actinomycetota bacterium | reverse complement strand
AGCTGGGGAAAACGACACTGGCTAGCAAAGACAGCGATCTTGAGTTTCAAGTACTACGGGGTCTAGGACGAAGGCCTGTGAAAACCCGATACCAATTCTCTAGAACAAGTATTCGACGAAATACAAAGCAACACCGGAAAGAACAGATATAGACCATAAGAAAAGAAATGCAAACGTCAGACGCTTATGGACTCGAAAGTAATTGACGTTTCTTCGGTAATTCTTGATGGCAAGCACAAAAAAGGCGATAAGGCTAGCGAACATTATTAAGGAAAGCGTGCCGTGGAATATGCCCAGGCCCGTAAGAAGTGATTTGTTAGCACCGTTCTCGCGGGCGGGCAAGCGAAAGATCATGTAGCTGATGTCAAAAAGTATTTCGTAAACAAGGGCACCGATGGCTACTTTCTCTGGTAGCTTATTGCGTTTGTAACCTTGATAGATAGTATAAAAGATCGCTGAGGAAACGATAAGCTCGGCGAGTAGCGCTATGGTGCTGTAAAGAGGAGCATGCATACGATCAGCTTATATGTTCCTCATTCTCTTTACAACCAAGGCACAGGCAGTGCGTCGGCACTTGGGTGGCTGTGCCATCTCTTTCGTTGAGTTCGAAGCACTGTTCTGTGTTATCGATCCGACATTGCAATCCGCAGCGTTTAATGAAAACCGCATTGGTGAGCGATTCAGCGAATGGCAAGAGCACTTTTAATCCGTCATTCTTGTCGTTCTCACTCGTTTATCGCTATCGATCGCCGTCGTCTCGACGCGAATCCCGTGTGCGATGGCCGACTCGAAAGCGAGATCGAGATGCTCGACTCGGACGACCGTAACCGGCGACTGCTGCACGACCTTGACCCAGCGACCCGGCGCCAAGCCGTAGGCTTGCATCTGATGACACCGACCGGTCGAGAGGCCGTCCAGCGCTTCGATACGTACCCGGCTTCCGGGCGGCACGTCGGCTAGCGTCAACGCGCCCGTCTGGGGGCGGATGGTTCTCTTGGGGAGTCGCAGGCGAGCTGCGATCCACGATCCGAGACCAACCAGACGGGATCGCCTCGGATCGACCGAGCTATACCCACAGGCCGGGCAGCACACAAGCGCGCAGCCTCGGTGCATCGGGCAAGAACCGCAGGCGACGTTCTGCGCGGGATCGAAGCGGTATCCGCACATCTCGCAAGTCATTGGCTCGGGTTGGCTCTTCTGAGCGTCGGAACTCATCGCCTACCCATTCCAGCCGATCGCAAGGAGCGTCCAGTGAAGAACGCCGCCAACAAGAAAGGCCAGCGGGAAGATCAGTGCCATCATCGCCACCGCAGTGCGCACGCCTCGCTCTCGAGCGATCATGAACACGCTCGCCACGCAGGGGATGAACAGAGTGATCGTCACCATCGCCACAACAACCTGCTGAGGCGTGAGTTGGCCGTGCGACTGCATCACGAATAGACCCGTCGCTCCGAAATCTCGGCGCAGAAAACCGACCAGGAAAGCAGTGCTCGCCGCCGCCGGCAGCCCGAGCCATCCAGACACGACCGGCTTCATCGCATCGATCAATGCTGGCAGCGCACCTGTCTTGTCGAGCGTGAAGAGAAGCGCCGTACCGGCGAGAAAAAGTGGAATAACCTCTTTCAGGTACCACTCGAGTCGAGCGCCGGTCTTGACGAGCACGTTCGAGATGACGGGCAGGCGCAGTGGTGGTAGCTCGAGTACAAGCGCCGTCCGCTCCCCCGGTATAAGCCGCGCCGCCAAAGCGCCGACCGAGAAGAGCACTCCCATCACGACGCCGCCCCAGATCAGGACGGCGACGAGCGAGATCCCGCCGAGCATGCCGAGGACGACTCCGAGTTGCGCCGAGCAGGGGACGGCTAGTGACAGCATCAGGATCGCCAGCAGCCGCTCGCGCTTGCTCTCCAGGATCCGCGTCGTGAGCGTGGCCATCGTCACGCAGCCGAGGCCGAGCGCCATCGGCAGAGCCGCTTTGCCGTTCAGCCCGAGCGCCGAGAAGAGGCGGTTCGTCACCACCGAAAGCCTCGGCAGATAGCCCGAGTCCTCGAGCAGGCTGAAGACGAGGAAGAAGGTCGTCACGATGGGAAGAATCAGCGCCAGGGCGTAGGTCATGCCCATCGTCCAGAGGCCGTACTTACCGACGAGAAAGTCGGACAGAAACCCGATCGGGATGAGGCGATGCACCCATTCGGTCACCCAGGGGTTGACGATCTTGCCAAAGAGGCTTCCCTCGATCCAACCGACCAGGTGACCCGCTCCGAAGACGCCGACGAACCAGTACGTGCCGTAGAGGATCGCCGCCAGGATCGGCCAGGCCCAGATGCGGTGCGTGGTGAGCCGCCCCAGTCCGGCGGCGATGCCTGCCGATTTGTCGCCCGTCTCTCGAACGACGTCTGCGACCAGTGTGTCCACGTAGGCAAGATGAACGCGCTGAATGACGGCGGAGATGGGCTCACGAAACTTCGATGCGGCTCGGCCGCGAGCAGAGGCGAGATCGCGCAGTGTCTCCTCGTCCACTCGCTCGGCGACCCAGGTTTCGGTCGTCTCGTCCCCGCTCAACCACAGGAGGGCCAGAGCGCGGGGATCGAGGGCGCTCTCAGGCAGGCGCGAGGCGAGCTCGGTGAGGCCTTTCTCGATCGCCTCTGGGTAGAGGAGCCGGAAGCGGGGAGCTTGGGCGGATTTCACCTCGGCGACGAGGCTCTTGACTCCCGTTCCCCGCGTGGCAACCGTCGGCACGACCGGAAGATCGAGCCGCTCGGCTAGCAGGCGATCGTCCACCGATACGCCGCGCGCTTCGGCCTCGTCCATCATGTTGAGAGCCAGCACCATCGGTAGGCCCATCTCGGCGAGCTGAACGGAGAGCAGGAGGCTGCGGCGCAGATTCTTTCCGTCGCCCACCTGCACGATCGCTCGCACGGGCTCGTCCAGGAGCATGCGCAAGGCGACTCGCTCGTCTTCGCTCCGCGGCGGGAGGGCGACGATGCCGGGCGTGTCTACCACCGCGGTGTCCGCCATGAATCGCGCCGCACCTCGAGAGAGCTCGACGGTCGTTCCCGGATAGTTCGAGACCATCACGTAGTGCCCCGTCAGGCGCTGGAACAGGACCGACTTTCCGACGTTCGGGTGGCCGAAGAGGGCGATGCTGCCCTGGCGACTCTCGAGCTCGAGACCGGAACCGGAGTGGCAACTGCTCACCGCGAAGCCCCCGCGAGCCGTAGGAGCGGTGTCGGGTGCGCGCCGACTTCCAGCCGATCTTTATTCGGCATGTCAGATATCAAGAGAAATACGCAACGCGAGCCGTGCGGCGCTCGCAATTCACACTGGCTACCCGCCGCAGGTAGGTCCGGCCGCACCCGGTTTACTGCTCTTCCTCTACGATCACGCGCATCGCACTTGCGGTCACCTGATCGAGAACGTGCTCATGATCGCCGACGCGTACGAAGCACGATCCAGACCCTGTTTTCTCGATCAGCTCGATCCGATCGCCGATGAGGATTACGCGCTTGTCGAGCAGGCTGAGAACCGTGGGCTCGGCGTGGGAAATCTCAACGAGGGTGCCGACCTGTCCCGGATCGAGATCAGCGAGACTCGCTCCATCGATCTTCTCGATCGTTCCTTCTCGGCTCGGGATCGGCTCGCCGTAGGGGTTTCGGTTCGGATCGCCGAGCGTGGCCGCGATCTGTTCCTCCAACTCCTCCGAGATCGCGTGCTCGAGCAGCTCCGCCTCTTCGTGCACGCGACCCCACGGGACGCCCAGGCTCTCTGCGAGGAAGAGCTCGAGCAGCCGGTGATGGCGGATCACTCCGAGCGCCACGCGCTCGCCCTCGGGGGTGAGCGTGACACCGCGGTAGGGCTCGTGCGCCACGAGACCGCGATCCACCAGCGTGCGGATCATCCCTGTCACCGACGGCGCGCTGACCCCGAGCCGCTCTGCCAGCATTGAGGTGCGCACATGAGCCCCGCTCGTCTCGAGCGCGTAGATCTCCTTCGCGTAGTCCTGTATCGACGCGCTCAGTTCGTGATGGTCCATTTGCCAGCTCTTTTAGGGGCTCCTAATTTAGCCTAAACTAAATTTCCTTGCGCTGGAGATGCTCGATCTCGCCGGCGCGCTTCGAGGTTTCCTCACCGAGCGCGGCCTCGGCGAGCAGCCGGAACTCGAGGCCGAGCGTTCGGCCGAAGGCGTGAGCGATGCACCCGCCTGGTTGCGCGAAACGCGAAACCGCGCCTTCCCGTGCTTTCTAGCGACGTAACGCCATTCGTTGGTCGGCTTCCATGGATAGTCCGAACCTCGGCTCTCGCGCGAGCGCCGTCCTTACGTACCCAAAAGCCGCCGGCCGCATCGATTGGTAACGGTCCAGATGGGCTATAAGTGCCCTGGATTGGAACGACGTGACCCGTAGCTGCGGTCACGAGCCCATTCGACCAAGAGGAGGCCGAAGGTGAGCAAAAGGAAGAAGCTGACAACCGAATCTGGCGCCCCGGTCGCGGATAACCAGCACTCGCAGACCGCCGGCCCCGGCGGCCCGGTGCTTATCCAGGACGGGCACCTGCTCGAGAAGCTGGCGCGCTTCAACCGCGAGCGCATCCCGGAGCGGGTCGTGCATGCGCGTGGCTCTGGCGCCTACGGCCACTTTGAGGTCACTCACGACGTTACGCCCTACACGCGAGCGCGGTTCCTCTCGCAGATCGGCAAGAAGACCGAGGTCTTCGCGCGCTTCTCGACCGTGGCCGGAGGACGCGGCTCGGCCGACGCCGTGCGCGATCCGCGCGGTTTCGCCGTCAAGTTCTACACGGAGGATGGCAACTACGACCTGGTGGGCAACGATACGCCGATCTTCTTCATCCGCGACCCACTTAAGTTCCCCGACTTCATTCACTCGCAGAAGCCGGATCCGCACACCAATCGGCAGGAACCTGACAACGTCTGGGACTTCTTCGGCCTCTCGCCCGAGGCCACGCACATGTTCACCTGGCTATTCGGCGACCGGGGCATCCCGGCGAGCTTCCGGCACATGGACGGCTTCGGCTCGCACACCTTCCAGTGGGTCAACGTGACCGGCGATCAGTTCTTCATCAAGTACCACTTCAAGACCGACCAGGGCATCGAGTGTCTGACGGCCGAGGCGGCTGCGAAGCTCGCCGGCGAGAACCCCGAATCGCACCAGATGGATCTACACGAGGCGATCCACCGTGGGGAGTTCCCCTCCTGGACGCTCAAGCTGCAGATCATGCCGGCAGCGGAGGCGCGGACTTATCGCTTCAACCCCTTCGATGTCACCAAGGTGTGGCCCTACGCCGACTACCCGCTGCAGGAAGTCGGCAAGCTGGTGCTCGACCGCAACCCTGCCAACTACTTCGCCGATGTCGAGCAGAGCGCGTTCGACCCGGCCCACTTCGTGCCCGGTATCGGGCCGTCACCCGACAAGATGCTGCAGGGCCGCCTGTTCGCCTACGGTGACGCGCATCGTTACCGCCTAGGTATCAACCACACCGAGCTGCCGGTGAACAGTCCACACGCCGCCGTCGCGGCCAACTACGGCCGCGACGGACTCATGCGCGGTGGCGACAACGGTGGCGCGGCCAAGAACTACGAGCCGAACAGCTTCGGCGGGCCGGCCGAGACCGGAGAGCCGCTGTACGCGCCGCTGGCCGGCGACGGTCCCAGCGGCAGCTACGAGTGGGACAGTCACGAGGGCGATGACTTCGTGCAGGCCGGCGCTTTGTACCGCGTCATGGACGAGAAGGCGCGAGCCCGGCTGGTGGCCAACATCGCCGGCAGCCTCGCGCAGGTCTCGAAGGACGAAATCGTCGAGCGTTCCGTGGCGAACTTCCGCGCCGCCGACGCCGAGTACGGCGAGCGAGTCGCCGTCGCGGTGGCGCAGCTGAGAGGCGAGTAGGTGGTCAGAAGCTAGCAACGAAGACTGGCGAATCCGGTGGTGTCTCGTCGCTCTGGACACGCGGGCCGATTCTCTCGCAATATGGCGATTAGCAGCTCATATATGAATTTCTCGCTTGGAACGACGAGAGCGCTTCTTGCCGCCGGTCTCCGGCTCTGCAGTAGTTGGTTTTCCATCTCGTCAGTCCCTCGGGAGCCTTTTACCGGGTACGACGGGCACGCTCGGCGCTAGCCGCATCCGCTCTGCCGAATACGCCATCCGCGGATGGCCCCGGAAGTTGAGCGTCTAGCGCTTGTTTGCCTGCCTCAACCAGCCACTCGTCCGCGTCGAGCACGAGCACCACGAGGTCGCCGTGCCGGAGCAGTACTCGAGCTCGCCCGACCGCGATCGCCTGCTCGAACGGATGCTGTTCCTCAACCCTTCGCCAGAAGAGTGGTATCGAAAGAGAGCCTGGCTCGGCCAAGTGTCTCCGTCGTTTGACGCGGACGTCACCGAATCGTTACCCGGCAGACGGTTTACGGCACGTACGGTCGAGCTATACAGAAAGAAAGAAAGAAAAACAAGCAGCGCCATGGGGCGCAAAGAAAGAGGATTGCCTGATGTTCTGGTTCAACCCATTCCAGTGGCTCTACACAGGAACGACGAGATGCGATCTCTGCCAGAGGTCGATCGAGGCGGGTGACGAGTTCGGTCAAAGCGAACGCATCTGCCACGCTTGCCGACGACACTAGCTGGGCGACGCCACACCCGAAGATCGTCACCGCCACTGGCACCAGTGACGATGACGCGAAGCACCCTGAGCTTCTTGGAGGCTCCGCACTTCCCCTGGATCCGTGGAGTCGGATTCCTTGACTCAGGCGATCGATGATGTTGTGTTGTCGAGTAATTCATATTCAATCGGGATGAGCATGCCGAGGCCGGAGTGGCGGGTAGCCGAGAGCGCTTCTGCACCCGATTCCACGAGGCACGCCAGAGTTGATCCACGTGCTCGATGCTGGACTGCCACGGTCTCTGGCCTCGAAGAAGTCCGCGATCCTGTGGAGACGTATTTGGCAATTCGCCGACCGGATCGGCCGCGCACAAGGCGCCGCCCTACCGACCGACGCCGACAGGGCAATACTCGCTGACGCGAACCGCGCTCATGCCTCTTCTCGAAGAAGCTCTCTACGGATCAGGCCGTCCGAAGCCAGACTGCAGCGTCAGGCGGGATCCCACCATCCTCGGATAGAGCACTCGCGAGGAGAACGACAGTGCGCTCGGGTAGTTCGACGGTCGTCTCCGAGAGGTTGACCAGGCAGGAAAAGCGATCACCGCGGCTGAAAGCGAGCACGTTCTGGGGCGCCGGCAGCCACGTCATCGTGTCGTCACCCAGAGCTGGCTCTGCCCGGCGAATGCGCAGTGCCATTCGATAGAGCTCCAGCATCGAGCCCGGATCGCCGTTCTGCGTCGCCACGGTGCGGTCCCTCCACTCCGATGGCTGCGGCAACCACGGCTCGACCGTATCCGGACTAAAGCCGAATGGCGGCTCTTCTCCTCCCCAGGGAAGCGGGACACGACAACCGTCTCGGCCGCGGTCGGTGAAGCCGGAGCGCCTCCAGACCGGATCCTGTCGTAGCTCGTCAGGGATGTCTTCCACTTCCCAAAGGCCGAGCTCGTCGCCCTGGTAAATGTAGACACATCCGGGCAAAGCCATTGTGAGTAGCGCCGCAGCCCGAGCGCGACGGATGCCGAGCTGCAGATCGGTGGGGGTGGAGAACTGGCTGGTCGCGGAATCGAAGGAGGTGTCGGCTCTTCCGTAGCGGCTGACGTGACGTGTGACGTCGTGATTCGACAGCACCCAGCTTGCCGGAGCGCCGACGGGGGCGTGCGCGGCAAGGGTGTCGTCGATCACCTGGCGGAACTGACGCGCGTCCCAGCTGCAGCGTAAGAAGTCAAAGTTGAAGGCAGAGTGCAACTCGTCGGGTCGGAGGTAGCGCGCGAGCGCATCGGCGCTCGCAACCCACACCTCGCCAATGAGCACGCGCCCAGCGGGGTAGTCGTCGACAACCTTCCGCCACTCGCGCCAGACGTCGTGCACTTCAGGTCGATCGGAGTTCGGGAGGTCGAGCGGATCGGGATCGCTGCCGATGTCGGGCAGGTCGTCCTGCTTGACGAGCCCGTGCGCGACGTCGATACGGAACCCGTCGAGTCCCCGATCAAGCCAGAAGCGCAGAATCCGCCGGAACTCGGCTCGCACCTCGGCGTTTGCCCAGTTGAAGTCGGGCTGCTCGGCCGCGAACGAGTGGAGATACCACTCGCCGTCGTCAACTCGCGTCCACGCCGAGCCACCAAAACTCGACGGCCAGTCGTTCGGCGGCGAGTCGCCGTCCTGACCTTTTCCGGGCCGAAACCAGAAGCGGTCACGCTCGATCGATCCCGCTCCGGCGCGTAAAGCCGCCTGGAACCATTCGTGTTGGTCGGAGCAGTGGTTGGGCACCACGTCGGCAATCACTCTGAGTCCCATCGCGTGCGCTTCCGCGATCAGCTCATCCGCCTCTGTGAGCGTTCCGAAGAGCGGATCGATGTCGAAGTAGTCGGCGACGTCGTAGCCGGCATCGGCCATCGGCGAGCGGTACCAGGGGTTGATCCAGATCGCATCCACCCCGAGATCGCGCAGATAGGGGAGGCGAGCCCGGATCCCCGCCAGATCACCGACGCCGTCGCCGTTGCCGTCGGCGAAGCTACGGATGTAAACCTGGTAGATGGCCGCGCTGCGCCACCAGTCGCTCCTGCCATCGCCACTCTGGAGCACCGCTGGAGACGATCGATCGACCAACTGCAGCCGTCCTTTCTGTTCTGATGCCGGGTTCACGACGGACGCAGAAGCAAGCGCTCCATTGACCTGATCCTGTTCTTTGATCCTTTGTTTATGTTAGTGGGATAGCCTTATGTCAAGTCCTTCCATAACGCGAAATAGAGAACACGGCAAACGGAGGGGAATCGGCCGCCGGCAAGGGTCTCCGGTGGCTGATACGCCTCGAGCAGCCAGCTCTTCACACCTTCTTCTCGAGTACCTGAAGCTAGTTTTCAAGCGGCTCCGAAGGGTTGGAAAGCTGTCTCATGAGGTGCAAAAGGTGTCTATCGTGACGTTCACCTAATTGGCACCGCCGCGAAGTGCCGGGCAGACGGCGAACTGACGTTCGCGCTAAGATAGAGCGACACTAGAGCGAGAACCGGTCGCGCTTTCTGGCGCCTTCCCTATCCGTTCGTGAGGGAAGGCGCTTTTTCTATGGCAGCCGGCACCATCAAGTGGTTCACACGCAAGAGCCGATCGAGCCCGGATACCACCGGCTCGCACCGCAGGGTGATTCGCGTACGCGCAGTCGCGCTCAGCGATCGGGCAGAACACGCCGTTTCCGGAACTGCGGCGAAACGAGCGGAGCTCCGCTGCGCCGGCTGCGGCTACGGGATAGTCGTCAGCGGTCCTGTACCCCTCTGCCCCATGTGCCGTACGAGCGATTGGGAGAACCCTGACGACGTTTTAAGCGGCGTTACTCCCGCGCGCGCATCCTGAACCGGAGCCGCGTTCTCGCGGCGGCGAGAATACGCTGATTCGAGAGGACGCCGATCGGGTGGGCAGGACAAAGAAGGAGATCGCGGTGTTCTGGAGCGCCTGCTTGCATCCTCTTGCGCTCCATCTCACCCCGGTCGTCGCGCCGCCGACCATTGCCGGAGAAAGATCAGGAGGCGCCGCATAGCGACGCCTCCATGACCTCGACTTCACGTCGATCAAGCAATAACGCGAACGTTCGTTGCCTGCGGGCCTTTCTGACCCTCACTCGACTCGAACTCGACCTTCGCGCCTTCGGGAAGACTCTTGAAGCCCTCGCCCGCGATGCCGTTGTGGTGGACGAACAGATCCTTGCCGCCGTCTTCCGGCGTAATGAACCCGTAGCCCTTGTCATTGTTGAACCACTTGACGGTTCCGGTTGCCATAACACTCACCTCCTTGCGTTGTCACGAACAAGCAAGGAGCGCCGACGGCGCATTCCGGTACTCGTCCTGATTGACATAAAAGCAAACATGTTGGTGTTACCAGCGCGAGCCACGGCCGCGGCGGCTCGTGTAGACGCGGCGCGGCGCGGCGACGCGCATCCCTTCGCGCTCAAACTGCTCGCGATGACCAAGCCGTGCCGCGAGACGGCTGACGTCCGCCTGTTGCTCGGGTAGAACGAATGTGGTGCCGTTCCCACCTCTGCCCGCGCGGCCCGTGCGGCCGACCCGATGCACGTAGTCCTTGTCGTCTTCCGGCGGATCGTAGTTGATCACGTGCGTTATCGCCTCTAGATCGAGCCCCCTCGCGGCCAGGTCCGTAGCCACGAGTGTGCTGATCTCGCCCGAGCGGAAGAGCCGGAGCGTACGCTGGCGAGCACTCTGAGCCATGCCCCCGTGCAGGGCAAGCGCATCCACATCGTGACGCGCGAGCTTGACCGCCAAACGATCAGCTCCGCGCTTGGTACGAACGAACACCAGTGCCAGTCCACGCTCGCCGGAGAGCTCTTCGACGAGCTTCTCGACCTTGGCGTCGGCGGTGACGGAAACAAAGCGGTGCTCGACCTTGTCGTCGCTGCTATCGACGATCGGCGCCGTCTCGAAGCGCGCCGGGTCGCGTGTGTAGGAGTCCGCGAGCTCACCTACCGCACCGTTAAGAGTCGCTGAGAAGAGCATCGTCTGTCGATTGCGGGGAAGCCGCTTGAGCAGCCGCTCGACCTGCGGCTTGAAGCCCATGTCGAGCATGCGGTCGGCCTCGTCGAGGACGAGTATCGCGACCTGCTCCAGCGAAACCATTTTCCTCTCGACCAGATCCTGCAAGCGGCCCGGCGTGGCAACCAAAATCTGCGCAGCGTGCGCTCTCTTGGCTTGCTCGCGTAGTGGTGCTCCACCAAAAACCGCCGCGACTCGCAAGCCGTTTACACGAGCGAGCGGCACGATCTCATCGGTCACCTGCCCGGCGAGCTCACGGGTCGGGACGAGCACCAGCGCCGCGGGCTGAGTCCGATCGCGACTGACGCGTGCGACGATCGGCAGGGCGAAGGCGAGCGTCTTGCCCGAGCCGGTCGGGGACTTCGCGAGCACGTCGCGGCCCGCCAAAGCATCCGGAAGCACGAGCTCCTGGATCGGGAAGGGTCGCTCGATACCGCGCTCGGCGAGCGCCTGCTCGAGTTGCACGCTAACGCCAAGCGTGCGAAAGGACTGCTCATACATTGCTCAAACTCCTTGGTTTCGGGTTCGAGATCTTCGACTCGAAACCACACAAGGAGGAACGAGAGGCTAAATCCCACAGAGCGGCGAACCGCCGTCCGTGCTGTGACAGTAGCAGAAGAGGGGGTGTCTAGACGTGCTACGGTGAGAAAAGACCACGTACGAGTGCGGTTTGCGCGCAGGCGCCTTCTCCCACTCCGCACAGGAAAGAAGGTGCATTTTCGATGGTAAGCGAAGCTGTGAAGCGGGTCGCAACGTTCCGCGCGCATGACTTCGCCACCTACGAAGATCGGTCGAAGAACACCTCTTCTGCAAACAACCTCGGCGCCGGGTCGTAATTCGATGGCCAAGGAAGAGAAGATCGAATTCGAGGGCGAGGTCATCGAGGCGCTGAGCAACGGTAAGTACCGCATCGCACTCGACAACGGCCACGAAACCCAGGGCTACACCGCAGGAAAGATGCGCCGTTACCGAATCCGCATCCTGCCTGGCGATCGCGTCAAGATCGAGCTGTCTCCTTACGACCTGGCGCGCGGACGCATCGTTTTCCGGTTCCGATAACTTCCGGCGCCCGACCGCTTCCAACCCAGCATCGCGAGTCGCCATGAGATCGCGTCCGAGTCGGTGCCTGGCTTTTCTCGGGAAGTAGAAAGGGCCTGGCTGAACCCACGCGCTGATGGGCTTGATGGTCTGATTCGACGGCTGGATCTACTAGACACACGGGGTCGAGGCGTATCGTCAGATTGTCATGGAAACTCGACTTCCGACATACGGGCGGGGACGTCTGGGCGCACTCCTACTCATCACCGCGTTCGTGATCGCCGGTTGCGGCGGTTCGGGACACCCGAGCGAGAAGGTCGCGCCGACCGCAGCGATCGGAACTCTGGTGCCGGGCACGCGGCCGTCGAGCTCTGCGGCCTTCATGGGGCCCGTGCGGCAGGTTCGGGTTGGCGGAATTCTGATCGGCTACCGCCAGTTCGGTAGCGGGCCACCGCTCGTGCTGATCGCCGGCGAAGCCTCGTCGATGAGCTACTGGGGATACGAGCTGCCGCGCCGGCTAAGCGAGCGCTTCCGTGTGACGGAATTCGACAACCGCGGTGTCGGCTATTCGACCGACCAGCTTTCACGACCGATCAGCATCGAGCTGATGGCCGACGACACGGCCGGGTTGATAGGTGCGCTCGGGATTCCGAAGGCGATCGTGGTCGGTTGGTCGACCGGCGGTGAGATCGGGCTCTCTCTTGCGGAGCGCCATCCGGACAAGCTGCGCGCTCTGGTGGTATCGGGTGCCACGGCGGGCGGAACAACCGAGGTCGATAACAGCAGGCACGCGGGCTCGCTGCTCAACTCTCTCTTCCCCGCCTCCGCACACCCGGCTGAGCTTGCTTACTTCGCGGGCATCCTGGCAATGCCGATCGAGAAGGTCGGGCGCAAGATCACCGAGCGCCAGGCGGACTCCGAGCGCCGCTTCGCCAGGACGAACGACACCTATAACGGGTTGAGCAGTATTCGCGTTCCGGTGCTGGTTACCGCCGGAAGCCTCGATGGGATCGTGCCGCCGGCAAATGCCCGGCTGATCGCCGCACGCATCCCCCATGCCCGACTGAAGATCTTCGCCGGCGCGGCCCACATGATGATGTTCCAGGATCTCGACCAGTTCACCCGTCTCGTAGATCAGTTCGCCTCAGCCGGCCGCTGACTTTGCGCCTGGCGTCCGTCAGGTCGGCACGACGTAGAAGGCGATCGCGCTGTACTGGAGCACGACCGCGATAACGATGAGCAGGTGGAAGATCTCGTGGTAGCCGAATACGGCTGGGAACGGATCCGGCCGCTTGAGGCCGTAGATGACCGCGCCGACGCTGTAGGCAATTCCGCCGCCAAGGATCAGGAGCATGCATCCGAGTCCAGCGTTCCAGACGATCTCGGGCATCGCTACGACGCCGACCCAACCTAGCGAGATCGCGAGCACGACCTCTATCCATTTCGGGGCGGCAATCCAGAACAGCCTGATGAAGATAGCGACCCCGGCCCCGGCCCAGACGATCGCCAGTACGGTGGTTCGCCAGGCGCCGTGAAGCACCAGTAGGCCCACCGGTGTGTAGGTGCCCGCGATCAGGCAGTAGATCCCGGCGTGATCGAGCCGGCGCAGCCAGGCACGCTTTATCGGTGTCCAGGTCGGGCGATGGTAGAGGGCGCTGGCGCCGAACATCATCACGACGCTGATCGCGAAGACCGTGGCGGCCACGCGTGCCCGCCCCGCCTCGGCTTCGAGTACGAGCGCAACACCAACGGGCACGGAGATTACAAATGCCCACTGATGGAACACGCCCCGTAGGCGCGGCTTCTCTCTTGCGGCCGCTTGCATCTCTCCAGGTTTAGCCGAGGTCGCTCGACTCGCTGCTTCTTTCTGTCCTGAGCCGGCTTGATCCGGAAGGCGCCGCTAGTGCTCTCCGCCGCGACTAACGCTTCGTTCAGACTGGGCGGCGCCTTCTCGGTTAATTCTTCGTCAACCTACGACGCGTACGTTCGTCGCCTGCGGGCCTTTCGGGCCTTCAGTCGCTTCGAACTCGACGCGAGCGCCCTCGGGAAGGCTTTTGAAGCCCTCGCCGTCGATGCCCGTATGGTGGACAAACAGGTCCTTGCCGCCGTCTTCGGGCGTGATGAACCCGTACCCCTTGTCGTTGTTGAACCACTTGACGGTTCCGGTTGCCATGAACTCACCTCCTTGCCATTTTGCGAACAAGCAAGGAACGCGAGTGGAACGCATCCCGGTACTCGTCCTTCGATCGCTTAAACCTTACAGCTCCGAGACCGTTTGCGCACCCGGAATTACGCACGAGAGCGTAAATGCCAAGCCGAGAGGCTCGCTGGACGAAACGCATAAAGCAGCGCTCACCGATAACGGATGACCCCACGAGATCAGACCGAGACGTAGCAGCGGCAGGCCGCGAAGCTGGGAGCAAAACGCGCACCACTGCTTTGCTCGTGCTCGTCTTCCTCGTCGCATTTGGTGGCAGATGAGGCAGCAGCCGATGGCGAGGAACGTGCAGTGAATGTTGTGGCTGCGGTCGAAACGGACGGGTGGTCGTTTGAACTGGTGCAGCGAAGCGATGGATTGCTTCACTTTGTTCGGCGCTCTTATCGCCAGATGTCGAGTACGCCGCTCGTTCTGTGGTCGTTCGCGTTGCCCTCGGAGAGCGCGACTCGACCATCGACGACGATCGGGCTGTTCCAGTGACCTGACCCGGCTTGGAGCGTCGTCACGAGCCTCCCCGTCCCAGGCACGTAGACGCGAAGACCGCCGCCCGGGCCGTAGACCCAGAGCAGGTTGCCGGCGACGATCGGGCTCGTGCCGCCGCTTGCGTTGTGCCAGACCTGATGCAGCCTGCCGCTCTTCAAAACCCAGGCCGCGGTACCGCCGTTGTCGGCAGCGAACATCCAGACGCTCGTCTTCGTTCGCCACACCGCCGGCGCCGTGAACAAATCCTGGCCGGAGGGAGTCGGCACCACCTGGAGCTCGCCGCCCTTGTGCGGCGCCGTCCCCCGCAGCCGCTTCATGCTCAGGAGCCGGATCTTCCCATCCTTGCCGCCCTGCACAACGAGACCGGAGGTGAGCAACATGGGCGACGTCGAGCCGAGATCGAGATCACTCGCGTTCAGCTGCGCGGTATTCGTCGGCGTGTAGTTGCCGATCAGTCGCGTCGCCGACGATGTCAGCAGGAGAACCGAGTCGCCCCAGTCGGTGCTGCCGTTCCAGTTCGCGTTACCGGTCGCGACGAGCAGATCGCCGCTGCCGGGAACGACAACGGCGCCGGCGCGGCCCCAGATCGCGGAGTCGCTGGACTGGCACGAGCTGGGCGCGATCAGACCGTGACGATCGGAGCAAAGCGAGTTCCACACGTGCAGGAGCCGGCCGTTCGCCGGGTTTACGATCACGACGTGCCCCTGGTAGGGCGGCTGGTCGCCGATGTAGCCGCCCGTCGTCACGATCACGTGCCCATTCGCGTAGTTGAGCGCCGAGCCGATCTTCTCGCGCTGCGGGAGCTTGGTGATCGAGACGCGCCAGGCGACATGTCCGTTCGCGACGGACAGTTTCTGGATGCGGCCGTCGGGCGAGGCGGTGTAGATCCACTGCCGGCTCGGGTCGGCGACCGGCGTCGCCGTAGTTATCCGGTACGAACCTGCCCAGCCGTGGTATCCCGGCGGCGTCCACTTCCAGAGGATCGAACCGTTCGCGGCGTCGATCGCCAGCGTGATTCCGTACGTCGTCGTGACGAAGAAGGCGTCGTGCGTCGCGCCGCGGATCGCGACGCCGTGCAAGTAGATCGGCGACGAGTCGACGGTGCCGGGCAGCCGTACCTGCTGCCGCTTCAGCCTGGAGACGTTCGCCGCGGTGATACCAGTCGAGAACGGCACCGAGCCGCTCCGCCGAGCGTCCCAGTTGAAGCGCGTCCAGTCGTTCCCGGCAACGACCGTCTTCGCCGCGCTGTTGAAGCTGGACGAGCCGGCCGGGACCGCACGACCGCCGTAGGCGACCACGAGAAGAGCGGCCGTAAGAGTGGCACCGGCAAGGATCCTCGTCGACACTGCTTCTGTTTGCCCGGCAAGTTTCGGAGCGAAACTCGGCACAGGCTTGTCCTTACTGACGAGATCGCCGGCGCATCGTTCGCCTCGGTCTGGATGGTCTTGGGGCAGCGGTCGAAGCTAGGCCCTCGATGTCTCGCTTCTGGTGCAAAGTCGGTTCGAAAATGTCTCGCTTTCGACCTTGACGAGCCGCTAGTTTGGG
>PMZQ01000078.1 GCA_003170155.1 Actinomycetota bacterium | reverse complement strand
TATGTTTCACCTGTGACAGAAGAACGAGCGTTCGAACGATTGAAGGAACGAGCCCTCAAGCGCATTGCCGGAGTCGGAGACGGGGGCTGGCTCTTCGCCCAGATAGCCGACCAAGTCGCCCAGCAGCGCCAGGCGCTAAAACTGTCGCAGAGGCAGCTCGCCGAGTTGACCGGGACGACGCAATCGGCCATCGCCCGGCTCGAGCGCGGGGGCCGGCCGCCGCGGATCGACACCCTGCTACGGATAGCCGAGGCGCTCGACTGTCAGCTCGTGGTGGAGTTGCGGTCGCGTCGCGGCTGAGAGCCCGTTTCGAGACGAAGCACCGCGCCGCTCTTAACAACCACTAGCGAAGCGAAGCAGTCCGTCGCTCGCCCGCGCCCGCTGGTGCGATGCTGTTTCGGCACGAACACGGCATATCTCGTGCGCTTTCTCTCGCTACCGTTTTACGGCCTCACGGGTGAGTTTGATCGAGCGCCAAGCGAAACGAAGTACTCCACCGCCCGCCCGCGCTCGACGGCACGATGCGATGTCCTCGGGTAGCTTCCGACTGCGAACGCGACACTGCGTCCTAGTCTCGCATGCATCGTTCGCACCCAGTCGACGGATCCGCTTTCCGTTAGGGGTTTAGGCGACGAACTCGATCTTGACCGGCCTGTCGAAGGCGCCGATCGCCTGAGCCCGGCCGAGCAGCTCGGCTATTGCCTGGCGGCCCTCATCGCCGAAATCGAAGGAGTGCTCGTTCACGTACATGCCGACGAAACGGTCGGTGATGGCGAGGTCGCTGGAGCGGCCGAAGCGCATCGCATAGGCCATCGCCCGGCGACGGTTCGCTAGCCCGGCGAGAATCGAGTCGCGAATCACGTTCGAGAGCTCGGGTAGGCGTGAGCCGAGGTCGCGGCGGGCGACGTTCACCGTCAGAGGCAGCGGCAATCCCGTCTCCAGCAGCCACCACTCGCCGACGTCGACCGACTTGGAGAGGCCCTCTGCACGGTAGGTCAGCTGGCTCTCCTCGTTCACCAACCCGGCCTCAGCGCGGCCCGACTTGACCTCGTCGAAAATCTCGTTCGCCGGCAGCACTCGATAGCGGAACTCTTGGCCCAGACACATGCGTAGAACGAGGAACGAGGTCGTCGTAGCACCCGGGACGACGATCTCGACCTCTCGCAGCTGCTCGTGCGAGAGAGGCTGGTGCGAGATGACCACCGGCCCGTAGCCCGTTCCGATGCTGGCGCCGTGGGGTAGCAGAACGTAGCGCTCCTGTACGAAGGGATAGGCGTGCACCGACAACGCTGTGACCTCGAGCCTGCTCTCCCGCGCCCAGAGATTGAGCGTCTCGAGCTCCTCGGCCATCGGCTCGAACTCGAACCCGCGCGGGTCGATCTTGTTCGAGGCGAGCGCCCAGAACATGAAGGCGTCGCCGGGATTTGGTGTGTGCCCGATCCGGATCAGCATCAGGCCGCGAACCTAGCAAGGCTAGGCGCGACTCGTGCCGTTACCTGGCTAGGCCTTTTTGCCGTCGCCGTGGTGGAAGAACCAACGTTCGAGCCGCTCCAGGATCTCGTCTCGCGCGAAGGGGAGCACCTCCTGCTCGATTCCCTCTTCGCTCGAGACGCGGAGGTCGTCGCTCAGCGCCCCGTTCGCCTCGGTGAGAGCGTCGTCCAGCTCGTAGCCCTTGAAGATGTAGTCTTCGTCGCGCGGTCCGCTGTCGGGGCGGAGCTGCACGTTGACCGCACGGCCGACGGCCCAGAGCGCCTCCGGCTGGTACTCGATCCAGAAGACGACGCGTTCCTCATTGCCCTCGTCGTCGATTCCCATGAGCGCGCGCTCGGCGAACCGGCGAGATGGCGAATCCTTCGGCACAGTCCGAGGATAGCGTGCGAGCGTGCCCGAGAGAATGGTCAGAGCTCGAGACCGCGCCTCTCGGCGCGAGCTCGATCCAGGGTGACTGCCGCCGCCGCGACGTCCCAGGCGGCGATGCCGTTGGACTTGAACACGACAATGTCCTCGTCGGACTGTCTCCCCTGCAGATCCCCTGCGACCAGTTCGTGCAGCTCATGCACCTCGAGCCAGTCGAGGACGCCGCTTACGGCCGGCTCGATCAGATCACCCGACTCGATCTGCGCCTGAGCCCTAAGGTCGCAACAGACGAGTGAGGCGCGCTCGAGCACGTTGTTGTCGAGCTCGCGGTGGCTGGCCACGTTGGCGCCGACCGCACAGACAAGCGTCCCGGGCTGGAGCCACTCGCCACGGAGAACCGGATCGGGCGAGCTGGTGACGGTGACGACGATCTCGGCCTGAGCCGCCTGTCTGTGATCGCGCGCCGGGACGGCGCCTGTCTGTTCGCAGAAGGTACGCAGGCGCTCCGGCGAGCGGCAAAAGGCGCGCACACGCTCGATCGAGGGCAAGGCGGCTCGGATGCACTCGACCTGGCCGAGCCCGTGGAAGCCACAGCCGATCACGCCCAGTGTGCTTGCGCCGGATCGCGCCAGCCGCAGAGCCGCGACCGCGCTCGCCGCGCCGGTTCGGAGTTGCCCTAGGCGCCTAGCCTCGATCACGGCAGCGAGTTTGCCCGTGCGCGCGTTCTGGAGCAGGACGACCGGCCGGAACGACCTGTCCCTGCCCGCAATGTAGGTCTTCGAGCCGGCGAAGCCGAGCTCGCGATCGACCGCCGCCATCAAGGTCATGGCGCCGCCGTCGAGCCCGAGTCGCGCCCGAGGCAGAACTTCCACCGCGCCGCGGGCCATTCTCTGTTCGCATGCCTCGACGGCCTCGTTCGCCGACTCGGCGTCGAGCAGGGCGTTGACGTCCTCTTCTGTCAGGTAGAGAGCCATGCTCGCCGATCCTACCCCGCCCGGCAACCTCTCGATTCCGAGCCCAACCCGGCTACACTTGGCGGGTTGGCGCCCGTAGCTCAGGGGATAGAGCGCTGCCCTGCGGAGGCAGAGGTCGCACGTTCAAATCGTGCCGGGCGCGTTTTTCTACCGACGAAAGTCCGTCCGCGAAGCGGGCGAAGACTTTCGTCGGCGGACCAAGCAGGCAATGAGCCGCGCCTTCGGCACGATGTTCATCGCATAATCCTAGGAGCGGGGCGAGCTGTCCGAGGTTGTGGTCGGGGCTCGTGGCGGGTGGGGACGGCGCTGTTTTCTCCGGTGAGCAGGTCACCGGAGCGCTAGGCGAGGTCATCGAGAGAGAGACCGAGCATCTCCTCGACCTGCTCGACGCTGTGAGGCCAGAAGTCGAGCTGCTCGATCGGGATTCCAAGAGCAAGACCGCGATCGATGGCTGGCTTCCAGCTTGCGACATCGGTGGTCATCTGGATGACCGCATCGGGGAAGACGACGGAGATCTGCTCGCCGGAGAAGAAATGGGCGTACCAGGGCCGGTCGTGTGCGATCGCTCGCTGGATGCATTCGAGCTCGGTGGAGAGCCGTTCGGGCGATATGCGAACGAGCAGAAAAATCCATGAGCCGTTGGGATCGCGCCATCGGTGGACGACGTCGAGTGTCTCGGCGAAAGCCGGATCGGTCAGCGACTGCTCGATAACGATGCCGAGGAAGGGTGGCACGGTGCAATTCTCGCAAACACAAAGGGCCGGCTCGCGCCGGCCCTCGTGAACAGCTAGCGCCTGCGCGCTTATTACATCATGCCGCCCATGTCGCCCATGCCGCCTGGCATGCCGCCCCCGCCGGCCGGTGCCTTCTCCGGCGCATCGGCCACGACAGCCTCGGTGGTGAGGATGTTCTTGGCGATCGAGGCCGCGTTCTGCAGCGCCGAGCGGGTGACCATGGTCGGATCGATGATGCCGACCTTGACCAGGTCCTCCATCTCGCCGTCGTCGACGTTCAGGCCCTGGCCCTTGGCGGCCGAGCGAACCTGGTTGACGACGACTGAGCCCTCGAAGCCGCCGTTCTCGGCCAGCTGGCGGAGAGGCTCCTCGAGCGCCCGCACGATGATCGAGGCGCCCGTGCGCTCGTCGCCCTCGAAGCTGTCGAGCTTGATCGCCTCGACGGCGTTGAGCAGCGCGACACCGCCGCCCGGCACGATGCCCTCCTCGAGGGCCGCGCGGGTGGCCTGCAGTGCGTCCTCGACGCGGTGCTTCTTCTCCTTCATCTCGGTCTCGGTGGCCGCGCCGACCTTGACCACTGCGACGCCGCCGGCCAGCTTGGCCAGCCGCTCCTGCAGCTTCTCGCGGTCGAAGTCGGAATCGGTGTTCTCGATCTCGGCCTTGAGCTGCTTGATGCGGCCCTTGATCGCGTCGCTCTCGCCGGCACCGTCGATGAGCGTGGTCGAGTCCTTGTCGACGACGACCTTGCGGGCGCGACCGAGCTGCGTGATCTTCGTGTTCTCGAGCTTGAGACCCATCTCCTCGGTAATCACCTCGGCGCCGGTGAGGATCGCGATGTCCTCGAGCATGCGCTTGCGGCGATCACCGAAGCCCGGCGCCTTGACGGCGACAGCCGTGAAGGTTCCGCGTAGCTTGTTGACGACGATCGTGGCGAGCGACTCGCCCTCGACGTCCTCGGCCACGATCAGGAGCGGCCTGCCGGCCTGAATGACGCTTTCGAGCACCGGCAGGAGATCCTTGACAGCGCCGATCTTCTGGTTGGCGACGAGGATGTAGGGATCCTCGAGCACGGCCTCCATACGCTCGGCGTCGGAGATCATGTACGGCGACAGGTAACCCTTATCGAACTGCATACCCTCGGTGAACTCGAGCTCGAGTCCGAAGGTCTGTCCCTCTTCGACGTTGACGACGCCGTCCTTGCCGACCTTCTCGATCGCGTCGGCGATCACATCGCCGATCTCACGCTCGCGGGCCGAGATCGTGGCGACGCGGGCGATGTCCTCCTTGCCCGAGATCTCCTTCGACTGGGCCTTGAGATCCTCGACGACCGCGTCGACTGCCTTCTCGATGCCGCGCTTGAGCGCCATCGGGTTGGCACCGGCGGCAACGTTCTTCAGACCCTCGCGCACGATTGCTTGAGCGAGCACGGTGGCCGTCGTCGTGCCGTCGCCGGCGACGTCGTTGGTGGCTGTGGCGACCTCGCGTACGAGCTGGGCGCCCTGGTTCTCGAACGCGTCCTCGAGCTCGATCTCACGAGCGATCGTGACGCCGTCATTGGTGATCGTCGGTGCGCCGAACTTCTTGTCCAGCACGACATAGCGGCCCTTGGGGCCGAGCGTCACCTTGACCGCGTCGGCCAGGATGTTGACGCCGCGCTCGAGCGCCCTACGCGCATCCTCGTTGAACTTCAAATCTTTGTGAGCCATTCGTTATCCCTT
>PMZQ01000009.1:1612-3105 GCA_003170155.1 Actinomycetota bacterium | reverse complement strand
GTGCGTAAGGCATCCGCCGAGCGTTACGGCCGCGACCTCTCCCTGGTTGATCGGGCGCTCTCTGAGCGCCACGGCCAAACGGGTGTCGCACAAGCCGCAGGAAGTATTAACGAGGCGCCGATCGGTAAGCGCAGGAGAGAGCAGTGATGGGTCCGCTCGCCAGTCCGCTCGCGTCGAGGAGAGAGGTCGCTAATCCCGCACTCCTAGCGGGATCGTGCGCGCCAAGCGACGCGACTCATCCGCCCCTGCCGTTCTTCTTCTCTTCCTCTGGAGGCAGGCGGTGAGTCGCCTCAGTCGTACCAGCCTCGTCGAGTTGGCCGATCGGCTTCCCTCAAGGGAGCGTCAGATCCTGGAGACGGTTGAGCGCTTCCGTCTACTGAGAGCAGATCAGGCACGGAGACTCTTCTTCAGCGAGATAGAGAGCGAGGCCGGCGGCGCCAGGCTCTGCCGCAGGGCACTCGCCAACCTCGTCGAGGAGGGACTGCTTCGCCGGCTCGAACGGCGCGTCGGTGGTGCCCGGGCTGGAAGCAGTGGCCATCTCTACGTGACGAGGGCCGCGGGCAAGCGACTGCTCGCCTACTGGAGCGGCACCGGCATCGCCTCGAACCGGGGCGTGCACGAGCCCGGCTCCGCCTTTGCCTCGCACACGCTCGCTATTGCCGACCTCTACGTGTCGCTGGTTGAGGCGAACCGTTCCGGCGAGTTCGAACTGCTCGGTTTCGAGACAGAGCCCGCCTGCTGGCGTGCCTACACGACCGCGCTCGGCGCCCAAGCCACGCTCAAACCCGACGCTCTGGTGCGGCTCGCGCGCGGAGACTATGAGTTTGTTTCCTTCGCGGAAATCGACTGCGGAACCGAAGGACGAGGCGCCCTGCTGAAAAAGGCGTACGCCTTCCTCTACTACTTCCGGACAGGTCGCGAACAAGCCGAGACCGGTGTCTTCCCCCGCGTCGTCTGGCTCACGCCTCAGGCGAGCAGAGCGAAGTTTCTTGCCACACTCTTCGCAGGGCTGCCCGTAGAAGCACGGCAGCTCTTCGTTGCCGGCGGCACAGAAGAGGCCACCGCGCTCCTGACCGGGAGCGAGAGTCGGCTGATCTTGAGCGGAGGCGCTAGATGAGTGCTCTCGCTATCCCCGAGGACGCAATCCGATGGCGGCTCGTCGAGGGCGACGCGCTCGAGCTGCTTCGCGTGTATCCAGCTTGCAGCGTCGATGCGGTCGTTACCGACCCTCCCTACGGGATCGGTCTCCATGGTCAGACCTGGGATGGACGCGACATCCGCCGAGCCACCGGCGCCGCCGGTCAAAGCGAAGCGGAGGCTTTCGAGCGCTGGACGGCGCTCTGGGCGCGCGAATGCCTGCGCGTGCTCAAGCCAGGCGGCTACCTCCTCGCCTTCGGAGCCACGCGCACCTCTCACCGGCTCGCCGCCGGTATCGAGGACGCGGGCTTCGATCTGCGCGACCAGCTCGTCTGGCTCTACGGGTGCGGCGTTCC
>PMZQ01000009.1:236-1591 GCA_003170155.1 Actinomycetota bacterium | reverse complement strand
ACGCTCGCCGAGAACGAAGCGGCCTGGGGCACCGGTCGGCTCGGGATCGACGAGACGCGCCTGCCGGCTAGCGCGCACGGGCTCGGACGCTGGCCCTGCAACGTCGCGCTCAGCCACACCCGGCGCTGCCAGAGCGCCCGTTGTACGAGTACCTGTCCGGTCAGACTGCTCGACCGCTCTCGCCCAACCCAGACTCCGAGTCGCTTCTTCTACTGCTCGAAGCCGTCTCGCTCCGAGCGAGACGCCGGTTGCGAAGCACTCCCTGAGACGGCGATGCACATCTTCGGCGGCAAGCAGACCCGTCCACGGCGAAACACGCACCCGACCGTAAAGCCGGTCGAGCTGATGGGCTGGCTCGTGCGCCTCGTCTGCCCACCGGACGGTCTCGTACTCGATCCCTTCGCCGGCAGCGGCTCAACCGGAGTCGCCGCTCTTTCGGAGGGGCGCCAATTCCTCGGAATCGAACGCGACTCCGCCTACGCGCGGATCGCCCGCGCTCGGCTCGGTCACGCGGAAAAGCGCACACAAGCCAAGTCGACAAGCCCGGGGCTTGATGGCCAGACGGTGGACGGAAACCCCAAGTCGGTTTCTGTCCGCCGAAAAACCATCCACCCTCTCGAAAGGAGGCATGAGNNNNGACGCCTTCCGGCAGGCAGCCGAAGAGTTTGGACAACCGTTCAACTCGATGCGCGGTGCCTACTACGCCCACACTCGCTCAACGGGCCAATCGGCCCCCCGCACGCGCAAGCGCCAAACGACGACCGAAGACGCGATCGAGTCAGCGGTGATCGTCCTCAACAGGGCGATTGCCGCCATCGATGGCGAGATCGACGCGGCCAAGACGCGCGCGGAAGAGGCCAAGGCCGAATACGAGCACCTGCGCGACACGGCAGAGGAGCGAAAAGTGGCCATTCAGGCCAAGATCGAAGCCCTCAGCGCCTAGTCGCGCTCAGATGGAAAGGCGGCCCGGATCTCACGATTCGGGCCGCCTCACAACACAACCACACGTTGCAACATCACTAACTAACGAGTTATAATATGTGTAACAACACGTTTACAACATGGGGGTTGTTTTGTGGGAATAACAAAGGCAGAAGAGACCTACGCGGCGATCGGAAAGCTACTAGAGAGCGGTATGCGCCTCTCCGACGCGGTCAGGCAGATCGCCGCCGATAACGGCAGAAGCGAGGCCGCCGTGCGCGCGAGCTACTACAACCAGCGCTCGAAGCTAGGTCTGAAGGGCGATAGCCGGCGTGGCGGTCAGGCGCTCTCGGTAGAGGATGCGATCAACGAGGCTAAGCAGCTGCTCGAGCGGGCGCTTGTACGGATCGACTCGGAAGTCGAAGTCGCAAAGG
>PMZQ01000009.1:0-146 GCA_003170155.1 Actinomycetota bacterium | reverse complement strand
GACCCGGAGGGATTCTCGATCCCAGCCCAGCGCGAGGCCTGCGTCCGTAAGGCCGAGAATCTCGGCCTACAAGTCGTGGAGGAGTATGTCGACCGGGGCGAGTCGGCCAAGACCGCGAACCGGGCCGGACTACAAGCCTTGCTGAA
>PMZQ01000063.1 GCA_003170155.1 Actinomycetota bacterium | reverse complement strand
CTGGTGATGCCTGACCCCTGTTATAGAGCGGCATTTCAGAAAATAGTGTTGACTATTTGGACAACATGTGAGACAGTCGTGACGTTACAAAAACTAACCGGGTGGGCTAGTTCAGGAGCTATCGATGCGTAAACGCGCGTCTAGTCCTCCCGGAGCGACGCGGCAGGTTCGCGTGCGCTCACGTCCACTCACCGAGATCGACGAGGCGAAGCTCGCCGTCGCCCTTTGGATGATGGCCAGACGCCTGATCGAAGAGCGCGTGAGCGTCCTTCCGATCGAGGCGGAGTCCTCCCCTCCTGAAAAGCGGGAGGTCGCCTGATGGATGTGTTGGTCGCGGCCGCCGGCGCTGCCGGAAGCATCGGTGCCGGCCTAGCCGCGGGAGCGTTTGCCGCGAAGTATCAGGGCAAGTCGGGGAAACGACCGCTCTCGACGGTCGAGCTTCGCTTTGGATCCGACCTGACCCGAGAGGCGGTCGAGGCCCTACTCACGGCGGTCTCGGGACTTCCGAGGCGAGCGAGCGTCGTACTCGAGACGTTTGCAACCGAGGACGGGATCAGCCACTCTCTGATCGCCGAGCAGGCGCCGCTCGACAACGTCTGCGGCCAACTGC
Organism: Actinomycetota bacterium; assembly: GCA_003170155.1. Classification (GTDB taxonomy): domain Bacteria; phylum Actinomycetota; class Thermoleophilia; order Gaiellales; family Gaiellaceae; genus Fen-549. The sequence goes on along the minus strand of PMZQ01000063.1, from coordinate 3,275 downwards.
GCGGCCTGATTCCCGATCTCCGTATCCAGCCGACTGAACCTCGGACCAACCCGACCTGGCAGCTGGGCGCGCGACTCTCCTGGTCTCTCTCGCACGTATTGCTTCGAGCAGACGGGATCGACGAGGCAGCGGCCGGAGTGCTCGCGGCGCTCGGCCCGTTAGCGAAGGGCGAGGCTCTGCTACTACGAGTCGAGCTCCGGCCTGGGAGGCCAGCGCTGCTGCCTCGGTCGAACGGGAGCAATCCTCGGCGAAAACAAGCAGCGTTTCCGCTCTATCTCTTTCTAGGGCACAGGCAAGTCGACGCCGAGCACGTCCGAGCGCTTAAGTCCAAGTACGCCGGACCGCTCGTGCAGGCCCGTGTGCTCGTGGCCGTCGCCTGCGGCCGTCCGAAGCGTGCGGCGCATCTACTCGGCCGAGTTATCGCGGTGTTTCGCACACGCAGAGGCGCACGCGGAGGGTTGACCGTCCGCAGACTCCGCGGCAGCGCGGTTACAAGAGCGCTCGCGGGTAGATCGGCCGGCAGCGACCTGCTCTCGCCCCCGGAGCTCGCCGGGCTAATAGGCTGGCCGATCGGAGCGCCTCGGCTTCCGGGTCTCTCGCTCGGAAGCGCTCCGTTCCTTCTTCCCGACCGGCGAATCCCCGACCGCGGTCGCATCCTTGGCTTTTCGACCTGGCCAGGGATGGAGAAACGCGGGCTCGGGCAACCGGTGCTCGGAGCGTGCTCCCATACCCTGCTCGTCGGTCCCACGGGTTGCGGGAAGAGCGCGCTCGCAACACATCTCATCGTCTCCGACCTGGAGCAGGGACGCGGCTGCCTCATCCTCGACGGGAAGGGCGACCTCACCGAGGATCTGCTCGCCCGGATACCCGAGAAACGCATCTCCGACGTGATTGTGCTCGATCCCGCCGCGGGCGGCCCGGAGCCCGGACTGCGTGTATTCGGCAAGACAAGCGACCCCGAGCTTGCGGCCGATCTAGTGCTGAACGTCCTGCGCGAGATCTTCCGCGACTCCTGGGGTGTTCGCTCCGAGCAGTGGCTGCGTGCCGGGCTCGTCACGGTGGCGCACGACCCCAAGGGAACGCTCGGCGACCTCCCTTACGTATTCACGGACGATGCCTATCGCCGCCGCTTGGTCGGCAAGATCGGCGACCCGATGCTGCAAGCAACCTGGGCCGCTTTCGACGCTATGAACCCACGCGAGCGCGCCAACCAGCTCGGCGCTCCACTCAACAAGCTGACCGAACTCCTCGGCCGCCGCGTGCTGCGCGGCGTACTGTCACAGACTGAGCCGGCGCTCGACATGGCCGAGGTGATCCGCCGCGGCAAGGTCGTTATCGTCTCGCTCTCACCCGGCAGGATCGGCGCCCACGCCAGTCGGTTGCTGGGGTCGCTAGTCGTCTTCCAGCTACTCAGCGCCATCCAGGCTCGCGCTGGCACGAGCCCTGCGAGGAGAAAGCCGTTTTTCGCCTACATCGACGAGCCGAAGGTGCTCGGCGACATCCCGGTGCCGCTCGACAGCCTGTTCGAGCTTGCGCGCGGGCTCGGAGTCGGTCTGACCCTGACCGCGCAGTCGGTGATGCAGTTGCCGACCACGGTCAGAAACGCAGCGCTGACGAACGCGGCGACACTGGTCGCCTTCCGCCAGAACCACGACGAAGACGCCGAATTGCTCGCGCGCCACCTTCCCGGCGTGAAGGGCGATGCGCTCCTTCATCTCGGCGCCTTCGAGATGATCGCCCGCATCGGACTCGGTCCGGGCGAGGTCGCAGCACCAGCTAGCGGCCGCACCCTGCCGCCTCCGAAGGCTACGAGCGACCCGGCGCTCGTGCGCAAGGTATCGGCCGAGCGCTACGGCCGCGACCTGACGCTGGTCGACCAGGCGCTCGCAGAGCGCCACGGCCAGACCGGTGTTGCNNTGATTGGTCCGCTCGCCAGTCCGCTCGCGTCGAGTAGAGACGTGGTCAAACCCGCGCCAGTGGCGGGATCGCGCGCGCTAAGCGACGGGACTCATACGCCCCTGGCGTTCTTCTTAGCTTCCTCTGGAGGCAGATCGTGAGCCGCCTTACTCATAGCGGCCTCGTTCGCCTAGCCGATCGACTTCCCTCAATAGAGCGCCAGATCCTGGAGACGGTCGAGCGCCTGCGTCTACTGAGAGCTGATCAAGTGCGGAGACTCTTCTTCAGCGAGATAGAGAGCGAGGCCGGCGGTGCCAGGCTCTGCCGCAGGGCACTCGCTCGCCTGGTTGACGAGGGACTGCTGCGCCGGCTCGAGCGACGTGTCGGTGGCACCAGGGCGGGAAGTAACGGTCACCTCTACGCGGCAACCGCCCCAGGCAAACGACTGCTCGCCTACTGGAGCGGTGCCGGCATCGCTTCAAACCGAGGCGCGCACGAGCCCGGTTCAGCCTTCGCTTCACACACACTCGCCATCGCCGACCTCTACGTGTCGCTGGTTGAGGCAGGCCGCTCCGGCGCGCTCGAACTGCTCGACTTCGAGACGGAGCCCGTGTGCTGGCGTGCCTACACGACCGCGCTCGGCGCTCAGGCCACGCTCAAGCCCGATGCTCTGGTGCGGCTCGCGCACGGCGATTACGAGTACGTCTCGTTCGTCGAGATCGACTGCGGGACGGAGAGAAGGGGCGCACTGCTTCGCAAGGCGCACGCCTTCCTTGCCTACTTCCGGACAGGTCGCGAGCAAGTCGAGACGGGCGTCTTCCCCCGCGTCGTCTGGATCACCTCTCAGACGACGAGAGCGCAGTATCTCGCCGCGATCTTCGCGGGATTGCCGGCCGAAGCGCAGCAGCTCTTCGCTGTCGGCGGCACGGAAGAAGCCATCGCGCTCCTGACCGGAAGCGAGCGTCAGCTGACTTCGAGCGGAGGCGCGAGATGAGCGCTCTCGCCATCCCGGAGGATCTGATCCGCTGGCGGCTTGTCGAGGGCGACGCGCTGGAGCTGCTTCGCGTGTATCCGGCTTGCAGTGTCGATGCGATCGTCACCGACCCTCCCTACGGAATCGGTCTTCACGGCCAGGCCTGGGACGGGCGCGACATTCACAAGGCCGCACGCGTCGACGGCGCGAGCGATCGAAGTGACGCGGAGGCATTCGAGCGCTGGACCAGGCTCTGGGCGCGCGAGTGCCTGCGAATGCTCAAACCGGGCGGACACCTGCTCGCCTTCGGAGCCACGCGCACCGCGCATCGACTCGCCGCCGGCATCGAGGACGCGGGCTTCGAGTTGCGCGACCAGCTCGTCTGGCTCTACGGGTGCGGCGTTCC
>PMZQ01000050.1 GCA_003170155.1 Actinomycetota bacterium | reverse complement strand
CCGATCGAAGGGTCTTCATTTCGCTTGACACCGAGGGCGGGGAAGGAAGAACACACCGCCGTCTGCCGACCGCCTTCAAGCCGCCGGTCCCCCAGACGCTACTCCTCGGCCGCGAGAGATTGCACCTGCTCCCTGGCGCGCGCCGGCGCCGTGCTCGAGGCAAGCAAGCCGATCGCAGCCATGATCAGCGCAACCACCCCGAGCGCTCCCGGAAGCCCCAGGAATCTCGCCGTCGAGCCGATCAAAGGCGGCCCCAACAGGAGACCGAAATAGCCGATGATCGAGACCGAGGCGAGCCCGATTCCCGGAGGGACCTCGGGATGGGAGCCGGCGGCTCGAAAGACCGTCGGGACAACGGCGGCGAGCCCGGCGCCCATGCCCGCGAAGCCGACGATGGCAGCCACGGGATGCCCGATCAGCAGAGCTGTGCCGAGACCGCCGGCAGCCAGCAGACCACCCACACGTGTCAAGGCGATCGGCCCGAACCGCATCGTCAGACGATCGCCGCTCAGGCGGCCGGCGACCATTGCCAGCGAGAAGGCCAGATAGCCAAGCGCCGCCACAGCCTTACCGGCGTGAAGAGGCTTGTTGATGTACACGGCGCTCCAGTCGCCCGCCGCCCCCTCGGCGAGCAGGCTGATGAAGGCGACGATGCCGAGCGCAACCAACTGCCTGGGGGGCTTGACGAAGAAGCGTCTCTCCTCGTGCTCGACTCCGTCGCCGCCCCGGAGCAGGAACGGGCTGAGCACGAGGCCTCCCGCCAGCACCACGGCGACGGCGATCGACATGTGCACGCGCAGGTCGAGCGAGGCCCAGGCCGCGAGCGCTCCGGCGCCCGCGCCCACGAGCCCGCCGGCGCTGAACCAGGCGTGGAACGAGGAGAGAATCGGACGCCCATACCGGCGCTCGAGCACGAGCCCGTGGGCATTCATGGCCACGTCCAGGAAGGCGCCGACCGCCCCGATCACGAAGATGACCAGCCCGAGAACGACCAGGTTGGGCGCAAAGGCGATCGGCGAGATCGCGGCGCAGAAGAGAAAGAAAGAGACCCTGGTCGTGCGGCGACTGCCGACGAGGGTAACCACCCGGCCGGCGAACGGCATGGCCAGGATCGCGCCCACGGGAGCGGCGAAGAAGGCGAAGGCAAGCGCGGTGACCGAGAGACCGAGCTTGTCCATGAGGGTTGGAATGCGGGTGACCCAGTTACCGGCGAGTGCCCCGTTGGCGAAGAAGATGTAGGCGACTGCGATCCGGGCTGCCCGTAGCTGATCTGCCGTGCTCTGTCTGCCTATTGGCTCGTTCAAAAGGAACTCCCCGAGGAGGGTTACGGGCTCCAGGCTACCGAGGCCGGCTCGCAGGACGAGCGGCTACCTCATGCGGTCAGCACGCGCCTGAGACGCCAGGTCGCCAGCGTCAGCAGCACCACCGCGTAGCCGCAGAGGACGGCGACGTCCAAAGCCACGCTCGAAAGGCCGCCACCGTTCACGAGTAGATGATTGAAGGCGTCGTTGGCCCAGGCATGCGGAGTCACGTGCGCGATCTTTCGCATCGTCGCCGGGAAGGTGTCGAGCGGTGCCATCGAGCCGCCGATCGCCGCGAAGGTGAGGCCTACGATCATCCCCACCGGGCCGGCCTGCTGCTCGCTCGAGAACAGCGTCCCGATCAGCACGCCCGCTCCCACCGCAACCAGACTGAAGGAGAGGATGACGGCTGCGGTTCCGAGCGGATTGCCCCAATCGACCGAGAAGACGAGCCCGGAGAAAACCACGATCGAAAGCGACTGCAAAAGCGTGATCACCCAGCGCCCGATCACTATCCCGAGCAGAATCTCACGCGCCGAGCTTGGAGTCGAGAGCATTCTCCGCGCCACTCCGAGCCGGCGTGTCTCGATCAGCCAGACCGAACCGGTGAGCGCCGACAGGAAGACGAAGAGCAGAAGCATGGTGCTGGCGCTACGGTCGAACTGACCCTGCGACTTGGGATACTTGCCCCCCCTGGCGGAGAGCAGCTCGACGCTGGCCGGCGCAGCCAGATCGACCGCTTTCACGCGGCGCAGAGCGCCCTGCAGCGATGTCTTTTGGACTCCGCGCACAATCCGGGCCGCAGCGATATCGCTTCCCTGCGCCGAGACCGCAGACTCGACCGCGATCCGCACCTGCGGCGCAAGCGAGTCGGGACGGGCGAGATAACGAAGCGCCACCGGCTTACCTGCCTGGATGCGAGCGTCGAAGCTGCTCGGGATCACCAGGCCGGCCGAGACGTAGCCTCGTTCGACGGCCTTCTCCATGCTGTCCTGGCTGCCGTAGCCTCTAACGTCGAGACCGGGCTCGCTTCTGAGCGCCTTCACCAGTTGTCCTGCGAGCGCCCCGTCCCCCTTCTCGAAGACACCGAAGCGGGCGTTCGAGTTCCCGTAGGCGATACCCAGGAGCAGGATCAGGCCCATCGGCATGATCAGCAGGAAGAAGATGTTCGCGCGCCAGCGGAAGGTCCGCGTAAGTTCCGTTCTCACGATCGCAAGCACCTTCACGGCTCGATCAGCCTCCTGATTCGGACGAGCGCGACCGCGCCGCAGACCACCGTGATCGCGAGCAGAACGATCGCCGGCTCGACGACCACGCTCAGCGCCCCACCGCTGGAGAGATCCTGGAGACCGTTCAGGAACCAGGCGTGCGGCGTGGCCTTGCTCAGCAACGCGAGCACGCCACCCGACTGAGCCACCGGGAAGAAGGAGCCGCCGAGCATGCCGAGGACAACGCTTACGATCGAGAGCCAGGCGTTCGCCTGCTCGTAGGTCTTGGCGAGTGTCGTCACGAGTGCGGTGACGGCCGTCGCGGCCAGTACGGCGCAAACGATCAGGACGGCGACCCCGAGCGGGTTACCCCAGTGCGCTCCGAGCGCGTAACGGGTGATCAGTGCCAGCATCGTCATGCTGACGAAACCGAGCGCGAGACTGGTCATCGCCTTGCCGGCGAGAATCGAGCGGCGGGAGATCGGCGCCGCGAGCATGCGGGCGAGCGTCCCGTCGGCGCGCTCGTGGAGCAGGCTCGAGATGCCGAACTGAACGGCGAAGAAGAGGAAAAAGACGGCCATGGCGGCCGCGTAGTAGGTCTTCGGATCGAGGTTCTTTCTGGTCGTCGAGGTGTCGCTGATCGAGATCGGTGGACTCGAAGAGGAAACTCGGCCCACGATCTTGATCGTCTCGGCCGGGCCGGCTCCAAGCGCCTTGGAGGCAATCTGAATCGTGCGCATCGACGTGGCGAAGGCGCCCGCTATTGAGCGCCCGACAAGCGCCCCGATCGGGTTCTTGGGGTCTCCGATCACATCAATCCGCACCGGCGGGCCACCCATGGACGCGATCGAGAGACCCTGCGGAAGCACGATCGCGCCATCCAGCTCGCCGTCTTTGACCAGCCTGCGACCCTCGGCTGGCGTCGCCACGTCTTTCATGACCACGGACGAGCCCGCTTTCGCCAGGGCGTCTTGGAGGGTGCTCGCAGCCGGGCCGTGATCGAGATCGACAAGCCCGATCGTGAAGGCACGGCTCCCGGCCGAGAAGCCGGAGACGGTGGCGCCGAGAGCGAAGGCAAGCGCGAGCGGCGCCACGACCGCAACCAGGACAGCCGAGCGATCGCGCACGCGCTGGCGCAGGTCCTTGGCGGTGATGAGGAATGCTGCGCGCACCAGCTCGCTCTATTGCGTCAGTCGCGTAGCGCCCGGCCAGTGAGGTGCAAGAAGACGGCCTCGAGGTTCGGCTCCTCGACCTCGACGCTGTGAACAGAGACGCCGGCCTCACTCGCGGTGGTCAGGATCTCGGGCAAAGCCGCGCTCGCACCCTTGACCAGAAGCTCGATCGAGCCGTCTCCGGTCGAAGCGGCGTCGACCGCACCGATGCGCACGCACGCGTTCGCGGCCGCCTCGAGCGAACCGGTGCCCGTCAAGTGCACCTTGTCGTGCTCACCGAGCAGCGCGACCAGCTCTTCACGCGTCCCCTCGGCCTTGAGCTCGCCGTGGTCGATGATCCCGACTCTGTCGCAGAGCCTTTCGGCCTCCTCCATGTAGTGGGTCGTGTAGAGCACCGCCATCCCCTTCTCGCCCAGCTGCTCGACCGACTCGAGGATGGCGTTTCGGCTCTGCGGATCGACGCCCACAGTGGGCTCGTCGAGAATCAACAGCCTGGGCTCGTGCAGGAGCCCAATGCCGATGTTGAGGCGGCGCTTCATCCCGCCCGAGTACGTCTTCGCCTGGTCATTGGCACGCTCGGAGAGACCGACGACCTCCAGAACCTCCTCCGTGCGCGCGTGCGCCTGCTTGGCAGAGAGCCCGTACAGCCGCGCGAAGAAACAGAGATTTTCGTGCGCGCTGAGGTCGGGGTAGATCGCCAGATCCTGCGGGACGAAGCCGATCGCTGCCTTCGCCGCGACACTGCGGGTGGTCAGGCGCTCGCCGGCCACGAATGCTTCGCCAGCATCTGCCTCGAGCAGCCCGGCGACGATCGAGATGGCCGTCGTCTTCCCGGCGCCGTTCGGCCCGAGCAGCCCGTAGCTCTCACCGGATGCGATCTCGAAGCTGACGCCGTTGACGGCCTGGATATCGCCGAAGCGCTTACGTAGACCTTCGCAGTGGAGGACGGACTCCCTCACGAATCGGGAGTCTCGCAGATTCCCGGCGGCGGCTGCCAGCTCAAGCTTTCACGAGTTCCGGCGGGTAGTTGGGGGGGCGAGCGTCGCCCCGCTCCACGGCGAGCATAACGCGGCAGGGAGCGCGCCTGAGCACCAGCTCGGTCGTGCGATCGAGCGGCATGCGCCGGCTCTGGCGCCGGAACGAGGGCCGGTTGGTCGGAAGCACGATGATCTCGGCGTGATGGTGGCGGGCCTCGGCGACGATCGCGTCCGAAGCGTTGCGGGTGCGAACGAGCCGCGGACGAACGCTGACGCCGTAATCGGCCGCAATCGCCTCGGTCTCGTCGAGCAGGTCGTCGAGGCGCTCTTCCTCCTCGGGCAGGTGCATCCCGATCGGAGACCCGAGCGGAACTTCCAGCGGCGCCACGGTAGTTATTCGCGAGCGCCTCTCGGCGGCGAGCTGGCAGGCGATGTTCATGGCCGTGGCCACGTCGGCCTCGGCGAAGACGGGCACCAGGATCTGCCGGTACTCGAGCCGCCAGGGCAGGATCTCGGCGGGCGCATGAGTCGTCTGGCGTAGTGGAATCCGCAGAACGCGTTTGCGATAGATGATGAAGAGAGCGAACCCCGCCACCAGCCAGCTGAAACCGGCTATGCGCGTCCCGGACTCTTGAATCGTGATCGAAAGCCAGGCCGCGGCCGTCCCGAACAGGCCGACGATGGCGAAGATGGGCCAGTCCACTCCCCTGAAGCGGAGATTCGGCCGTGCCTTGTAAGTGAGCTCGGCGTCGCGGTAGCGGTAGCGCAGCGCAATCAGCGAAAGGTTCGCGATCGCAAACGAGAGCATCGCCCCGAACGAGTACATCGTCCCGAGGAAGTTCACCTCCCGATCGTGTAGCACTATGCCCGGCAGCATCAACAGAATCGGGAAGGTCGCCGAGAAGAAGAAGAGCGAGCGCCAGGGCGTGCGCAGCCGCGGATGGAGCTTCCGAAAGAACTCGGGGATCTGCCGGTAGCTCGACATCGCGTAGCTCACCCGAGAGGAGCCCATGATGCCGGCGTTGGTGCCGATGATGAGGATCGTCCCCGCCAGCACACCGACGTAGTAGCGCAGGATCGTATGGAACAGGCCGTGGAGATTGAGGCCCGAGACGATTCCTAGCACCGGATCGCTCGCATAGCCGCCCTTCCCCGGGGGCAGACCGAGGAGTGTCTGATAATGGCCGTGTTTGAACGTGACCGGCAGCGCCATTAG
>PMZQ01000092.1:28563-41877 GCA_003170155.1 Actinomycetota bacterium | reverse complement strand
GCCGGGAGGAATCGCCGGCCGAGAACGCGAGAGGGGTTAGACCTCTTCGGTCGCTTCAATCAGGCCCGCGGCGATAATCGCCAGCGCAGCCAGTAGCGCGATCCAGATACCGATTCCGCGGCCATCGGCGGGAAGGAACTTGTCCGGGATCCAGATCAGCCGCACAAGTACGAGGATCGTCGCCAGGGCTCCGATCCCGATCACGATCAGGCTCTCGGGCAGGCTCGCGGGCAGCGCGATCCCGAATACTCGCAGCGCGAACAGGACGAGTACCGCGAAGCCGAGGAAGAAGACGAGCTGGCCAACCAGGCCTGTGTGCCAGCCGATAACGCTGAGGACGAGGTGAAAGCCGCCCGAGTTGTCGGCGCGTCCGCTGTACCAGCTCATGAATGTCGAGAGGCTCAGCACCAGCCCGGAGAGCCAGGTGAGCGTGCCGGAGACGAGCAGGAAGCTGTCGGGACGCCGCAGCGAGGGGCGGGCCAGCGGCGGTCTCGGGTTGTCGTGAGAGCCTCGAGACGAAGTGGGATTCTGCATCGCTGGAAGTATGGGCATTGAGGCGGCTAGATGTCGTGCTCTAGCGAACCGCGCTCGACCGTTGCGTCGCTGCTTATTTCGGTCGTGATGCCTAGATTCCGAACAATGTCTGCGTCTCCTGCCAGATCAGCACTGCAATCACACCGATCACCAGCATCAAGATCAGCATTGTGGAGAAGAAGCGCAGATGGGCGCGGTTGCGCGCGCGCGCACGATCGCGGCGCATCTGCCGGCGGGCACGCTCTCGCTCGTAGGCCCGCGGAATCGCAGTGGGGTCGATCGGCGGCGGCTCACCCTCGAATCGCATTCTCTTTGCCGGGTGTCCCATTAGCGATCTCTCCGGTAAGCGCTGCGGCGGGTGGTGTATGTACTGGCCGAAGCGATCAATACGGACTTAAGTTTAGATCGGTTGCCGCCATCGCTGCGGGTATGTCCGGCCTCTGGGCGGGATACTTACGGGAATGGACGGTTCAAAACCGTCGGCCTTTGAGCCGGGGACAGAGTCACTACAGAGCGGCAAGCTCGGCCCGATCGCGTCTGCGGAGAACGACGGAGGCTCGTTCGAAACGGTAGAGCAACTGCTCGTGGAGGCGCTCGTCGCCACTCTCGATCCCGAGGGTTTGCCGCGGCGCCTCGCCAGCCTCGTCGCAGCGGTGATCGGCGCCGAGCAGGTGATTCTCTGGCTCGGCGGACGGGCCGAGACAGCTCTGCTGGGTACAACCGCTCCTCTCTCGGCGGCCGAGCTGGCTGCCGCCCGCGAACGCGCCGAGCGAGCGCTCGAGAACGGTCAGCTTCTGCACGAGCAGTCGGCCGCAGCGGCGACGGTCACGCTTCCGCTGATGATCGCGCCGCGTGGCGTGCTGGAGGCGAGATTTGGCGAATCGAGGCAATTCGGCGAGTCTGAGCTACCGGCTCTGGAGAGGCTGGCAGGCCGGATCGGCGCTGTCCTCGAAGAAGCCGAGAAGCGCCGAGAGCTCGGCCAGGAGCTGGTCCGCACCCAGGCGTTGCTCTCGTTTGCCGGGCAGGTCATCGCCGAGCTCGCCCTCGAGCCGACTCTCAACAACGCTATTGAGCGCATCGCCACCCTACTCGGCGTCGAGCGAATCGCCGTCTACCTGAACGACGACGGGCGCCTACAGACGGCTGTTGCGCGCGGTCTCGACGGGCCACACGAGTTGCTCGCGGTGCGCCTGCTCGAGCTCGCGCAGGCGTCGGGGCAGGCTCCGAGCGGTGTGATCGTCGGGGAAGCGCTCACCGACGAGCGTCTGGAGTCACTGCGAGACGTGCTGATCGAGACCGGGGTGGAGTCCATTTCAGCCTTCCCGCTCGAGGCCAGTGGTGAGACGATCGGTCTGCTCGCTCTCTATCTGCCCCGTGACCGCATCCCCGGCGAGAGCGAGCAGATACTGCTCGAGGCGCTGAGCAGCCAGCTTGCCGTCGCCGTTCACCACGCGCGCCTGCACGAGCACGCCACCCGTCTGAGCATGGAGCTCGAGCACTCGCTGCGCGCCGAGCAACAGGCGGCGGCGCAGCTCAGGGCTTTGTACGAGGTGTCGCGCGCTTTCGCCCAGAGCCTATCGCTGCAAACGACGCTGGAGGCCGCCGCGAAGACGATCGCCGAGCTGGTGGGAGTGGACGTGGCGGTTCTCTACATGCTCGACGAGCGTCGCGTGACGATGGAGGTGAGGGCGCTTCACGTCGCCGATTCCGCTCTCGAAGAGCCGATTACCGCGGTTCTCGGCCGGTCGCTGCCTCTGACGGGCGGGATAGCTCGAGTCTTCCGCGACGGGCTCGTTCTTCGGCTGACGCCCGAGGCTGCCGGCGCAGACGAGTCCTACCACCTGCTCGCACCATTCCTGGAGCGCGGCTCGACCGCGGTCGCGCTTCCCGTCGCCACCCCCAAGGAGGTACTGGCGACCGTCTCGTTGCTCTCGCTCGAACCGGGACGGCCTATCCGCGACGAGACGATCCAGGCTGCGCTGGCGATCGTCGGGCAGGCCGCCCTCGCGATCGACAACGCCCGTCTCTACGAGCAGCAGAAGGCGTTCGCCGACGCCATGCAGCGATCGCTCCTCCCCGACTACGAGCCCGAGATCGAGGGGCTCGACGTCGGCGCCGCCTACGCGGCCTCGGCACGGCTCGAGATCGGCGGCGATCTTTACGACTTCATGGTGCTCGACGATGGGGCGCTGGCGATCGCTCTTGGCGATGTGACCGGGCACGGCGTCGACGCCGCCGCCGACATGGCGATGGTGAAGTTCACCTTCCGCTCGCTCGTGCGCCGGTATCCGGAGCCGGGCACCTTCCTGGCGGCCGTCAACGAGGTGGTGCTCGAAGAGGTCGCGCCGGCCAAGTTCGTCACCATGGTCTACCTCAAGGTCGATCCGGAGAGGACCGAGCTCGCTTGCGCCAGCGCCGGTCATCCGCGACCGAGGCTCCTGCGTGCCGACGGCCGCGTCGAGCCGTTGACCGTGGGCGGACTTGCGCTCGGGATCATCGGCGAGCAGAGCTACGAGGAGATACGCATCCCCTATGCGCCCGGCGACGCCGTGGTGCTCTACACCGATGGGGTGATCGAAGCGCGGCGAGGCCGTGAGCTGTACGGGACGCCCAGGCTCGACGAGTTCTTGCGCCGCAACTCCGAGCTCGGCGCCAGGGAGCTCGCCGACGCCGTGCTCGAGGATTGCCGCCGTTTCGCCGGCGGCCCGCTTCTGGACGATTGCGCGGTCGTCGTGGTGCGGGCGCGCTGATGATGGTCGCGCGGGCACAGACGGATGCTGATCCCGCCGCTCTGCACCTACCGCTGCTAAACGCTTTCGCCTTTCTCGCCGGTACGGGCTCGATGACGACCGAGATCTGCCCCTCGCGCCTGCTCGAGCGCCAGGCTAAGGCGGTCGCTCTGGCCGGCGATCCCTGGAGCGACGAGCGCGCTTCGGTCGAGTGGATGGTCGATCGCATGATCGCCAAAGCGGCCAGAGAGGGCGTCTCGCTCGGCGAGGAGCGGACTCTGCCGACCGCACCGTGACCGAGCCGCTGCTACGCGAGGGTCGTCGCCCGCTTCTGATCGGGCACCGCGGTTTGCCTGCGCTTGCACCTGAGAACACGCTGCGCTCGCTCGAGCTGGCACTCGATCACGGCGCGGACAGCTTCGAGGTCGACGTGGTCGCTCTCGCGGACGGCGCGCTCGTCGCCGGACACTCGCTCGATCTCGCCGAGCTCTGTCACGGCGCGGCCCGCGGACCGGCTGCGCAGCACACGCTCTCCGATCTGTGCCGCCTCGATCCCGAGCTGGCGACGTTGGAAGAGGTGCTCGAGCTCGCCTCGACCAGGCTCAAAGGGCTCCCGTTCCTGATCGATATCAAGAGTGCCGGCAGCGAGCAGGCTCTGGTCGATGCCGTACGACGGCAGGGCCTCGAGGGCCAGGCTCTGCTCTGCTCGCTTGAGCGAGCAGAGCTCGTTCGCCTGCGCGAGCTTGCGCCCGAGATCGTTCGCAGTCTCTCCTATCCCGCCGACAGGCGCCGTGTCTCGGAGCGGCGGGCGTTCGCTCCGGTTGTCCCGCTCGCTCTGAGGGGGCTTCGTGCGCTTCTGCCGCACCGGCTCGGTTCCTGGCTCGACGAGACCGGAGCCACCGCCGTAACGTTTCAGCACGGCGTTATCAACCGCACCCTGGTACAGGCCTGTCACGCTCGCGGAGTTGCCGTACTCGCCTGGACTGTGGATGACGTGGGGATTGGGCAGCGGCTGTTCCGGGCAGAGATCGACGCTATCATCACGAACGATCCGCGGCCCTATACCCTGGTGATTTGATGAGATCAAGAAGAGTAACCAACTTCTTTTTGGCTCTGCTGCTGGTATGCGCGGGGCTCGTCGCTTCGTTCGCGGTCGCCACCACCGCGCCGGCGCAGGCCGCTGGAACCACCGGCACCGACACTACTACCGAGCCCACGGCGACGGCGCCATACGTAATCCCGGACGGCGTCACGATCGGCGGCGTGGCGGTAGCGGGGATGAACATCGCCATGGCGGGGGCGACCGTCGAGTCCTTCTTCTCGTCGTCGCTGCCGCTTCGAATCGGAACGAAGCAGGTTGGGCTCAACCCGGCTACCGTCGGAGCGGACGCCGATATCGATGCTGCGCTTCTCCGGGCCGAGGCCGCTCAACCGGGCGAGGAGATCCCGCTCACCGTCGGCGTCGATCCCGCACTCCTGAGCGAGTACGTGGACTCTCTTGCCAAGCGTTTCGATCACCCCGCCGTCGACGCGCGAGCGTTCCTGAGTCACATGCGTCCTCGGATAGCGGAGGGAACGCGCGGCCAGCAGATCCGGAAGACCGCGGCCAAGAACGCGATCAGAGCCGCTCTCAAGGCGAACCGTCGCTTTGCCTTGAGCATTCCGCTGAAGGTGATCCCCAGGCACGTGACCAAGGCGAGCTTCGGTCCTGTCATCGTCATTCGCCGCGGCTCTAACCGTCTCTACCTGTACAAGGGCTCGCGCTTCTGGCGCCGCTTCGGGGTTGCAACCGGGCAGGCCATCTACCCGACGCCGCTGGGCCGCTTCGAGATCGTCGTCAAAGATGAGAACCCGTGGTGGTACCCGCCCAACTCACCCTGGGCGAAGGGCGAGAAGCCGGTTCCGCCCGGACCGAACAACCCACTCGGCACGCGCTGGATGGGGCTTTCCACTCCCGGTGTCGGCATCCACGGCACGCCCAACTCCTCGTCGATCGGCTACTCGCTCTCACACGGCTGTATCCGCATGTACATCCCCGACGCCGAGTGGCTGTTCAACCATGTGAACGTCGGGACGCCGGTCTTCATCATCCCGCAGTAGAGCTCGGCTCAAGCCGCGAATAGACGAGCGCTTTGTTCTCGGCGCCCGGCCGTGTTACCCTGCGGGCGTGGCGACGATCCTGTTGACCGGGGTCGATCCTCTCTTCGTCGGGAAGCTTCACCAGCTCCTGGCGGGACACCACCTGATCACGACCGAGAGCGTCGAGAAGCCCGATCTCGTCATCGTCGATATCGCCCGCGTCGAGCCCGGTGAGGTCTCCGATGCCTACCCGGCTGTTCCGATTCTCGGTTACTCGAACCACGCCGATCCCTCGAGTCTGCACGCGGCTCGGGAGGCGGGCTTCGATCGCATTGTCGAGCGCTCGACGCTCGTGGATAACGTGGAGCCTCTGATCTCCGAGCTCACACTGCAATGAGGACCTGTAGCGTGCTCGAACAGCCAATCGTGCCGCTAGAGTAGGCGCGTGACCTACGTCATCGCCGAGCCCTGTATCGACGTCAAGGATCAGGCCTGCGTGGACGTCTGCCCGGTTGACTGCATCCACGAGGCCGAGCGCATCCTCGTGATCGACCCGGAGGAGTGCATCGACTGCGGTGCCTGCGAGCCTGAGTGCCCGGTCGAGGCGATCTTCCCCGAGGACACGCTGCCGGCCAAGTGGCAGGCCTTCGTCCGTATCAACACCGCCTACGGTGCGGGTGTGGACGCTGTCGACTCGCTTGTCACCGCCTACGTCGACGGGCACGGCACCCCGAGCTAACCGACCGATCGGAGGCGCCGGGTCTTGTCCGAGTCGCACTGGCACACGCTCGCGACGCTGGCTTCGGCGACCTGCTGGGGACTGTTCGCTCTCACCTGGCTGATCGGCGCCGTCTACAACGAGCAGCACGCACCGAAGGCGCGCAGGCGAGCGGCTCGGATCTTTCCCTGGGCTCTAATCCTCGTCCTTGCCATCATCGTTCTGCTCGGTATCCCGCACACCAGTTGGCGTTCGCTGACCGTCCGCTCCGGCTGGGCGTATGCGCCCGGCCTGGCGATCCTGCTCGTCTCGACCGTGTTCACGCTCTGGGCTCGCGCAGTGCTCGGAAAGATGTGGACATTATCGCCCGTGCTCAAGGAAGATCACGCGCTTCGTACCACCGGCCCTTACGCGGTCACCCACCACCCGATCTACACCGGCATGCTCGGGATGTTGATCGGCACTGCGCTTCTTGCCGGGCTGGGGCACTGGCTGGTCTTGCTGGTTCTCGCTGTCGTCATCATCGAGGGAAAGATCCAGGCCGAGGAGGGGCTGCTCGTCGAGGCCTTTCCTGGTCGTTACGAGCAGTACCGCCGGCGCGTGCCGCGGCTCGTTCCGGGAGCTTCTCGCCTCCGGGGAATGCTTGGCCGCCTCCGGCACTAGAGTGCTTTCGCAGTGCGCCGGATGCCCGCAGCCCTCGTCGTGCTGGGACTCTTCGTTGCCGGTTGCGGCTCTCGCGGCCCGTCCTCTTCGAATCTGCCAAGCGCCTCGACGGCGCACAGCACTTCGACGGCGAGCAGCACCTCGACCGCGCCTGTCTCCACCTCGGAGAAGATCGCAGCTGGGGAGCTCTCGCGGCTCGCGGTCAAGCCGCTCGCGCCGATGGCCGGCTACTCGCGCGACCGGTTCGGCCCGGCCTGGGCCGACGTCGATCACAACCACTGCGACACCCGCAACGACATCCTCCGCCGCGACCTGACGAAGGTCGTCCTCGAGCCGGGCTCGGTCTGCGTCGTCGAGCGGGGGACTCTCCGCGATCCTTACACGGGCAAGAGCATCTCCTTCCTGCGTGGTCGCAGATCCTCGGCCGTTCAGATCGATCATCTCGTCGCCCTGGGGGATGCCTGGCGAACGGGAGCGGCAGGGTGGAGCGCCGCGCTCAGAGAGCAATACGCGAATGATCCCGTCGTCCTCCTGGCCGTTGACGGTCCTCAGAACGAGGCCAAGGGCGACGCCGATGCCTCGCAGTGGCTTCCGCCGAATCACGCCTACGACTGCACCTACGTCGTCAAGCAGATCGCGATCAAGGCGAAGTACCAGCTCTGGGTCACGCGGGATGAACGCAACGCGATGGGGAACGTCCTCACGGGCTGTAGCTAGGCACGTTCAGGCACTAGAGTTCCGTGCGGTGGCAGCCTTTCCCGAGATCCATCGCATCAGGCGCCTGTTCGTCAACGCCTACCTCGTCGAGGAGGAGGACGGGCTGACGCTGATCGACGCGTTGATTCCCGGCTCCGGCGCGCGCATCCTCGCCGCCGCGGAGAAACTCGGCAAGCCCATCCTCCGCATCGCCCTCACCCACGCGCACGGCGACCACGTCGGCTCGCTGGACGAGCTTGCGACTGCTCTCGGCGAGGTGGAGGTGATCGTCTCGGTCCGGGAGGCGCGCCTGCTCGAGAAGGACTCCTCACTCGAGCCCGGCGAGCCCCAGGAGCGCGTGCGCGGCGGTCTCCCCGGCGCACGCACGAAGCCGACGCGCACGGTCGAGGCCGGCGAGCGGATCGGCTCGCTCGAGGTCGTCGCCTGCCCCGGTCACACGCCCGGTCACATTGCCTTTCTCGACCTGCGCGACCGCACGCTCTACTCTGGCGACGCTCTGATCACGTTTGGCGGCGTCACGACGGCCGCGCGCTCCAACCGCCTCTTCCCCGTCACGACTCACTTCACCTGGCACCGATCCACCGCACTCGAGAGCGCCAAGGCGTTGCGCGCGCTCCGCCCGGCGCGCCTGGCAAGTGGTCACGGGCGCGTGCAGGAGGCGCCGGGTGCCGCGCTCGATCGCGCGATTGCCAGGGCCGAGCGAAGCTGACTCGGATCGCGAGCAGGTCGCTGATTCAAAGGTCTGAACTCGACTCGTGTGAGGCCTACGCTGGCTGCAAATAGGCGTAGGTCCGCGGGTCGTCCGGGAGCGGGGAAGAGGCGACCTTCGAGACGAGTAGGCGCGTTTCGCCGACGACCTCGATCATCTCGGCCGTCCGTTCCGAACGGGATCGGGGCTCTCAGCGCTCGGCCGCATAGGGCGGAACGATCACGCGCACAAGCGTGCCGCCCCCCTCGGCGGCGCGCACGCTGACCTTGCCTCCGAGTATGCGGGCGCGCTCGTCGATCACCTCGTAGCTCGCCCGCCGCCGCTCGCCCGGGGCGTTGTCGGCGACGATCAGCTCGACGCGGCCGTCGGAAAGCTCGTGCACGGCCACGGCCACGCGTGTCGGCGGGCCGCGCCGGATCGCTTGATGGAAGGCCTCTCGGGTGATCTGGTAGAAAACGACCTGTGCCCTCTCGGCCAGGCTGTCGGCGAAACCGGTCTCGAGCTCGATGTGAATCTCGTTCGAGATGCCGACGTTCTCGGCCAGCGCTTTCACCGCCGGCTCGAAGCCCTGGTCTCGTAGGACGATCGGCTCGAGGTTGAAGGAGAGGTCGCGCAGTTCCTTGATCGTCGAGCGCTGGCGCTCGAGCACCGACTCGATCACCGGTATCGCTTCTTCGGAGTGTCCGGCTGCGAGTTGCTGCAGTGCCGCGTCGAGCATCAGCGCGATTCCCGAGAGCGACTGCACCGGTCCGTCGTGGAGAAAGAGCGAGATGCGCCGGCGCTCCTCCTGTTCGGCGGCAATGAGCTGGTCGGCCAGTCGCGCGCGCTCGGTCTCCTCCCTGCGCCTCCCGCCGGCGCGCCGCTCGGGCTCCAGTTTGCCCGCACTCTGATCTGTCTCGGCCACTTTCTCCTCCGTCGATCGCGGCAACGGAGTAAAGCTAGTCGATTATCGACTCGCGCAAGGCGATCGCCACGGCGTGGGTACGCGTGTCGGCCTCGAGCTTGGCAAGGATGTGGCGTACGTGGCTCTTGACCGTCTCCTGGCTGATGAAGAGCCGGCCCGCCACCTCGACGTTGGACATGCCGTCGGCTAGGAGCTGCAGGATCTCGCGCTCTCGCGCGGTGAGCATGTCTTCCTTGTCGCGGGAGTTCAGGAAGGTCGGCATCAGCGCCGGGTCGACGTAGCCCTCGCCCTCGGCGACCTTCTCGATCGCCCTGAGCAGCGTTTGGTGCGGGGCTTCCTTGAGGATATACCCCTTGGCGCCCGCCTCCAGCCCGCGTCCGAGCAGGCTGCGCTCGTTATGGGCGGTGAAGAGGAGAACGGAGGTCTCGGGCACTTTCTCGTTGATCTCGCGCGTTGCCTGCAGTCCGTCCATCCCCGGCATACGCACATCCATGATCACGACGTTAGGGCGCCTTCTCTCGGTCAGTGCGACCGCACTCGCCCCGTCGGATGCCTCACCGACGACGCGGATGTGCGAGGCACGCGAAAGCGAAAGCCTGAGGCCTTCGCGAACGACTTCGTGATCGTCGACGATTAGGCAGGTGATGTCTCGGGGCACGGATGGTCTCGATTCTCCGGGGTGGATGCTGGTGCGGTCTCCGCCAGCCGATCTGCGATCCGGTATCGGCGCTGCCGGCTCTGCACTTGAGCATTGGGGGTCGAATTCCTGCCCCTTCCGGGGGATCCGACTTACCGATTGTCGCGTCAATCACGATGCCGACACCGTCATCGGCAGCTCAGAGAGTCAGGCGCAACTGCCTTTCCGGCTCGGGCGGTGTCGGGCGAAACGAGCGCCTGTCGGCGATGCCGTGGCGGCGGCTGAGCTCGTTCAGGCGCGTTCGAACAGGCGCGCTCTCGGAAGCCGGCAGGTAGGCGCGCCGGGCGTAGAGACGCTGGTACAGAGGCAGCTGCTCCGGAAACTGCTCCGCGAGCATCGCCAGGAAATGCTCGCGGCTACCGGGCTTGAGGTGGAGCATCTCCATCCAGACGAAAGCGGCGCCGGCCTGGCGCGCCGCGATCACGACCTGCTCGAGCAACTCAGGCCGATCGGAGAGCCCCGGCAGGACCGGCGCCACGAATACCCCGGTACGAACTCCCGCCTCGATCAGCATCGCGAGCGCTCGCAGCCGCTGGCGCGGAGGTGCGGTGCCTGGTTCGGTCGCGCGCCAGATCCTTTCGTCGAGCGTTGGCACCGAGAACGCGACCGATACGGCTGCCCGGCGCGAGGCCTCGACCAAGAGCTCGATGTCGCGCACGACCAGCGGCCCCCGGGTGGTGACCGAGAAGGGGTTCGAAACCGCAACCAACCGCTCCAGGCAAGCGCGCGTGAGGCGGTATCGGCCCTCGGCCGGTTGATAGGGATCGGTGGCGGTGCCGATAGCGATCGATTCGTGCCGCCAGTTCGGCCGCGCCAGCTCGCCCGCGAGCACCTCGGCGACGTTCAGCTTCACCCGGACGACCTGCCCGTAGCGCTCGTCGCTGGGCCGGTCGGCGCGTTTCGCATAGCTGCGCGCGTAACAGAAGGCGCAACGGTGAGAGCAGGCGCCGTACGGATTGAGCGACCAGCGGAAGGGAATACGGCCGCTCACCTTGTTGAGGGCGCTACGGCAGGTGACCTCTTGATAATGAACGTGACTCATTCCCTTACGGGCAGAGATCGTCGATTGGCTCTGGCCCGCTGCCTTAGAAACAATAGAACACATGTTCGGACGCGGTCACCCGATAGGCGCGGCCACGATTCGCCTGGCGGCGATCCGCTGTTTCGAAGCGGAGGCGCTCGCATATACTCACAGCAGATCTTGCTTGGACGACGAGTCGCTTTCTCATAAACCGCCGCCGGAGGCGCGATCGTGAGCTTGACCCTCGAGCTTCTGGCAGTTGCGGCTCTGATTCTTCTGAACGCGTTCTTCGTGGCGGCCGAGTACGGCCTTGTGACGGCCCGGCGCACGCGCCTGCGCGAGCTCGAGCAACAGGGGAGCAAACGTGCCCGGGCGGTGCTCGCGCTCGTCTCCAGGCCGCCGCGTTTCATCGCCGCCATGCAGCTCGGCGTCACCGCCACCAGCCTCGGTATCGGCGCGCTCGGCGAGCCGGTGCTCGCGCGCGTCTTCGACAACATCGCTGCCACCGTGATTGCCTTCACGCTCGCCTTCCTGATCGTGACCTTCCTGCACGTGGTCATCGGCGAGTTGATTCCGAAGGGGATCGCGCTCAGCTACTCCGATCGTGTCGCGCTGGCGGTCTCGACGCCGGTGCGGCTCTTCTTCGTCGTGTTCATGCCGCTGATCTGGGTGCTTCAGAGCTCCTCTGACCTGGCTCTTCGCCTGCTTGGCATGAAGCCGCTCGAGTCTGAGCAGCCGCTTTCCGAGGCCGAGCTACGGATGCTGCTAGAGACTTCGAGCGAGCACGGCCAGATCGAGCGCCAGGAGACCGAGATGCTCTACAAGGTCTTCGACTTCGCCGACAAGGAAGCCTCGGACGTGATGGTGCCGCGGCCGGAGGTGGTTGCGCTCTCGATCGAGCTGCCGCCCGCTCAGTGCCTGGCCGCCGTCATCGACTCCCCCTACACGCGCTACCCGGTCTACCGGAGCACGCTCGAGAACATCGTCGGCATCCTGCACGTGCGCGACCTCTTCTCGGAGATGAACGAGGTCGGAATCGAGCGCGTACGCATCGAGGATCTCCTGCGCCCGGCACACCTGGTGCCGGAGACCAAGGACCTGGCGGCGCTTCTGGCCGACTTCCGCCGCACCGGCCAGCACATGGCGATCGTCGTCGACGAGTACGGCGGCATGGAGGGGATCGCAACTCTCGAGGATCTGCTGGAGGAGATCGTGGGCGAGATCGAGGACGAGTTCGATCTCCCCGACGAGTCGGTCGAGCAGATCGCGGAGGACATCGTCCACATCGACGGTACCTTCTCGATCGACGACTTCAACGAGCAGTTCGGAGTCGACCTACCGCTCGAGGACTACCACACCCTGGCCGGCTTCGTCTTTGGCCAGCTCGGTCGCGCGCCGAGCCCGGGCGACGTGGTCGAGCACAACGGCCTGCGTTTCGAGGTGCTCGAGGTCGAGGGCTCGCGCATCGATCGCCTGGCCGTGCGTTTCGAGCGGTCGCGCCCAGAGCAGGTCTGAGTCGAGCCGCGATCGACCTTGCGAGCGCTGGCAACAAAGGGAGTTTCTGCGGAAGGCTCCGTGTTTCGTTCCGGGCGCTACTAGCGCACCCTGTACGCGATCTCTTCGCGGTGTCCCGAATGGCTCGAGGTGACGAAGGCGTCGCAGACCTCTGCCGCCCGGTAGCCGTCCTCGAGCGTCGCTCCGTAGGGCGCCACGCTGTTTTTGCCCGCGATCGCGCTCAGGAAATGATGGAACTCGTAGACGAAGGTGTCGCCCCAGCCGACGATGTGCCCGGGTGGCCAGGCGAGCCCGGCGAAGGGATGATCGGCCTCGGTGACGAGTACCGTCTTGAAGCCTCGTGCCCGCTCTCCATCCTCGTGAAAAACCCGCAACTCGTTCAGCCGTTCCATGTCGAAGGCGAGCGAGCCCTCACTCCCGTTGATCTCCCACTGGAAGGCGTTTCTACGCCCTAGCGCGAGCCGGGTCGCCTCGATCGTACCGATCGCTCCCGAATGGAACTCAACGGCCGCCTCGACGGCGTCGTCCACCTTCCGTTCCGGCATGAAGGTTCGAACCAGCGCCGAGACCGAGCCGATCTCGCCGACGAGAAAGCGAGCGGTATCGACGACGTGCGAGGCCAGGTCGCCGATCGCGCCGGAGCCCGCCTGTTCGGGGTCGAAACGCCATGCCTGGTGCGCGTCGTCGGCGCCCCAGTCCTGCATGTAGCGGGCGCGGAAGTGTCTGATCTCGCCTATCTCGCCGGCCTCGATCAGCTCTCTGGCCAGGCGCACGGCGGGAACGAAGCGGTAGTTGAAGCCGCACATGTGCTTGACTTCGGCTGCGGCCACGCGCCGCCAGATCTCGTAGCTCTCCTCGGCGCTGCGGCCGAGCGGCTTCTCGCAGAGGACGTGCTTGCCCGCCTCGGCGGCGGCGATCGTGGGCTCGGCGTGCAGTGAGTTCGGCCCTCCGTTCGAGAAGAGCTGGATCTGCGAATCGGCGATCAGGTCGCGCCAATCGGTCGTCCAGCGCTCGTAGCCGAAGCGCTC
>PMZQ01000092.1:0-28539 GCA_003170155.1 Actinomycetota bacterium | reverse complement strand
TACACGAATCTCGGCATACGAATCTTCGAATCTATGACATCCGCTTCGTCTTCACCGGCTACCGGTGGAGCATAAGCGGGAAACGATCGTGGCGCGAGTCCGCAGACTCCGACTGGCAAGAAAGCTACGAGCGAGGCTACGCTCCCTTCCGCACTCTCCATCCCGCCCTTCGACCGCTGGAGGAACCGTGAGCACCAAGCTGGAAGGAAAGGTCGCCTTCATCACCGGCGCCAGCCGCGGCATCGGCGCCGCCGTCGCTCGTGCTCTCTCGGGCGAAGGTGTGAAACTCGGGCTGGCCTCGCGCTCCGGCGCCGATCTCGGCTTGCCGGAGTCGCTCGGGCTCGTCTGCGACGTCCGCGATCGAGGTCAGGTCGAGAAGGCCGTCGCGGCCACCGCTCTGCGCTTCGGCTGCCTCGACATCTGCATCGCCAACGCCGGTGTCGGTTCCTATCACCCGCTCGCCGAGGCGCCGCCCGAGCACATCGAGGAGATGATCGACGTCAACCTCAAGGGAACGATCTACACGTATCGCGCCGCAATCCCGCATCTGATCGCGAGCGGCGCGGGCGATCTGGTCACGATCGCCTCGGAGGCCGGCCGGCGCGGGCTGCCGGGCGAGGCCGTCTACTGCGCCTCCAAGTTCGGCCAGGTCGGGCTGACGCGGGCGCTCGACCACGAGTTGAGAGAGAAGAACGTCCGCTGCACGAACGTTTGCCCGGGCGGAGTGGCGACCGATTTCGCGCTCGCCGAGGGTCACGGGCGCACGCCCGACGCTCTACCCGGGATGATGTCCGCCGAGGACGTGGCCGAGGTCGTTCTCTTTGTCCTCACCCGGCCGCGCAACCAGCGCATCCTGGAGACCGCATTCAGACCGATGAAGGAGTCGTCATGGGGATAGAACCCATCAAGCTCGGCATCATCTCGACGGCCTATATCAACCGGGTCGTCATACCGCCCGCCAAGGCCTCGCCGCTGCTCGAGCCGATTGCCGTCGCCAGCCGCGACGAGAAACGGGCGAGCGACTACGCCCGTAAGTGGGAGATCGAGCGCGCCTTTGGCTCTTACGACGCTCTCCTTGCCGACCCGGATGTCGAGGCGGTCTACATCTCGCTTCCCAACCACGAGCACGTTCCCTGGACGCTGCGCGCACTCGAGGCCGGCAAGCACGTCCTCTGCGAGAAACCGTTCACACGCCACCCCGCCGAGATTGAGGCCGTCTGGAACCTGGCCGAGTCGCGCGGTCTGCAGGTGACCGAGGCCTTCATGTGGCGCCACATCCCGCAGACCAAGCGCTTCGCCGAACTGGTGGCCGAGGGCGCCATCGGCGAGCTCCAGTTCGTGCGCTCGCTCTTCTCCTTCGCCATGAGCGATCAAAAAACGAACGTGCGCATGAAGCCCGAGTGGGAGGGAGGCTCGCTGATGGATATCGGCACCTATTGCGTCAACGGCATCCGCCTACTGGCGGGGGAGCCCGAGGCGGCCTACGGAGAACAGGTGCTCGGAGGTGAGGGGGTTGACATGCGCTTCAGCGGTCTGCTGCGCTTCGAAAGCAGCGTGCGTGCTCTCTTCTACTCCTCCTTCGAGACGCCCTCGCGCAAGGAGTTGGAGGCAATCGGAAGCGAGGGTGCGCTGCGCCTGCACGACCCCTGGCACGCCTCGCACGGCGGCATCGAGCTGCAACGCGACGAGGAGAAAGAGAGCGAGATGTTCGAGGTCGAGACGAGCGACGCCTACCTGCTCGAGCTGGAGGACTTCGCCCGCGCGATCCGGGGAGAAAAGGAGCCACTGCTCGGTCGCGCCGACGCGCTCGGTCAGGCGCGGACACTGGCCGCCCTTTATCTCTCCGCCGAGGAAGGAAGGTCGGTCGAGCTGGCGGAGATGGGCAGGTAGGTGTGACGGAAGAGCTCTAGCTCGAGCACCGGGTACTGATTCGAGTCAAAGAACCATCGTCCACCGAGGCAGAGCCGTCGGCGCTGCCTCTGCGTGCGATCACCCTCCGGCAATCCAAATCGGCCGTTCGAGCTATGGCGAAGGTACGCTGCGTGTGGCAAACTCGCCGTCCCACTAGCGATCGTGAGGAAGAAGTGACCTGGCCCGAAGAAGAAGGCGTGACCGGCACCAGTAAAACGCCGCCGGGTCAGGGTTTCGACCTCCTCGCCTCCGAGCAGGCGAAAGTTCTGATCGAGACCGGCCGTGCGGCTGGCGCGCTGCGAACCGAGGACATCGCGACCGCCCTGGACGAGCTCGAGCTCGATGCCGAGCAGATGGACGAGTTCTTCAACGCGCTCGACGAGCTCCAGATAGAGGTCGTGGATGGCGAGGCTCAGGCCGAGCCGGTCGCAGCGGTGGTGGAACCCTGGCGCGAGCTGACGACCGACTCGCTGCAGCTCTTCCTCAAGGAGATCGGTCGCATCGACCTCTTGACGCCCGCTCAGGAGGTGGAGCTGGCAAAGAGGATCGAGCGCGGCGACCACCGCGCCAAGCAGCAGATGGTCGAGGCCAACCTGCGCCTCGTCGTCTCGATCGCCAAGCGCTACCGGAACCAGGGCCTTCCCTTCCTCGATCTGATCCAGGAGGGCACGATCGGGTTGGTGCGTGCAGCCGAGAAGTTCGACTACCGCAAGGGCTTCAAGTTCTCGACCTACGNNCCACCTGGTGGATCCGCCAGGCCGTCGCCCGGGCGCTCGCCGACAAGGGGCGCACGATCCGCATGCCGGTGCACGTGGTCGAGAAGCTGAACCGGATCATGCGCGCCGAGCGCAAGCTCCAGGCCCAGAACGGGCGCCTGCCGACGAGTGATGAGCTTTCACGCGAGCTCGACCTGCCGATCGACGAGATCGACCAGATCCTGCGCGCCGCCCAGACGCCGGTCTCGCTCGAGAAGCCGGTCGGCGACGAAGAGGAGTCCGAGTTCGGTCACTTCATTCCCGACTCCTCGACGCCGTTGCCCGACGAGGCGGCCGAGCTGACGATGCGCCGCGAGACACTGAAGCGCCTACTCCAGTGTCTTTCCTATCGCGAGCGCCGCGTGCTCGAGCTGCGCTACGGCCTCGACGGCGAGCATCCGCGCACCCTCGACGAGGTCGGCCGCGCCTTCAACGTCACCCGCGAGCGCATCCGTCAGATCGAGAACCAGAGCCTGAAGAAGCTGCGCGCGATGGCCGAGACCTTGAAGTTACGCGAAGTGGCTTGAGCGCTCCTACTCGCGTGCCTAATCGCAAAGCGAGCAAGGCGCGCGATTCCGCCGCAGCCGACATGCGCGGCTGCGGTCCGCCAAACGCCAGTCCTCCGACGCCGCGAACCCCCAAAGCAATCCGAATGAATCCGCTCCACAGGTAGGAGCAGAAGCTGAGCAAGCGCCGAAGGCGCGCTCAGCGCTGAGTTTCTCCGCCGGAGAAAGTCGTCAGACTTTCTCCGGGTTAAGCACGGAGCGGTCGCCGGCGCGCAGGCCCTCGATCAGACGCCGGTAGGCGCCGGCCGAGTCGCGGCCCATCGAGTCCGTTTCGAGCACCTTGACTCCGCGCTCGCGATCGACGCCGTGGATGCCGAAGCGGGGCTGATAGCTGCCCCACTCGTAGTTGTCCACGAGCGACCAGTGCAGGTAGGCGCCGATCGGCAGTCCGGCGTCGAGCCCGGCGACGAGCGCGGCCAGGTTCTCGCGCAGGTAGCGCGGCCGGTCCCAGCCGTCGATTCGCTCATAGCTGTGACCGTTTCGCACCCGGTTGCAGAGGCCGTTCTCGACGACCCAGAGCTCGAGCGGGTGCCCGTCTCTGCTCACCTCCGCCGAAAGAGCGAGGTTGGCGCGCGCGTACTCGGTCAGCCCCGCCGGGCAGACGACGTCGTCCCAGAGGTCGACCATTGGCGCGATCGATCGTCCGCCCGCGGTACGGCGACCCGGACGGCGCATGTGATTGGAGGCCACCGAGTCGTAGTAATCGATTCCGAGCACGTCGAGCGTTCGCTCGTGCGGGCTCGAGTAGATCGCTTCGATCGCGGGTCGCAGAACTCCCTCGGGATCCTCCTGTCCCGGGCGCGTGAGCGTGCCGAGGCGGCTCAGGAGCGGCACCTTGCCGATCGGAACCGTTACGGCGGAAGCTCGGCGGAGGAAGCGCTCGATCGGCTTCGGCGGAACGATGGCGTCGTACCAGGCTGCGCGCCGCTCGATCGTCCAGGCGCCGAGCTCGTCGCGGGGCACGCTCAGGCAGCGCGCGAGCAGCAGGTCGGTGAGCAGGCGATCGGACTCGTAGATGCTGCTCGTGCAGGCGTTCGTGTGGACGACGGCGTCGGGTCGGCGCTCGTGGATCAGCTCATAGCTTCGGACGTGCGCGGCGAGTATGTGCCCGATCGCCGCGTACACGTCCTTCCAGGCGAACCGGCGTCCGGGAGGATGCAGGCCGAAGGCGTAGCAGAGCTGCGCGAGTATGCCGACCTCGTTGAAGGTGATCCAGAGTCGGCAGCGATCGGCCAGGCGATCGACAGCCCGCGCCGTCCAGGTGGCGAAGCGCTCCGGCGACTCCGGCGAGAGCCAGAAGTCCTCTCCCAGCCAGGCCGGGTGCGTGAAGTGGTGCAGCGTCAGCAGCGGCTCGAGGCCGCGCTCGTGGCAGGCGTCGACGATCGCCGCATAGTGGTCGAGGGCGGTCTCGTCGATCCGCCCCTCTTCGGGCTCGACTCGCGCCCACTCCAGCCCGAGCCGGAAGGTGTCGCAGCCGAGCGCGGCCGCGCGGTCGAGCAGATCCTCGTAGCGATTCCAGAAATCGACGGCGATACCCGACGGCTCGACGCAGCCGGCCTGCTCCCATCCCACCCAGTTGTTGGCCGGCTCGCCCGGGCCGTTCAGACCACCCTCGACCTGGAAGGCGGAGGTGGCGACGCCGAAGCGGAATCCGTCCGGGAGCATCGTCTTGGTGTCGCGCTTTGCCGGCATCGGAAAAGGATGGATTACGAACCGCAAGAAACGGCGTTCGAAGCGATCCAGGCCGCCTGCTTGTCCGAGCCGAGGGCGACAGCCGCAACCTTGCCTGCCTCGATCTCGAACCAGAGCTTCGAGCCGAGGCGATAGGCGTACTCATCGCCGGCGAGATTCACCTTCAGCGCCGACTTGTAGGCGCTCTTGACGGCCGAGGCCTTGGAGCATGGCCCCACCTTCTCGGCTGTTCTGAAGGCCGCGGCGGACGTGACGATGTAGCGGCCGGAGTTCGTTCCGGTCTTGAAGTAGACCTCGACGCGACCCGCGTAATTGAGGCGCGTCAGCCCGCCCTCGAGATTGTCGGTGCCGGTCGGCTTGCCGTAGGCGGCCGTGTAGACGGCTCGCGTCTGGCCGAGCTTGCCCTTACCGATCGAGCTCGTGCTGATCAGGTGTGAGCCGCCGGCGAGCGCGATCGAAGCGGAGGCGAGCGCGGCGATAGCTACTAGAACCGCTAGCGAAACGAAGCACTCCACCGCCTGGCCGCGCTCCGCGGCGCGATGCGTTGTCCTCGGTCGCGCCCGTAGCTTCCGGCTACGAACGCGACACTGCGTCCTAGCCTCGCATCCACCGATCACACCCAGTCGACGGGTCTTCATTCCGCTAGAGGTTCGGAGCATTATCAGTCTCATGGATTCACCCTAGTACACTGCCCGCCGTGAGCCAAGAACTCCTCGTCGAGCTGGCGGAATGGATCGCAATCCCCAGTGTCAGCGCCGATCCGGACTGCGCGGGTGATGTCGAGCGAGCGGGTGAGTGGCTGGCCGAGAAGATTCGCGAAGCGGGCGGCGAGGCCGAGAAGATCGACTGGCACGGGCAGCCGCTGGTGGTCGGTGAGATTGCTGCCTCCGGTGGCGGCGAGGCGCCGACGGTGCTCTGCTACGGCCACTTCGACGTGCAGACAGCCGAGCCGGTCGAGCTCTGGGAGTCAGATCCCTTCACGCTTGTGGAGCGGGACGGCTGGCTCTACGGGCGCGGCAGCGCCGACGACAAGGGGCAGTTGCTGATCTTGCTCGAGGCGGCCAGGTCGCTAGCCCGCGAGGGAGCCCTACCGGTCAACGTCCGCTTTGTCTGCGACGGCGAGGAGGAGGTTGGCGGCCATTCGATCGCCGACTTTCTGGTCGCCGACGAGCGCGGCGCCGACGCCTGCCTGATCTTCGACACGTCGATGATCGAACGCGACGTTCCCGCCTTCACCATCGCCTCGCGCGGTTTGGCCTACTTGCATCTCGAGCTCTCGAGCGGTGAGCGCGATCTCCACTCGGGCGTCTACGGCGGCGCCGCGCTGAACGCACTGCACGCCCTCAACCGGACGCTGGCGGCGGTGCTTCCGGTCGAGGGTCGCCTCCCCGAGCCGCTGCTGGAGGGAGTCGAGCCTCTGAGCGCCGAGGAGCTGGTGTCGATCGCGGCGCTTCCGCCAGGTGCCGACGTTCTGGCCGAGCAGGGCGCCCGGCTGTCCGACTCGAACGCCGCCGCGGAGTTCTATCTTCGTACCGGCGCCCAGCCGGCACTCGACGTGAACGGCATCGTGGGCGGCTCGGCCCATCTGCAGAAGACCGTGCTTCCCGTCCGCGCCGAGGCCAACCTCTCGATCCGGCTCGCTCCGGGCCAGGATCCCGACACGATCGTCGCGGCACTGGAACAGCTCCTGCGCGAAGCGGCCCCGGCCGGAGCCGAGCTGCACGTCCAGCTCCTCTCCGCGAGTCCCCCGGGGCTGGTGCTGCAGGATGCGCCCGCGATCCGGCTCGCCCTGGCCGCATTCGAGCGCTCCTTCGGTCGCCGTCCGCTGCTCGTTCGCACAGGCGGCACGATGCCGATCATGCACGCGCTGCAGCTCAAAGGCATCCCGGCGGTCGTGACCGGCTTCGACCTCCCCGAGGGGAACATTCACTCCCCGAACGAGCGCTTCTGGGCCGGTTACCTGGAGCCCGGTATCGCCGCGGCCAGGGAGATCCTGGGCGAGTTCGGAGCTGGTCTCGAGCCGAAGCGCTCCGCCGTCTGATCGGGCTTCGGCGCGTCTTCGCTCGGAGGAGCTCTCGGGAAGCTCTAGGCGGTCGCGGCCTCGGCGGCCGTAATGGTTGCGTGGTGGTGTGTGCAGCCGAGCCAGCTGTGACCGAACGCGCTCATCTCGTGAATGATCGAGAGCAGGCCGCTCCCCTTCTCGGTCAGCGAGTACTCGACCCGCGGCGGCGACTCCGGATAGCTCTTGCGCTCGAGGAAGCCCTCGTGCTCGAGTGTGCGCAGGCGCTCGGAGAGCGTGCGCGGGCTGATTCCAGGGCAGGCGTGCTCGAGCTCGCAGAAGCGCCGGGCGCCCTCCGAGAGATCGTGGACGATCAATGCCGTCCACTTGGCGCCAATGATCTCGGCGGTGGCGGCGACTCCGCAGCAGTCAGTGGCATGAATGTCCGAAAGAGTTCGCATAGCAAGATTCTACAGCAAAACTATCTCTTTTATAGTGGGGTCTCTCCGTGCCTTGGGTGTCCGCGCCGGCATCCCTCGTTCGAGGGATGCCCTTGACGCTCGCCGGCGTAGAGAGGCAGTATCGGGCTCATGATCGATCACGTAATCATCGGAGTAACCGACGTCGAGTCGGCGAAGAAGTTCTACGCGGCGGCGCTGGAACCGCTCGGCTACACGCTCGGCTTCGAGGGCGAGTGGGGGGCGGGCTTCAAGAACACTCAGGGCGCTCCCGACTTCTGGATCCGTCCAGAGAAGGCGACCGCTCCCGTGCACGTCGCTTTCCAAGCCGAGACCCGTGCCCTGGTGGACGCCTTCCACGCGGCGGGGCTCGCCGCGGGCGGAAAGGACAATGGAGCCCCCGGCCTGCGTCCGCACTACCACGAGAACTACTACGGCGCCTTCGTGCTGGACGCCGACGGCCACAACGTCGAAGCCGTCTGCCACAAGCCCGACGCCTAGCGCCTTCCCAGACCTCTGCCTGATCGAACCGGGCCGAGCTCCTCGGGATCGAGCTCGGCCCGGCGCGGCTCGCTGGCTCCCGCGGCTGCTGTGGAGCGCCCGAGCCCAGGCCGGCTTTCGGAAGCGGGAAGGACGATCCGGTTGCAGCGCGAAAAACCTCCTCCGCGAGGTAGCGGCAAGCTGCGGCGAGCTCTCACCTCCATTCCGTCGGTCGAAACCCAGGGGGAGTTCGAGCTTTGAGAGACGCCCGTAAACACGCCATGTTTCCGCGTGGCCTACGCTGGCAGCGAGCACCGGAGTCGCGCCGATGAGCGCCATGCTCGGTTCCTCGCGCCGTGACAGCCGTCCGCGGGCTCACCTCGAGAACGGCGAGATCGTGTTCGTAGACAATCCCGTCGGCCCGCTGCGCTCCTGGATGCTGCGCCTGCTCACACGGCTGGAGGTGCTCTTCAGCTCGCCCGAGTCGCGTCTTTAGGACAAGGCCCCACACCCGACCGAGATGGGCCTCTGGCGTTACTAACCGGAGCGAAGGCTCGAGGTGTCGACCACCTCGAAGTCGGCTCCCTTGACCCGGTCGAGCGTGTGCAGCAGGTTGTCGTTCCAGCGCCGGTCTGGGGCGCCCGAGATGTACCAGTTCGCGCCGTTGTCGGCCACGATCATCCCGTAACGTTTGAGCGCCGTGAGAATGATGCGGACCGGGCGCGGGAAGCCGCTCGTGTCGAAGTCGGCGCGCAGGCGTACGCGCAGGCCCATCGGTGGCAGGTTCGGATCGGTCTGGTCGCTAGCGAGATGGCGCGCCGGATAGATGTAGGTGTTGCGGGTGTTCTCGACCGTGAACCGGAGCGCATGATCGATCTGGCCGCGGGCGACCTCGTCGTAGCGGACGAGACCGGGCAAGATCGGCAGGCCGGCGGCGTCGGCCGAGGTCCAGCTCTTGGGGCGCAACTTGTTCGAGCGTAGGTTCCAGATCGCTCCTGAGCCCGCACGCCAGCCCTTTGTCGTCTTCTGGAGCGCGTACAGCTCGTACAGGTAGCAGCGGTCACGATCGACGATCAGCGCGTGGCGGTCGCTACCTGCCTCGAT
The DNA here is from genome assembly GCA_003170155.1 of Actinomycetota bacterium. Lineage (GTDB taxonomy): Bacteria > Actinomycetota > Thermoleophilia > Gaiellales > Gaiellaceae > Fen-549. Next base: position 19,574 of record PMZQ01000092.1, on the reverse strand, counting down.
CTTGACATTGGCCGGGATCGGATAGGGGCCCTTGTCGCTCTCGCTGGCATAGAGGAAGGAGAGGCGGTAGCGCTTCGTCTTCTTGCTTGCGATCGTGTAGGGGATCCCGTTCGGATGTCCGTCCCAGACCGTGCCGAAATCGGGATGGAGCCCGGTCTCGAGCCCGATCGAGCCGATGATCGCGGCGGAGTTCGTCGCCACAGGCAGCGTGTCGACGCGCTTGTTCCAAACATTGGAGGCGGGGAAGAGCGGGCACGCCGGCGCTCCGGGAAGGTGCGGGACGGTGGCGGCTCCGGCGCTCGAGGCCAGCACCACGCCGGCAACCAGAACTGCTCGCACCCCCTTCATCTCGAAAGAACTCCCCTCTGCATGAAGCGGTCATTTGTTTGAAACGATTTCTCACCTACTCTTACATCAAGTCTCGAAAAAGGGGAGCCCCCAAATGGCTCAGACGACGGTTCACATTCGCTCGGTCCACAGCGCCAACTTCTCGGTCGGCTGGGCGGGCAAGCACTCGCTCACGATCGATCGGCCTGAGTACGAGGGCGGCTCCGGCTTCGGGTTCTCGGGCGCCGACCTGCTGCTGATGGCGATCGGTGCCTGCTACGCGAACGATCTCCAGCGCGAAGCCGAGCGGCGCGGAATCGTTCTGCACGGCATGCGCGTCGTGTGCGAGTGCGACTGGGGTGGCGAGCCGCCGCGTGCACAGGACATCCGCCTGAGCGTCCGGATCGAAGCGGCGGCGGACGAAGACGAGATCCTCGAGCTGGCCGAGAGCATCGACCAGCAGAGCCGCGTGCACAACACGCTCCGCCTGGGGGTCGAGATCCCGGCCGCCGAGTGCGAGGTCGTCCCGATCGAGATCGAGAAAGAAGGTCCCTAGCTGCGCTCTTTCGCCGCGCCGGGCAGCTCGAGCGGGGGATAGGCGCCGCGGATCTCGTCCACGAACGTCGCCAGGCGCTCGGCCAGCTCGGCGTCTTCGATCTCGAGCACGTTCTCGGCGTTGCTCTCGCCCGAGCGGGAGAGGTTGAAGCTGCCGAGGAATACGGCGTCGTCGGCCACCACCACCTTGGCGTGCATGTAGTCGTGCACGCTCTCGGGGTTCCACGGGGTTGAGCGCTTGCCGCTGAAGGACGCGTGCTCGATCAACGAGCGCAGCGCCGACTCCTTCCAGCCGGTGTGCGGCCTGGTTCGCCACTGCTCGATCACCTCGGCGATCTGAGTGGCGTCGAGCACACCGGCGATGTCGGCGCGGCCCTGCGAGTTGTCGGCGCTCAGCTCGGCTAGCGTGCCGAGGATCGGGCCTGAGGTGAGTACCGGCGAGGCGATGCGGATCCGGCGCTGAGCCTGGCCGAGACGGCGTGCGATTCGGTGCGCGAGCGCGGCGCCGTGTCCGGGCGTGAACCAGGGCCGGATGCTATGACCGTCGACGTCGATCGGGGCCGAATCGACGTGACCGGAATGGGCGACGTCGGGCCTTTCCCAGAGTTCCTCGAAGTTCTGCTGGTAGCGGGCCGCGAGCGCCTTCGAGGAGACGACGGCGATCAGGTTCTCCTCCCGCGTCCAGGAGTCGTCGGTCCAGTTGGTCGAACCGGTTAGAACGGTCTCGCCGTCACGGACGATGTACTTGTGGTGCATCAGGTCGGGCACACCGGGGATCGCGCGCGTCTCGACCGGCAGAGCCTCGACCAGCTCCGGCTTCGCGATCGGAGGTCTCGGGACGGCGATCGCCTTGCCGAAATCTACGTTGTAGACGAGGCGGACGCGAACATTCCGCGCCAGCGCTTCGGCGAGTGAGACCTTGATCGGCGCCGCGTTCTCGCTCACCAGATGCACGTCGTAGAGCGCCAGCTCCAGCGTCTGCTTGGCGGCGGAGATGAACGACGCGAGCTCTGCGGCCACGCTCGCCGCTTTCTGGCCCCCGTCCCGCAGGAGAGTGACGTTGACCACTAGATCGTGTGGGGGGTTGGTCTGTCGTTCCGGACTTCGCGCGCAATCTTCCAACTGTCGCCGTCGCAGCGGCGCAGGATGTGCAGTCCCTTGCCGTGCGCGACCTGCAGCTGGCCGCCGCTTTTCGGCTCCAGGCGCCAGCTGTAGCTGAAGCGGTGGAAGGCCAGGTCGCCGGAGATTTCGGTCTCGTCGTGTCTGAAGCCGAGCCATTCGACGCGCCACTGCTCGAGGAACTCGCGCAGCGAGACTCGCAACTCCTCCCCGCCCATCGACGGAAGCCCGGGTGGGAGGAAGACAGCGTCCTCGGTGAGCACGGCCAGGTAGCCCTCGATGTCGTCGTCTGCGATTGCCGTCACCTCCGCATCAATCGCGCTGACGACCCGCTGCTTCTCCTGCTCGTCTGCCTCGATCCTCTCGGCCACGTTGCGTCTCCTCTCGTGCCGCTCGCTCCCGGAGAGCGGGATTCTACGTTGCCCGGCCTAAAGCGCGAACTCGCCGGGCCGGTTCCGGTGCGCTTTGGTTTGGGGAGTCTCGATTTTTCTACCCTTCTTTAAGACCGTTGTGAGAGATCGATCGCGCCCGTTCGAACGAGGAGGCTGAATCCCGCTACGTTGACCCCGTGGACGCTCTCGCGCCGGAGCGATCATTGCGGGTGCTGAAGGCGAACTAGCTTTCCTCCGCCCGCGCCGCGAGAATCGGCCTAAAGGAAACGACCGCCGCCGCGGTCATGTGAGAGATGATCGACGAATCGCCAGGACGCGGGGCCAGCCTCGAGGCGATCGAGCGCATCTATCCTCGTTCTCGCCGAAGACGCGGCCCCGGCTCGAGTGCAACTTCGCCGCGCCGACGCCCGCGCAGGAGCTGGGCTGGTCAGTCGCCTCCTTGGTAATTGACCGTTCCGGGTCGATGATATTATATTGATATCATTCGCAGCATTGGCGAAGGCCGGTGAGGCCGGCACGACGACGGAGGAGTCACCATGAGCAACGAACGCCAAACCACGGTCTGGTCGGGGTGGCCGGTGTTACCGATAACCATCGCGCTATACGTCCTCGTTCCGACCTTCTTCATTCTCTCTGCCACCGAGGCGACGAAGAACACCGCGGGCGCGTCGCACCCCGTGATGTGGATGATCTGGACCGGGATCGGCTGTCTCGTGCTGGCGAGCTTGCTCGCGCGGGGTTTCTTCACGCTCCAGCCGAACGAGGCTCGCTTGCTGATCCTTTTCGGTCGCTACAAGGGGACGACGCGGCAGGTCGGCTTCCGCTGGGGCAACCCGTTCTACAGCGGCGCCTCCGCCTCCACGATGAGGGAGCGGCTGGGGCTCAACCGCGGCGACACGGGCGGCACCCAGGCGGCACGGCGCCTGCTCCGCTACAAGATCTCGCTGCGCGCCCGCACCCTGAACGGCGAGAAGCTGAAGGTGAACGACCGGGCCGGCAATCCGATCGACATCGCTGCGGTGGTGGTCTGGCACGTGCAGGACACGGCGCAGGCGATCTTCGACGTGGACGACTTCGAGGCCTACGTCGGCATGCAGAGCGAGACCGCGCTGCGCCATCTGGCCACCTCCTACGCCTACGACCACGGCGAGGGGGAAGAGACGGTGATCACCCTGCGCGGCAACGTCGACGAGGTGTCGGACGCCTTGAAGGCCGAGCTGGGAGAGCGCCTCACCAAGGCCGGCGTCGCGGTGGACGAAGCCCGCCTGACGCACCTGGCCTACGCGCCCGAGATCGCGCAGGCCATGCTTCGCCGACAGCAGGCCGAGGCGGTCATCGCCGCGCGCCAGAAGATCGTGCAGGGAGCCGTGGGCATGGTCGATCAGGCGCTGCACCTGTTGAGCGAGAGGCAGGTGGTCGAGCTCGACGAGGAACGGAAAGCGGCGATGGTCAGCAACCTGATGGTCGTGCTCTGCGGCGAATCCCAGGTCAACCCGATCATTAACACCGGCACGCTCTACCAGTGAGGACCGGTTGACGGCGCGCAAGCAGTTCCTGCTACGTATCGATCCGGAGCTCTGGCACGAGCTCGAACGCTGGGCCGCCGACGACCTGCGCTCGGTCAACGCCCAGATCGAGTGGCTGCTGCGCGAGTCGGTGCGCCGGCGGAGAGGAGTGCGCATCAAGCCCGGCGCGAGCCCCGGCCGAGGAAACTGAAAGCCGGACCGCCAGTACTCCGGCAGATCCCGCGCCCTCCATCCGTTATCGTGCGCCCGTGATTCGTCGCTCCGGCAAGGTCGCGATCTGTCTTATTGCCGCTGTTGCCTTCGGAGTGTCGATGTCAGTGCTGAAGGGAAACGACGCTGGCATCCGGGACGCCATCGGCAACCTGAGCGCTGTCTGGCTCCTTCTGCCCTTCGTTTGTGGCGCGCTCGTCGCTGGCGGCAAAGTCTTCTGGGGAGCAGTTGCCGGCACCCTTGCGACGTTCTCGGCTCTTACGGGCTTCTATGCATCGAATGCGTTCGTGCTCGACCTGGGCCCGCATTCGTCGTTCCAGGACCTCACCCTGTCGATGCACAGCGAGATCTTCTGGCTACAGCTAGGACTCGTCAGCGGCCCGGTCTTTGGCGCGCTCGGCGCTCGCTGGAGACGGACGAGATCAACCTCTCTCGTCGTTCTCATCGCCGCCTTCTTCGTGTTCGAGCCTCTGGCCTGGTTCGCTTACCACGGGACCACGTCCGCCGATGTGAGCTGGGAGGCCGTCTGGGTTGGTGAGGCGCTGACCGGCCTCTGCGCCTGCGTTCTGGCCGTCGCCTTCGGTCGCCGAGGCGTCGCGCAGGAGGCCCGAGACTAGGGCGGCGATCTCACTACCAGTACAAACGTTCGCATCGTCTCCGCGCTCTCGCTAACCTGACGGAATGGACGCGCTCGCCTCGTTCTCGCCGAAGACGCGGGCCTGGTTCGAGGGCAACTTCGCCGCTCCGACCCCTGCCCAGGCGCTGGGCTGGCCGGCGATCGCGAGCGGCAAGAACGTCCTGATCCAGGCCCCGACCGGCTCGGGCAAGACGCTGGCGGCCTTCCTCTCGGGGATCGATCGGCTGAACGCGGCGCCCGGCCAGGGCCTGCGTCTGCTCTACGTCTCGCCGCTGAAGGCGCTCAACTACGACGTCGAGCGCAACCTGCGCGGGCCGCTGGCGGGAATCGGCTCGGAGCTGACCGTGGCGGTGCGAACGGGCGACACGCCGGCCAAGGCGCGGGCCGCGATGCTCCGCCATCCGCCCGACATCCTCATCACCACCCCGGAGTCGCTCTTCCTGCTCCTCACCTCGAAGGCGCGGGAGACGCTGAGATCGCTCGAGACGGTGATCCTCGACGAGGTGCACGCCGTCGCCGGGACGAAGCGCGGAGCCCACCTCGCCCTCTCGCTCGAACGGCTCGAGCGCCTGGTCGAGAGGCCGGTTCAGCGGATCGGTCTCTCGGCCACGCAGCGGCCGCTGGAGGAGATCGGTCGCTTCGTCTCGGGCGGGCGCCCGATCGAGATCGTCGACGCGGGCGCCCGGAAAAAGCTCGACCTCTCCGTTCGGATCCCGGTCCCCGACATGCGTGAGCTGGGCCAGGCGGGCTCGATCTGGCCCTCGATCTACCCCGAGATCGTGGAGCTGGTGCGGGCTCACCGCTCGACCATCGTCTTCGTCAACAACCGGCGCCTGGCCGAGCGTCTGGCGCTCCGCATCAACGAGGCCGGCGACGAGGAGCTGGCCCGCGCCCACCACGGCTCGCTCGCGCGTGAGCAGCGCAGCGAGATCGAGGAGGCGCTCAAGCGCGGCGATCTGCGCTGCCTGGTCGCGACCTCCTCGCTCGAGCTCGGTATCGACATGGGCGCGGTTGACCTCGTGATCCAGGTCGAGTCGCCGAAGTCGGTTGCGCGCGGGCTGCAGCGGATCGGTCGCGCCGGGCACACGCTCGAGGCCACTGCCAAGGGCCGCATCTTTCCCAAGTTCCGCGGCGATCTGCTCGAGTCGGCGGTCGTGGCCAAGCGGATGCGCGAGGGCCTGATCGAGGAGACGCGGATCCCTCGTAACCCGCTCGACGTGCTCTGCCAGCAGATCGTTGCGATCTGCGCCGAGGAGGAGATCTCGGTAGACGATCTGCACGAGCTCGTTCGGCGCGCCTATCCCTTCTCCGATCTCTCCCGCGCCCAGCTCGAGAACGTCCTCGACATGCTCGCCGGTCGCTACCCCTCGGACGAGTTCGCCGAGTTGAGGCCGCGGATCGTCTGGGACCGAACGGCGGGCCTCATCCGTGGCCGTCCCGGAGCGCAGCGTCTAGCGGTCACCAATGCCGGCACCATCCCCGATCGCGGCCTTTACGGTGTCCATCTCGTCGATGGCGGCGGGCGCGTGGGAGAGCTCGACGAGGAGATGGTCTACGAGGCCAGGCAAGGGCAGGTCTTTTTGCTCGGCGCTTCGAGCTGGCGGATCGAGCAGATCACCCGCGATCGCGTGCTCGTCTCGCCGGCGCCGGGAGTTCCCGGCGCGGTGCCGTTCTGGAAGGGCGAGGGCGTGGGGCGGCCGGTGGAGCTGGGCGAGGCGATCGGGCAGGCCTCACGCGAGCTCGTCGCTCTGCCGCCGGAGAAGGGGCTCGAAAGGCTGCGGGAGGAGTTCAGCCTCGACGAGCGGGCGGCCGAGAACCTGCTCGCCTACCTGCACGACCAGGCCGAGGCCGGAGGCGGAGCGCTTCCCTCCGACAGGACGATCGTGGTCGAGCGCTTCCGGGACGAGATCGGCGACTGGCGCGTGGTCGTGCTGACGCCGTTCGGCGCCCGCGTGCACGCGCCCTGGGCGCTCGCGCTAGGCGCCCGCCTGAAGAGCGCACTCGGGATCGAGGCGCACGCGATCTGGTCGGATGACGGCATCGCCCTGCATCTCCCCGATGCCGATCAGCCGCCGTCGATGCACGAGCTCACGATCGGGCCCGACGAGATCGAGGAGCTGGTGGTGAACGAGCTGGGAGAGAGCGCCCTCTACGGCTCCCGCTTCCGCGAGAACGCTGCTCGCGCGCTTCTGATCCCGCGCCGCCGCCCCGGTCAGCGCACGCCGCTCTGGCAACAACGGCTGAAGGCCCAGAACCTGCTCGAGATCGCCCGCCGCTTCCCGGCCTTCCCGATCGTGCTCGAGACCTACCGCGAGTGCCTGCAGGACGTCTTCGACCTGCCGGCGCTGAAGGGCATCCTGCGGCGCCTGCAGACGCACGAGCTCGACCTGGTCGAGGTCGAGACGATGTCGGCCTCGCCGTTTGCCAGCTCGCTGATCTTCGACTACGTCGCCTCCTACATGTACGAGGACGACACTCCGCCGGCCGAGCGCCGGGCTCAGGCGCTCTCGCTCGACCGCGAGCTTTTGCGCGAGCTGCTGGGCCAGGAGGAGCTGCGCGACCTGCTCGACTCGGACGCGGTCGAGGAGGTGGAGCGCGACCTTCGCGGCGCCCCGCGTGATGCCGACGAGCTGCACGACGTTCTGCGCCTGCGCGGCGATCTGCGTACGGGCGAGTTCGACGAGGCCTTTGCCGCCGTGCTCGAGACCGAGCGCCGGGCCGTGCGCGTGCGCATCGCCGGCAAGGAATGTTTGATCGCCGCCGAGGATGCCGGTCGCTACCGGGACGCGCTCGGCGCGATGCCACCGGGAGGGCTTCCGGGTGCCTTCCTGGAGCCGGTCTCCGAGGCTCTGCCCTCGCTGCTTCGCCGCTACGCCCGTGGGCGCGGCCCTTTCACCACTGCGGAGGCCGCCGAGCGCTATGGCCTCGAGCCCGAGCCCGCCGAGGCGATCCTGGCGGCACTGGAGCGCGAGGAGGCGCTCGTGCGAGGAGAGCTCAGGCCTGGTGGAACGGAGCGGGAGTGGTGCGACCCCGAGGTTCTGCGGAGGCTGCGCCGGGCCTCGCTGGCGCGGCTGCGAAAGGAGGTCGAGCCCGTTCCGCCGGCCGCACTCGCCCGCTTCCTGCCCGGCTGGCAGGGAATCGACAGGCGCGCGACGCTGCGCGAGGCGCTCGTCTCCTTGCAGGCACTCGCGCTTCCGGTCGCGCTCTGGGAATCGGACCTGCTGCCGCGGCGCGTGCCCGGCTACCAGCCGGCCGAGCTCGACCAGCTCTGCGCCTCGGGCGAGGTCGTCTGGGTCGGCGCCGGGCTCGAGCGGGTCTGCCTCTACTTCCGCGAGGATGCGCGCCTGCTCGGCTCGCCGGCCCTGTCGCAGCGCCCTGAAGGCGAGGCGCACGAACAGATCCGCGCGGCGCTCACTCGCGGCGCGCTGTTCTGGGACGAGCTCCTCGCCGCTGCCGAGCTCGACCCCGAGCTAGCCCTGCCCGCGCTCTGGGATCTCGTCTGGGCGGGCGAGGTCACGAACGACTCCTGGCAGCCGCTTCGCGCCGCCCGCCGCTTCGAGACCCAGCAGGCCGAACGACGGCCGCGCCGCTTCTCGCGCTCGCGCGCCCAGGCACCGACCGCGACCCAGGGGCGCTGGTCGCTCACGCATGCCCTGTTCGGACATGTCCCGGTGCCAGGCACTGTGCCGATTCTGAAACAATTGCAGGCGCCTGATGAAGCCAAAAACGCGCCGCAAAGCGGTGTTGCTACGGCTGCCCCTGTCTCGTCCGGACATGTCCCGGTGCCAGGCATGGTTACGAAAGTGGGTCAAACGCTTGACAGACGCGCTCTGGCCGAGCTCCTGCTCGAGCGCCAGGGCATCGTCACCCGAGACAGCGTTCGCGCCGAGGGGATCCCGGGTGGTTACGGCGCCGTCTACGGCGAGCTGAAGGCGCTCGAGGTGCTCGGGCTCTGCCGCCGCGGCTATTTCGTCGAAGGGCTCGGCGGAGCCCAGTTCGCGCTCCCCGGCGCGGTCGAGCGCCTGCGCGAGCTGCGCCCGCGCGAAGGCGCCGAGCCTGAGGCGCTAGTGCTCGCCGCCGCCGATCCGGCCCAGCCCTATGGCGCGGCACTTCCCTGGCCGGAGCGCTCGGCGGGCCGGGCGGCTCGAGTCGCCGGCGCCCACGTCGTGCTGCTCGGCGGCGAGGCGGCACTGTTCGTTGAGCGCGGTGGCCGCTCGCTGCTACCGCTCCGCGATCCCGACGACGACTGGCTGCGCCAGGCGCTCGAGGCTCTGGTCGCTCACGTTCGCCGGCGCGAGATCAAGCGCCTGGCGGTCGAGCGCTTCGACGGCGAGCCGGTCGTCTCGAGCGAGGTGATGCCACTCCTGCTCGAAGCCGGTTTCACCGCCGGACCGCGGCGCGCGATCCTACGGGCTTGATCGCTGGTTCGAAATCGACGGGAGGAAGACCGTGAAGGTCGAGCCTCGGCCTGGCGCGCTTTCGACCAAGATGCACCCGTCGCTGTCCTCGAGGATGCCGCAGACGGTCGATAGCCCGAGGCCGGTGCCGTGATCGGGGCCCTTGGTGCTGAAGAAGGGCTCGAAGATCCTCGCCTGCGTCTCCTCATCGATGCCGATACCTGTGTCGCTGACGGCCATTGTCACGAAGCTGCCGGCCGGGAGCGAGAGGTTGCGCACGAAACGCGGCTCGTTGAGGCAGAGGTTCGCCGTCTCGATGACCAGCCTGCCACCGTCGGGCATCGCGTCACTCGAGTTCAAGACCAGGTTCACGATCACCTGCTCGATCAGGCTTCGGTTGTTCTCGATTCGGTCGATACCGTCCGCGAGCACCGTGACGATCTCGATGTCGCTACGGATCACCTGCCGGAGCAGCGTCTCCATCTCGGTGATCACGGAGTTCAGGTCGATCCTCTCGGAATGCTCATGCCCGCGGCGGCTGAAGCGGAGTAGCCCACGTGCCACCTCTGCGGCGCGCGCGCCTGCCCGCTCAATCTCCTCCACGTCGGGACGCAGGTCTGAATCGGCTGGGAGCCTGGCAAGCAGCAGCTCGCCATAACCTGTGATCGCAGTCAGGAGGTTGTTGAAGTTGTGCGCCACGCCGGTCGCGAGCTTGCCCACCGCCTCCATCTTCTGAGACTGGAGCAGCTCGGCCTCGAGCAGCCCACGCGTCTCCTCTGCTCGCGTGATCTGGCTGACGTCGTCGATCGACGCGATCACGCCGTCCCACTCGCCGCTCTCACCCAGGGTGGGAGCGGCGTTGACCGATAGGTAGACGCGATCCCCGCTCGCGTTCTTGATCGCGTAGCGGACGTCGGTCACCGGCTGGCCGGTTGCCGCCACCTGCCGGAAGGGAAGCTCCTCGTCCGGGAAGGGTTGACCTTCGTGGTTGGTGATGGGCCAGTCAGTGGCGTTGTACCTGTGTCTCGCCTCATCTCTGGTCAGGCCGAGAACGCGCTCGGCTTCGGCGTTCGCGAACGTGATCTCGCCCTGGCGGTTGTGTGCCACGATCCCGATCGGGCTCGTATCTATGACCTTCGTGACGAAGTCTCGCTCGTGGCGTAGTGCCTCTCCCGCTCGCTTGAGCTCGGTGACGTCGATCCCGATCTTGACCACGCCGGTTGTCACGCCGTGGTCGTGTAGAACGGTTCTCCGCCAGACTACGTAGCGTTCCTCGCCCGATTTGGTCAGGATCGGGTTCTCATCTTCCTGCGGCAGTCCGCTAATGGGCAGTCGCTTGAACTCCTCCCAGACGTCCGGATAGCGCTCTCGCGGCACCACAACGTCGAACCAGTTGCGGCCCGCGAGCTCCTCACTCGTGTAGCCGGTGATCTCCTCTGCCGCCTTGTTGAAGAGCTGGATGGCGCCGTTCGGGTCGAGGCCGACGATCATCGCCCCTGCCGTCTCGATCAGGTCGGCTGCGTAGTCCCTCGCCACGACCGTGTCCGCCTCCGCAGATATGCGGCCACTGACGGCCGCTTCCGTGTCCGCCTCCGCAGATATGCGGGCGCTGACGGCCACGTCCGTCTCGGCCTCTGCAGACTTGCGACCACTGACGGCCGCTTCCGTGTCCGCCTCCGCAGATATGCGGCCACTGACGGCTGCCTTCGTGTCCGCCTCCGCAGACTTGCGACCACTGACGGCCGCCTTCGTGTCTGCCTCCGCAGATATGCGGGCGCTGACGGCCACGTCCGTCTCGGCCTCCGCGGATATGCGGCGGCTGATGTCCTCGATCATCGCGATCGAAAGCGCGAGCTCACCGTTCGTTTTGAGAACGGTCGAGGCGATGACGTCCACCCAGACGAGACTGCCATCTTTATGGACGCAGCGCTTTTCGGTATGGACGCGCTCGATCTCGCCCTCGACAAGCGCTTGCAGGTCGCGATCAGCCTCCTCGACATCGTCCGGATGCATGAAGTCGCTGATCCGCATCGCCCGGAACTCATCTGCCGTGTAACCGAGCATCCGCTCGAGGGCCGGGTTGCACTCGTGAGGCCGGCCCTCCGCGTCGGCGAAGACGATACCAACCGCCGTACTCTCGAAGATCGCGCGGAACTGCGCTTCCTCTTGCAGCAGCTCTTTGAGCCGCCGGCGCTTACTAGTGAGCTTCCTGGCCTGGAATCGAGTTCGGGCTGAGGGCTGCTCGCTCATCCCTTCCTCTCCCGTTGGATTTGCCTAATCCTACGTGATCAATTAACAAATTTCGATCGATATCGATCAAGCCCGCCGGTCTCCGTGCCTTGCGAGCACGTGCGAAGCCGAGATCGCCGGGCGCTAGCGTGCCAGTGGTGGCCGCAGAGTCAGATTCTCTGCCGCGAAGTTATGCGACCTTTGCTCGCAGCGATTCCGCAGTCATCAGGCGCCGCCTTTCACGCCGCCGATACGCCGACACGAAGCTTGACTCGCGCTTTTGCCCGAGTCACCCGCCCGTGGGGTCGGATCAAAGTACCGTCCCGACGAGGCGAAAAACGCCCCTCGGTGTGTCGATTCTGCGCCGATTCACCTTCACCCCGCCCAATATGGTCAGGCGGCGTGCGAGTTGGGTCCCAGACGCTACTCTCGCGGCGTGCCCGAGGGCGACTCGCGGGCGGCCCGAGTTGCCAGAGGGACTGAGAGTCCATTGATCCGCGCATCCCTATCGGAATAGGTTCTCAGCAGGAGAGCAAGCCCCGACTACGTACGAGGAAACGTGGCAGTCCGCGCTCCGCATCTCTATCACTCCTTTCGCCTCTTCTGCCTCGGAGCGTTCTCCGAGCTCGAGTGCGAGATCTCGCGTGGCGCCGAGGTTCCCTTCGCCTTCGAGGAGCACGCCGCCCCGGGGCGGCCGTCGCTCTACGAGTACCGGCCGCTCGTGCGCGGTTTCCTCGAGGCGCGTGCTCAGCGTCTGATGAAGTACCCCGACGCTCAGTCCGCGATCGAGGATCTCCGGCACGAACGGGCGGCTGCGATCTTCGCCCGCGCCCATGCCGGCGAGCAGCTGCCGGACGAGGAGGCGCTGTTCATGACCGTCCTGTTGCCGGTGCTGATCACAACCGCCGAGGGCTGCGGCGGATTCGACTGGCACGACGACGCCTTCGACCGGGCCTATGTCGAGCTCGAGCACTCACTCTTCGGCAGCGAGCGAACCTATGTCGGTGTCGCGCCGCTGCTCGGGCTCTCGGTTGGTGCCCAGATCGATCTCGGCGACGGCATTCGTGTGCGCCTCTCGGCTCCCGATGAGATCTCCGCCTACTGGCCCGAGGCGAACGGGATCCTGCCGCGGGAGTTTGGGCGCCGCCCCGATCGCCTGGCCGTGATCGAGCTGCAGCGCGCCTTCGGCGCCGAGCAGATCGAGGCGCCCGACGCTCCCGCCGAGTTGGCCGACGCGGTCAGCGCCCTACGTCTTGCGACCGCCGGCGCGATCGCTGCCGGGCCCGTGCTCTTCGAGCGTCTCGACAAGCGTCCCTACGGCATCCGCCCGATCCTGCCCATCGCTGCCACCGAGCCCTACGGAGAGGCGACGCGCCTCGATCAGTTCCGGGGCAAGTTGGCGCACGACCTGCGCGTCCGCATCGGATCGGCCGACGATGACCGCGAGCTCGCGGAGGCGCTAGATCGCTGGGAGTTGTCGCTGTTTGCCGAGGAACCGTTCCGCTCCGACCAGCTGCGCGAGGCTCTGATCTCGCTCCTCGGCGCCAGCGAGGGTCTGGCAATGGCGGCCCTGCGGGCTGCGACTCTGCTCGGCGAAGGGTCGAGCGAGAGGGCCGACCTGCGTGTGCGCCTGCGTGCGCTCGCCGGCGGCGAGCCCGCCGACAAGAGCACGGGCGACGCGGTCCGCCGCGCTCTGGTCGAGGTGCTGATGCACGGGAACCGCGCTCGTATGATCGAGGCGCTTGACGAGTCCCTGCTCGGAATGCGCCCGCGTCCAAGCCGCTCGCTGGCCGTGCGCGCCGCCGCCGGCTAGCAGCCCTTCCGGTTAACATCGCCGGCGCGAGCGTGTTCGACGCCGAGAGCTTGAAGACGAGCTTGACCGAGCCCGCCCGCGGGCCTTTCGGCGCAGATCCGGCACAGTACGACCGCTCGTTCGCACCTAGCCTCTATCTCGTGGAAGAAGCACGCGCCGTCATTGCCAGGCTCGACCTGATCGAGGCAATGGAACGAGCGCGAGAGCCGGGCGAGCTGGTTCTCGACCAACTCGCGCTCCTGGCCGTCGAGGCGGAGCGCTGGCTGGAAACCGAGCAGACGGCCGGAGCCGCCGCCCGAAAAGCGCTCGAGCGTTGCCTGGACGCTCTCGAGCGGCCACTAGCAGGAGCACCGCTAGGGCGAAGAGACATTCACTAGTGCGAGGACCGTTTGGGTGAGAAGCTGGGCCACGAGGATCTCTTCCACTGGGACGAGGTCGCGAGCGAGCGAGATCGGGCTGACTCCGCTCGCTTACGGGACTCGTCGCTCGACCGACCTCCGCTACTCCTCGAGATCGAGCAAGATCTCGTCTCACGCTCCCGGCGTGATCGAGCGGATCGATCCGCTCGAGTACTAAGGTGGCGAGCAGTGACGACCGAAATCAGGCGATTTTCCGCCTGAGTACGGGGATTCGAACGTCGGCGGCGTGTCCGTTGCGGGGTTTCCGCAGGTCGTCCTGGAATGCTTTTCCTTCCCGTACCATGTGAGAGGTTCTGCGCCGGCGGCGGCGATGGGTTCTGGTCGAGCCGCGAGCGAAGGGAAGGACTCCGTTTGATGGAGCCGAAATTGGAGCGCCGATGGGGGTCGCAGGCTTACTATCGCGTCCGCTCGGCCGGGCGCCCGATGAAGGAGAGTCGATGGGACGCGTGATCGCGTTCGCTAATCAGAAGGGCGGCGTCGCCAAAACGACGTCAACCCTCAACCTCGCGGTCGCGTTCGCAGAGTGCGGTCTCAGGGTTCTGATGATCGATCTCGATCCGCAGGGAAACCTGACCATGAGCCAGGGCCTCAACCCCGACACGATCGAGCGCTCGATGTTCGACGTGCTCGTCCACCGGCTGCCGATCACCGAGATCATCCAGCGCTGCGAGGTCGACCTCGCGGTCAGCTCGATCGATCTGGCCGGCGCCGAACTGGCTCTCTCGAGCATGATCGGGCGCGAGCGAGCGCTCGAGAAGGCACTCCTGCCTGCGCGGGACAGCTACGACTACATCATGATCGATACGCCGCCCTCGCTCGGGTTGCTCACGATTAACGCCTTCGTCGCCTCCGACGGGGTGATCGTGCCGGTGCAATGCGAGTACCTGTCGCTGCGTGGCCTCGTCCAGCTCGAGAACACGCTGGCGATGGTGCGTGAGAATCTGAACCCGCGCGTCGAGATCGACGGGATCCTTCCGACCATGTACGACGCGCGTACTCTGCACTCACGTGAGGCGATCGACATCCTCGAGGAGAACTTCGGCGATCTTGTGTTCGACACCAGGATTCGCAAGACGATTCGCTACGCCGAGGCGCCCGTGAAGGGCCTCTCGGTGCTCAAGTACGATCCGAAAGGGGAGGCAGCGGCTCTCTACCGCGATCTCGCCAAGGAGGTGCTCGATGGCGCGAAAACGCGCAAGCATGCGTGATGGGCCGCTCGCGGAGCTCTTCCGCGCGACCGAAGCGGCGCAGCGGCAGGCCGAGCGCGACGCTGTCGCCCCCGGCGATGCACCGATCCCGGCTTCGGCTCAGACCCCGGCTCCGTCTCAAGCTCAGACCCCTGATGAGACCCCGGCGCAGGCACGCAAGCCTGCACCTCCGGCCCATCGTCCCGAGCCGCCCGAGGAGACCGTAGAGCACACTCCGATTTTCGACGAGCCGCCGGCTCGCGTCCGGCAGCCCGAGCCCGAACCCGAGCCCGAGCAGCCGGCCGCCCCGGCTCAGCCTCTGGCTTCGGCCACTGTGCCCACCTCACCAGCCCGGCAGACGATCTTCCCCGAGCCACCGCCGCGCAGCACCTACATCGAGCCGATCCCCGAGCCGCCTGCTCGCCTACATCAGGTCGGGCCCGATGCGAGCGCCTATCTCGCGGTCATCCGCGTGGCGGGGGTTGGTGGCGCCGGGTTGAACGCCATCCACCGGATGATGGACGCGGGGATCTCGCAGGTCGACTTCGTCGCCATCAACACCGATATCCAGCAGCTGCAGATGAGCGATGCGCCGGTCAAGATCCACATCGGCCGTGAGCTCACCCAGGGGCTCGGTTCCGGCTCCGATCCCGAGGTTGGCAAACTGGCGGCCGACGAGGCCTACGACCAGATCAAGCACGCGCTGCGCGGCTCGGACATGGTCTTCGTGACCGCGGGAGAGGGCGGTGGCACCGGTTCGGGCGCCGCGCCTGTGGTGGCGCGCATCGCGCGCGAGCTGGGCGCACTCACGGTCGGCATCGTCACCTTGCCCTTCCGCTTCGAGGGTACCAAGCGCAAAGCCCAGGCCGACCTCGGCGTCGAGGAAATGCGGCGCAACTGCGACACCGTCATCGTCGTTCCCAACGACCGCCTGCTCGAGGTGCTCGATCGCTCCACATCGATGTTGGAGGCCTTCCGTATCGCCGACGACGTGCTGCGCCAGGGTGTCCAGGGCATCTGCGACCTGATCACGATGCCCGGCCTGATCAACCTCGACTTCGCCGACGTGCGCACGATCATGAAGGACGCAGGCTCTGCTCTCATGGGCATCGGCTTTGCCACCGGTGAGAACCGGGCCAAGGAGGCTGCCGACCGGGCGTTGCGATCGCCGCTGATCGACACCGAGTTGGCGGGGGCAAGGGGCATCCTGCTCTCGATCGCCGGCGGCGAGGACCTGTCGCTGATGGAGGTGAACGAGGCGGCCGAGATCATCCGCCAGGCCGCGACCGAAGAGACGAACATCATCTTCGGAGCCACCATCGACGAGAGTCTCACCGGCCAGATGTGGGTGACGGTGATCGCCACCGGGCTCGGCGGCACTCACGCTCTAGCCTCCGCGAAGAACTGGCGAAGCACCACCTTCGAGCCGGCTCCGCGCGGTCACGCCGATCCGCTTGAACCACCCAGCTTCCTCAGGGGCTGAGCCGGTTACTTGATCTCGTCCTTGCCAGTCGGTTAGGCTGGCGTGCTCAGATCGATCCCGGAATAGAGAAGGAGAAACCGATGAAGCTTCCGTCGCTCATTCGCCTGTCCCTGACAACGGCCGGAGTCGGGCTCGCGTTGGCGGCGCTGTGGACGAAAACCGTCTCAGGCGATTCTCGAGGCTACTGGGCGACCGACCGGACGCAGGGAGAAATGCTTCTATGCTTGACCGTCCTCTGCGCCGTACTGGTGACGATGGCCGTCGTGTTGCAGCGCGAATGGCCTCGAGTTGTCGCCGCGGGTGCGGGTACGGTGCTGCTGGGTCTCTTCTTGTGGGTCGTCGCCTTCTGGGCGCCGAAACTGGGCGAGCTCGGCATCGGTGCCTGGTTCGGAATCGCCGGAGCGGTCTTGATCGTGCTGAGCACGGCTCCGCTGTCTCGGTTGGCAGCCTCTGGTCGGCGCCCGAGAATCGCCTCTGGCGACCGGTCGCTCTTCGCCTGGGGCGTGACGGTTATCGGTCTGGGCCTGGGAATCGGCTCTCTCTGGCTCAACTTCTACGAGATCCCGGCCGAGATCAAGGCGATCAAGCCATCGTTCGAGCTGAGCTACTGGAGCTTCAACGGAGATCACTCGACTGGGATTGTCATGCTCGTAGCTGCGGTCGTTGGAGTAGTCGCGGCGCTCGCCGCGGCCACGACGCGGGTACGCCTTTTCGGAGCGTGGGCGCTGGGCGCCTCACTCCTGTTTTTCGGCTTGGTGTTCTTCTATCCCGTCGTTGCGGCGTTCAACAACCTGGGCCGGCTCGAGTTAGGCGCTTGGCTCACGCTCGCCGGAGGTGTGATCGCAGTCGCAGGTGCGGTGGCCGCGCTCTTTCTCGGCGGAGAGCTGACGACACCGGCGGTCGCCGAGCGCGATTAGCCTGGAGGCTGTCTGTACTCTCCTCGCTCGAGTAGCGAAACCGTAAAGCGCCTTCATGCTGACAACCCCGATCGGTAAGTTCGTGGCTGCAATTCGCCACATCGCCGCTTATCTCGGCGGCCTCGCGGAAGCCGTTGCCCTGATCCGGAAATTCGTCGTCGCACTTGGCTTTGGCCTCGTTCTGTCATCGCTAAGGCTCGACCCGGTTCGCGTCGGCAACATCGCGAACTACTCGAAAGACGGCACGACCTATGTGTTCTTGATCGCGCTCGTCGTCGTCGCTGCCGGTTTCCTGCTGGCGAACGTGATGCTCGAGGGCGAACGGTTCCTGGGAGTGGTGAGCGGTATCGGCGCGGTGCTGCTTGGCTTCTTCGCGTTCATTCCCCTCGGCTATTCGACTCATTTAGGCTCACTGGGAAACGGCTCGTGGTTCGGGCTCGGGGGCAGCCTGCTGATCGCGCTCGGCGCTGCTCCATCCGGGTTGTTCAGCCTCTCGAAAAACGAGTCGCGCTCCGGGCGGGCGATCTGCGTCTCCAGGCTCGTCGGCGCTCTCGGTCTCGGACTTGTCATGGTCTCGCTGCCGCTCGCTCTGACGGCCGGTGTCGTCAGCGACGATCTCGGCCATCTCCACCATCCCAGCTTCTGGAACTCGGCCGGATTGTTCTACGGTCTCCACGGCAACCACGCGCTCGGCATCGCCATGATCGTCCTCGCGGCACTTGCGCTTGCCTGCCTTGTCGCCGCTTCTCTGATCTGGGTTCGTCTGTTCGAAGCCTGGGCCGTGGCGTCGTCGCTCGTGCTGCTCGGCATCGCTTCCTACGCCCCGGTGCGTCTCGCCTTCAACTACCTTGTCGGGCTCCACTCCGGCGCGGGGCTGGGACTCGAGGGCGCGCTCGTCACAGTCGGCGCGACGACGGCAGCCTTGCTCGCTCGACGCGGCGTCCTCGAGCTGAACCGATCTTCCGTGCGCGCTCTGCTTGCGATCGTCGGGCTGGGATTGGCGCTGGCAGCAGACGGCTGGACAGAGGTCTTCAGCGTCAAGCCCGGTAACTTCTGGGTTGACGGTACCCTCGGCGGCTTCCCGCTCATCTTGATCGCCGCCGCCGCAGCTCTGGTCGTCGCCGGTTTCGTGCTGAAGCGTTGGTGGATCCTTCCCGCCATCAGCGCTCTGGGCTGGGTCATTCTCGGCTTCTTCGCGTTCGATCTGGCTCAGGTCGCGCCGACATTCGGCAACCTCGGGCCGGCGACGTGGCTGGGCGTTGCCGGAGGAGTTGTGATCGGTCTGAGCGCGGTCTCGCCTCACGTGCTCTCCTACTGGCGCCCGCGCCCGATCGAGCTGACCGCAAAAAACGCTGCGGCGTCGCTAGCCGCCGGAGCCGGGCTCGGTCTGGTCGTTTGGTCGCTCTGGCTCGACGCCGAACCCATGGTCGGGACCCTCCATCGCAGCTACTGGGATGTCGGGAACAACGATCACTCGCTCGGAATCGTGATGCTCGTACTGGCCGTCTCGGCCCTCGCCGCGCTCGTGGGCGCGGTGGGTACCCGCATACCTCTGCTGGCCGAATGGACGCTGGCCGCCTCGCTGGTGCTGGTCGGTATCGCTGTCTACCAGCCTGCGTTCGAGGCTTTCAACAACCTCGGCAATTTCAGGCCCGGCACCTGGCTCGCGCTCGCCGGCTCGCTGCTCGCGAGCGCGGGGGCTGTGGCTGTGATTCGTCTGGAGGAGCCGCTCGAGAGCTCGAAGCCCGAGGAGGTCGTTGTCTCGCGGCCCGTCAGCACTCGCCCCAAGGGCCGGAAGACGGCGACGAGCCGCGTCCCCGGCACGCGAACAAAGAAGTAACGAAGACAATCGTGGACTACGGCTTCCGTCTCGATCGGGACGGGGGTCGGATCTGTTACGCGTGGCCGTTGTGGTACCAGCACCTCCAGGGCGAGCGTTGAGGTCGAAATCGTCCAGCGCATGTCTTCGAGCGTGCTCCAGTCGCGTGTCAGTGCCTCGACCTAGCCGCCGCGGCGACTGGCCGAAATCGGCGGTCGTTGCTACCTTAAATACGCGATGTTCCTCCCGAACGTTTATTGACGAAGCCGTGCGCCACCGGGCCTTCGGGCCCGGCAACTAGAGGCGCGCCCCGGTCCTCCGCTTCTGTCGATACAAGGAGTCGCAACGTGTTACCCGTTTCAGCTTTCTCACATTCCAGCGCTGTTCCAGTCGCTCCGGCCGTCGAGGTGATCAAGCTCCGTAAGGAGTTCCGCCGCCGTGAGGGCTTGCACCTGCGCCGCCGCCGAATCGTGGCGCTCGAGCCCATCAGCTTCTCGATCGAGCGCGGCGAGTGCGTCGCCATCCTGGGCCAGAACGGCTCGGG